>JAAELB010000618.1 GCA_024227155.1 Desulfobulbaceae bacterium
AACCAGGGCGAAACGATCCAGGTCTGAGCTGGCTTCAATATCTGTCCAGGAAAATAAGTCTGCTTGTCTGGCTGCCATGGGGGTAACTCATTTATGACTTTAGAAATCTAATGATCCCATGGTAGCCACCCTTATTGAAGGATTGTGGTGAAAAAAACCTGCTTTGGGGTGGAATTCTCTGATATCTATCGCAGCCAGGCCGTAACTGATTGATTGTTCGTCTTCATCAGGGGTAAAGGCTTTTTTACACCGCGTATTTCTCTCCTGCATTCAATGGCTTAGAAACAGCGTAAATGTCTCTTATTGTGATTGTATGGCATTGTTTATTCCCTCTGAGTGCTAGAACTCGTTTCGAGCTACAGCAAAAATAGGCTTTGGATCGGGGTGCCGTTTCCGGTACAACCTGTTGCAATATTTATATCGATGTATGCGAGATACGAATAGTATATATGTGAACAATCTTCATCCGGACTGATAAGTATTAAGTTGGACTACTGTCAGTCAAACGTATACCCAAACGTTTCAATGTCTCTTCTAAATCTCCGGGCAACGATATCCCTGGTTTTATTATCATAGTATTTTTTGTAATCATGTTTTTTACGAGACTTATTTTTATGGGGAAGGGCCACTCTAATTCCTACTTTTTGACAAAAAAGATCAAAATCCTCCTGGAGATTCTCTAGTTTCCCTATGTCATCAACAAGCTGTTTCCCATCC
>JAAELB010000619.1 GCA_024227155.1 Desulfobulbaceae bacterium
GGCCATGCGTGAGGCTGTCACCCGAACTAGTAATATCATTGGGGGGCTTCAACGCTTTACCGCTAATCTCATTCCAAAACAGAACGTTGTTGACGTGGCTAATCTTATCAGACAGCAGCTTGCCCTTTATACTCCCATATACGAACAGCAGCGAGTTGAACTGCAGGTTGATTTGGCAAACATAGATACTATTTATGGCGATCGCGATCTTTTGGCTGAGCTTTTGGAAAATCTCCTTAAAAATAGTGTTGAGGCGCTAGAGTCTGGTGGTATCGTGCAGATTGTGTTGAATGCGGATCAGAAAAATGTCACTTTAGAGATAATTAACAATGGATTTTTGCTTAAAGAAGAAGAGGCAAAGCGTATTGGTGAACCTTACTTCACTACTAAAATCAGGGGTTCCGGTCTTGGTCTTGCGTTGTGTCGTCGTATTGCTGAGGCACATATGTGGAATTTTTGTATCTATCCCGACGAACACACCAAGACGTTTACCGTGACCCTTACCATTCCGCTATCAACATCATGACTAATAAGACTAAGAAACTATGAATGTTCTGCTTGTCGACGATGAAGCCATGCAGCGAGAACTTCTCCACGGTTTTCTTGAAAAACAGGGGTATACCATTTACAGCGCAGGAAGCGGTGCAGAGGCGCTGAAAATTTTCCTGGCCCATCCGGTTGAGCTTGTCCTGCTTGATCACCGTATGCCAGGAATGGATGGTGATGAACTTCTTGCCCGACTCAAGGAAATTAGTCCATTGGTACGGGCTATAATGATTACTGCTTACGGATCTGTTGATATGGCCGTGAAGGTAATGCAGATGGGTGCGGACGATTTTCTTGAAAAGCCTATTGACCTGGAAGTGCTGCTGGCAAAGCTTCAGCAAATAGAAGAGCAGCTTTTTATTGCCCAGGATGTTGAGCAGGTGAAAGATACTATTGCCCTGGAAGAGTTACCGGTCCGTATGGTGGTGGATAGTGAACCGATGAGAGCGCTGATATCTATGGTTATGCGCGCAGCTCCGACTCCATGGACTGTTTTTTTGCGTGGTGAGACTGGTACAGGTAAAGAGTTGATAGCTAGGTTGATCCACTTGCTGAGTGATAAAAAAAATGGCCAGTTCATAGAGCTAAACTGTGCTGCAATTCCAGAACATCTTTTTGAATCAGAATTGTTTGGTCATGAGCGTGGAGCTTTTACAGGGGCTGATTCCAGACGGAGAGGAGTGTTTGAACAGGCTCATGGCGGGACCTTGTTGCTCGACGAGGTAGGAGAGCTGCCTCTTGCTATGCAGGCAAAATTGCTCCGTACTCTTCAAGAAAAAAAAATAACCCGTGTGGGTGGAGAAAAGCCGATTTCGTTGGATGTTAGAATTATAGCAGCCACCAATCGGGATCTAAAATTGTTAGTAGAGCAGGGACATTTCAGGGAAGACCTCTTTTTTCGGCTCAATGTTATAGATATTGAGATTCCACCCCTACGGAGAAGAAAAAAGGAAATTCCAGCATTGGTACACTTCTTCCTTGAGAAGTTTAACGCAACCACCCGTTTTGACGATCAAGCTCTCAATCTTCTGGGGAAGTATAATTTTCCTGGTAATATAAGAGAGTTAGAGCATGTTGTGCAGCGTGTAATTACCTTGTCGAGAAGGCCGGTTATTACACCGAGTGAGCTTCCTCCTGAAATAAAGCATTTCCGTGGAGAGGCTGAAGAAGGTGATCTGAATCAGCGGCTGTCTGAAGTGGAGCGACAGATGTTGATAGATGCACTAGAGTTACACCACTGGGTGCAGACAAAGGCGGCCGTGAGTCTTGGCATTAGTGAAAGGGTTCTACGTTATAAAATGGAGAAGGCTAATATCAGTAAACCTAAATTTTGAAGACCCTTTTTCTTTTAAAAAATCCTCTATAAAATAATTCCTAGATTAGCTTTATGGGCCATGCTAACAGTCTTTATGGTTACATCGGATCATAGAACGGATTCACCAGGATATTTCAAAATACCGTGAGCCCCACCTCTTCCTTCCCAGATTGCAGTAACCACGAGATCAGATCCCCGCACCATGTTACCACCAGTAAAAAACCTTTGGGTTGGTTGTTTGCATAGGGGAATCTGTTAATTTCTTAGCAATAACGCCACTCCATGCGTTGATTTAATACCGTTATTAGTAAGCCAATGTGGTGGTAATTATATTAAATACACCAAAGGCTTAAAGATTGCAGCGCGTGCACCATTACACACTCCAAAGCGCATGGTTACGAACACGTCATGAGCAAAATGGAAATGGAAATGGAAATGGTGATGGAAATAGGAAATCAACCCACTACCGAAGAGTAAGGGTAGCAAACGACAACATAAATTTTCAAATCCTACGGATATACTAGCCCTTTTTCCTGTTTCATACCTGCGAGCTGGGGTGTTTTTGGGGGAATTCTGGTGGAAATTCAAACACAATACCTATATCCTGATTAAATAACTGGTGTTCGCCACCAACCAAACCTTTCACTCTATCACTTCTTAGCCTCCAAAATATAAAGAAATAGTATTGTCCCCGGAATTTCCGACCGGAATTTCTCTGTGTTCCGTAAAAGAGGAATTTCAACCAAGTGTTACCTTGGTTGCCAGGTTGTAGGGGGTGGAGTAAAAGATCTGGCAATTCAACTGGTTACAGCATCTCCTTAGCCTTGAGAGTGAGGGCGGCTTTTGGGTGAAGTTCATTTTTCCGGAATTTCTCTTGTTTTTTTGGGGGAATAGCGAACGTTTTCCCCTGTTTTTTAAAGGGTTTCTTTCTCTTTGGCAAATGGCATCAAGAACGCCGTCATATTAACCCATTGTTTTGCAAGGATAAATTGTTTTTTGA
>JAAELB010000620.1 GCA_024227155.1 Desulfobulbaceae bacterium
AAATGAGATTTGATTGACCATTTAAAGATTTATATATTAACATTGAGCAAGAGAAGGTAAAGATTAATTATGCATGAGATGGGTATTGCAGAGAAAATAGTTGAGATTGCACTTGCATCCATTCCAGAAGATGTAAAAGATCCTAAGATTGAAAAAATGAATCTCAGGATAGGCAAGTTTGCTTCTGTTGTAGAAGATAGCCTCAGGTTTTGTTTTTCAATAATTGTAAAAGATACACCACTTGAGGATACCAAGCTAATTATAAAAAGTGTTCCTGTTTTGGTGCATTGCAACAAATGCGGTACTGAATGGGAAGTTGATAATCCGATTTTCACGTGCCCTGAATGCAAAGCAACTGACCTTGAAATGCTTTCAGGAAGAGAGATTGACATAGATTCAATTGAGCTTGCTGATTAGCAAAGCTCATTAAAATAAAGGATTTAAAATGGAAATTAATATTCAAAAAAGAGTTCTTGAAGCAAATGAAAATGAGTCTGAAAGACTGAAGAAATTTTTTAA
>JAAELB010000621.1 GCA_024227155.1 Desulfobulbaceae bacterium
ACCTGACAGCGGTACAATCAGGTTAGGAGAAACAGTAAAACTTTCCTACGTAGATCAATCCCGAGAATCACTAGATCCTGACCATACCATTTGGCAAGCAATTTCTGATAACCAAGATACGCTATGGCTTGGCACAAAAGAAATTAACAGTAGAGCCTACGTAGGTAAATTTAATTTTTCTGGCTCTGACCAGCAAAAGAAAGTCGGATTACTTTCAGGAGGACAACGTAACAGGGTACATCTTGCAAGAATGCTAAAGGAAGGTGGTAATGTACTTCTTCTTGATGAACCAACCAATGATTTGGACGTTAATACCCTGAGAGCCTTAGAAGAGGCCTTGGAAAACTTTGGTGGTTGTGCTGTTGTTATTAGCCATGACCGTTGGTTCTTGGATAGAATTGCCACCCATATTCTCGCTTTTGAGGGCGATTCAAAGGTTATCTGGTTTGAAGGAAACTATTCAGACTACGAAAAGGATCGCAAGTCACGTTTAGGTGCAGCTGCAGACCAGCCTCATAGGATAAAGTATAGACATTTGACAAGATAGAATGTCAACAATACCACTGTCATTTTCTTGGGAAAAATAGAAAACGACAGTGGTGGTGATTATAGCTCTTGAAGTTGTTGAAGTAGATCTTCTAGATTAGCCAACTGCTCCTTGGCTATTATTAATGATCCACTCCTACTGTCAGTTTCAATTTTCATTGTGATCTCACGTATTCCATCAACCCCTAAACTGGCAGCTGCACCTTTTATAGAGTG
>JAAELB010000622.1 GCA_024227155.1 Desulfobulbaceae bacterium
ATTTAAAATATGTGGTTGATGAAAATGAAAAGTCACTGGCCAAAAACTATGATGAGAAAATCGACAGAGAAGAAGTTCAAAAAGTACTCAATGTCCTCCCTGAAAAATTTAAGTCACCACTCATCCTCTACTATATGGAGGATTTGACCTACCAGGAAATATCCGACTATCTTGATCTTCCCATTGGCACAGTTATGTCACGACTTTCAAGGGCTAAAAAACATCTCAAGAAACACGTTTTGCGGGTAGCCAAAGGTTTATCGCTGGGGAGAAAAGTTGGGCAATTGGCGAGTATGTTGCTCATTGGAGGTGCACATGGACTGTAGAGCTTTTTATAAGTGGCTAGAGGAAAGAGATCTCTACGATGTCTCTGAAGCAGACCAAGCCCTCAGACATGCTGAAAAGTGCCCGGAGTGTAGGGAATTATACTGTAAAGATGAAACCCTTGATTCTAAATTATGTCAGGAGTTTTCCCGGATACCTCTGCCTGTAAAGCTTAAAAATCGCATAGATCTGGATCTTGATCGCCAGAGTATAAGAAAAACGAAATCTAGCTGG
>JAAELB010000623.1 GCA_024227155.1 Desulfobulbaceae bacterium
GCTACATTAGGCTGTCGAGGAGCCCCTACTGGGTAAGTTCTTGGGATGTTTTGATATAATTATACTCTGAAATGTTGGTCCAGATTCTGGCTTTTTTCATATAGGCCTTCTGGGACTCAAATACTTCCTTGAAGCTCTCGTCTTTTGCGGCGTACTCACTGTAAAGTTCGTCCGCGGCTTTTTTCATCGCCTGCAGTACCTCAGGGGGAAAGGTTTTAACCACGATGTTCGGGTATTCTGTCTTCATCTTATCCCAGGCATCAACAGAACCTGCAAAGTTGTCAGTGTACAGATCCGCAGTTACTGCCTTCATGGCCGTAGTCAGCATGGCCTGGTATTCCGGAGGAAGTTTGTCATAGGCACGTTTGTTGATTAGGAACTGAAGCTCTGTTGCAGGCTCATGCCAGCCAGTGTAGTAGTAGGGAGCAATTTTATGGAATCCCATTTTGATATCCATAGCGGGGCCGACCCATTCAAGTGCATCAATGGTTCCACGATCAAGGGATGTGTAGAGTTCACCGGAGGGGATATTGGTTACATTAACACCAAGTTTGGCAAACACCTCTCCTGCCAGCCCGGGGATACGCATTTTTAGTCCTTTGAGGTCATCCAGTGAATTTATCTCTTTCTGGAACCAGCCACCCATCTGAACCCCGGTGTTACCGCCCGGAAAGCTCAATACCTTGAATTTGTCATAGGTCTTTTGCATCAACTCCATTCCACCACCGTGGTAGAACCAGCCGTTCTGTTCATCGGCGTTCATGCCAAAGGGCACCGTGCAGAAAAAGACAGTGGCAATGTCCTTGCCTTTCCAGTAGTAGGACGCCGAGTGACCCATTTCGTACTGGCCACCTTTGGTCATGTCGAGAATACCCAAAGCAGCTTTGTGTTTTTCAGAACCTTCAACCCGGATAACAAAGTTTCCACCACTCATTTCCTCTACCATCTTGGCGAGAGTGAGTGGGGCTGTGGCAAACGGGGTCAGGGTTGATGACCAGGTCATGGCCAGCTTCCAGCGAACCTTTTTGGCGGCCAGGACGGGGGTGGCAACCAGTAACAACGCGATACACAGTGCAGAAATTCGAAAAACCGATCTCATTGAAGCCTCCTATTGAATGATTAAATGCGCTCCCAGTTTCGCGGGTAGCACCTTAAACGGTAATTTGCATCTGAAGAGCTTTCTTGTAAGAGTTATTAGTTCGGTTGGAGGAAATAATCAATTATTTTGTTGGTTGGGGCCCTGTTTTTGAGCCATTAGATTCCAAGTATCAAAGTAACCGTTCACCAGCACCCCATTTTCGTCCGATCAGGCCTCCTGGCATAGCCAACTATAGCCAGGAGACCAGCTTGAACGAACCTGGAGCACTGAACGAACGGTTACGTATCAAAAAGGAGGTGGTGTTATTGACCTTTAAAGACAAACATCATCATGTTTTAAACAATTAGGTTGTCATTACAGTATTGCAGTATTACATTATTACTCATCAGATTAACAATTGTTAATGAGGTCATAATGGAAACAATAATAACAAGTAAACTCACCAGCAAAAGTCAAGCAACTATCCCTGGAAAAATAAGAAAATATCTAGGGGTTAAGCCTGGTGATTCAGTAGCGTTTGAGGTAGGCGAAAATAAAAAGGTTTTTATTCGTAAGGCAACATCAATTGATTTCGAGTTCGCACAAGCTCTTGAGGGTACATTGACGGAATGGACATCTAAGAACGATGAAGAGGCATACGGTGACCTATAAACTCTTTGATGTTGTGGTTGTGCCTTTTCCTTTTACGGATCAAAATACAGACAAAAAACGTCCGGCCCTTGTCTTGTCAGACTTCGCCACTTTTAACGATATTACCGAAAACTGCGTATTGGCAATGATTACCAGTTCAAAAAATTCACCATGGCCACTAGATACAAACATCGGAAGTATTCAAGAAGCTGGTTTACCTGCACCATCTCTAGTGAGGATGAAACTTTTTACTTTAGATAGTCGTCTGATACTCAAGAAAATAGGAGGTCTTTCTGGCAAAGACCAAGAAGCGGTAAGGGATAATTTGAAAAAATTATTATCTAACTGCTAGGCGTTGGCGTGGTGGTAGTTTTATCAACGTTCGAAAGTCAAGTTTCCGAAGAAGTTCGCGACAGGCCATGTCTTTTATCTGGCCATCGGGGCGTCGCCAATTCCAAAGCACACAAAGTTCGCGAGATAAACGAGATCTATTCCATGATGAATGCTCCTGAAGAAGCATTCTAATCTCCCTTACCTCTACCTTTGTTACAAAACACCCCTGTATTTTTAACGGCCAATCCATAAACGAGCATGATAGGCGATTTGTTCATTTGAGTTCAGTGAATTTTCAACGTTGCTTTTGCCAATTAATTTGTACTTTATTGTATTACACCCAGCATTACCTTGGAGATTCAGGAATTATGCTTAGCCTGGCTGACTTCACTACCATTTACTACTGGTACTGCGAATCTCGAATCTGAGGTTGTGAGAGAATCAGTTAGTATTTTCCACGCTGCCTGACAACACTTTTGAAGTGGTCATCAAACATAATCTGGAAGCATTATTATTTTAATATGCTTCATTTTATGTTGGTTTTTTGGAAGTAAATTTGATTATTTAAACGTGTCCGAATGCTCCTTTTCGGACATGTTTTTTGGGCATGATCACATTGAAACTTAACAGGAATAAGGTAATGGTTTAGAAATTTATCAAACTAGAGAGCTTCGAGGTGGCTATAGTAACGCCTTGCTCACCAGAGGCTGCGAAGCAGGTTTCTGAGTGCAGCAAATTGTTAAATTACTTTACCGGTAGTCGTTTAACTTTCCGTAAGGCTTTAAATAAAAGTTTCTTGTCTGAAGTTGTAACGTATTTTATGTTGATAGTCGCATCAAACTCTGAAAACAGTGTTGGTTCAATTGAGCCATGGGTTCTAATGTACATCATTATCTGTTCGATAATCTGATCGCCTAGGTCAAGTAAAGCTGGACGCACTTCTTTTTGAAGGTCTTTTGGTTTTTCATCAGAAGGCTCAGAAAGTAAATCTGCGCGATATCGGAATTGAATTGCCTTAGCAACAGCGATTTGAGCCTCAAAAAAATCTTCGATA
>JAAELB010000624.1 GCA_024227155.1 Desulfobulbaceae bacterium
CCGAAGAGGCCATAATCCACAGCGCCTGTGATTAAAATTATCTTATTAATTAATCTGGAGATAATGCCATGACAAAGTATGTTGGAGCGATTGATCTCGGGACCACAAGTAATAGATTTATCCTGTTTGACAAGCAGGGAACTATTTTCGAATCTGCGCAAAAAGAACATAAGCAGATATTCCCAAAACCCGGATGGGTTGAGCATGATCCCATGGAAATCTGGAATAATACTTGCTGGGTTATTCAAGAAACAATGTCAAAATCAAAAGTTACCCCAGACCAGATTGATTCAATTGGAATTACAAATCAAAGGGAGACCATTGTAGTCTGGAATAAAAAGTCAGGTGAGCCATATTACAATGCCATAGTCTGGCAATGCACAAGGACAGATGAAATGTGCAAGACCCTGGTAAAAGAATATGGTGAAAATTTTTTCCATGAAAAAACAGGTCTTCCTGTTGCCAGTTATTTTTCAGGTCCAAAAATCAAATGGATCCTTGACAATGTCCCGGAAACTAATCGTGCTGCCGCATCAGGAGAGATTTTATTCGGGACCATTGAAAGCTGGATCATCTGGTGGCTTACCGGTGGCCCTCAAAAAGGCTCCCATATCACAGATATCACTAATGCCA
>JAAELB010000625.1 GCA_024227155.1 Desulfobulbaceae bacterium
ATGGTTTGACTGGGCTCCACCGCAGGTAATTACAGTATCTGCCCCTTTGGCTCTTGCATCCGCCAGCAGAAATTCAAGCTTTCTGATTTTGTTACCGGAGAGTTCACAACCGGTCAAGTCATCTCTTTTAAAGAAAATTTCATCACTCTGGCGAATAGAGTTGAGATTCCTGAGTCGAAAATTCTGGTACCTGATGTTGATAAAGTTATATCCAGTGTTTGTCAGCATTTCAAGGTGACTCCAAAAGAGCTTCTTACTTCCAAAAGAGGTACTGAGAATATTGCAAGGGATATTGCCATATATCTTGTCCGGCGTTTATGCTGTAAAACATTACCTAATGTCGGCAAAGAATTTGGCATTGATAACTACAGTTCTGTAAGTAGCGTGATTCAGAGGGCGAAAAACGTATTGAAAGGAGCAGGTCTTTACAGAAAGAGTTGAGAATTATAGAGGAAAACGTCAATCAAAGTCAAAAGCGGACTTGACCCCTTGCTATGCGCACATTGAGGGCACAATCGGTTTTTGCATGAGTTATACCAGTGCCGTTTGAAGTGTCTGTCCGGGCAACCTTGAACATGGCCTCCCAGTGCTGCGGTACGACAGGCCAGAAGATCCGACACCGCACCTCTGATGTATCCAGATAAGAGACGGCACCTCTCTAAACTCAGCCATCCCAAACGCATTATAGCTTGAATCTTGGCGTTCTGGCTGCTCATTGTTTTTTTATTACAGAATCTTATCCCTACTTCCCCGGTTCTCCGGCATGTCCAACGTGGAGTTCAGCAGCAAAAAACTGGGAAAGCTGTGGCAGAATGACTGCACTCGGCAATAACGATCACTTGAATATGCCGGCCGAACGCGCTGTTTTTTTGTCATCTAAAACGATTGGTTAGCATATTTTATACTATTCCTTTTCTTTTGTTTCTTCAATTTTCTTTTTTAAATTGTCTATTGTCTTATTTACTTCTTTTTCTGCTTTCTCATAGGCTTTATCAATCTCTTTTCCAGCTTTTTCAGCACTACCTTCATTTTCACATCCTGTTGTCGCAAAAGCAAAAATAGCACTCAAGAAAAGTACAACTATTTTTTGTCTCATAATTATTTTCTCCTTATTTATTTTTTGCCACTACCCATACACCATGAACGATACCTGGGATATAACCAAGAATAGTTAAAATGATATTTATCCAAAAATGTTTACCAAGCCCAACCTGAAGAAAAACACCTAATGGTGGAAGTATGATTGCACATATTATTTTTAATAATTCCATAAACTAACCTCTGTATTATTTGTTCAATCCTAACGCCCGCAACAGGCGCAGTTTTGTAGTGAAGCCGCAGGCATATCGTAAAAACTGTCGCTCTGATTGCGATTGTTATGCGACGACATGCTCATAAACTTAAATCTTATCGAGCAACTCATCCAAGCTAATGACTGGCTGGATGTCAATCTTTGCATCGAGTTTCGCAAATAACGGTTCATTTATCATAGCCATTTGAGAATGGTCAGATGCGTCGAAAATAATCGTACCTGCTCGACAGCCATCATCAAGATGAAAGTAGGCTGATTCAGGCTTAACTTTCTCTACTAGCTCCCTTAGTGCCAGCGCCATAGTTCCATCAGAAACAGCCTCATTCCCTTTCTGAACGGGAATAGAAAATCTCAATATTAGTTGCATGGGTTCCTCCTACCTTGTTTGATTGTTGGTTCCTATAGCTCTTACCTATACCGGGTCGGACCAAGATAACACTCATAGTTTCAGGCATTTAGTTGCAATAAATAACTATTTCCCGTGCTTAAAAAGCCCTTTTTGCCCCTAAAAATAGTACTGTAAGACGGCGGAGATTCTTGTAATACACGTGGTCCCATTTTTAGTGCCTTACTCCAGAAAAACTGCAATAAAAAAACAGGTAAGCGCAGACTCCGAGTAATCTGGAGACTGTATTGAAATTAAGAACTTAGAGTAACCGGCAGATAGAGATCGTAGTGAGACCTTCGAGGCACTTATCCAGCGATTCTAAAACAGTTTCCGACTAGTCGGGTTAGGAGCGGTTCTGCCAGTTATTAACTGAAGACTTTCGCAACAATATTAACTTGAGAATACAACTGTTTATCGTGGCCAGACCAGTTCTTAACGTTCTTAAAACCTTCTGGTTACCTCTCAATAAATCGCTCATAATATTCCCTGGCCGTCATGCGCTCTGCACAGGGAAAACAAATGAATTCTTCCAGATCTTCAGAGTTCCCGTAAATTCCGTCCGTCTTGTTCACATCAAAATATTCACCACAGCCTTCACATTTTCGAACATCATAAAGTCCTTCGGTATTTCCGACAATCCATTCTTTTGCTAAGGCTGTAAATGGAATATAACTCATAAAGCATATTGAGTCTGTTGTTGAATCAAACCTTAGCTCAGGGTAGTTGATCGTTCTAACGATAAACTTCCACATTCGTGCTTCCAGATTCACAGTAAGGGCCTGGTTTGCAGCAGATACAGAGAGCGATTCTTCTTTGACATTTTTCATATTTATATTTAACAATCTGATTTTGTATAAATTTGTTCCTGGTTTTGATAAATCAGTTTAAAAATTCTGCTCCAGGCATTGTCTATGGCGTCGTGAAAAGCAGCCAAAGG
>JAAELB010000626.1 GCA_024227155.1 Desulfobulbaceae bacterium
ACTATTTTCTGTATGGCGCTCATTACAGGTAAAATTACAGATTAAGGACCAAAAAGTGTGACTGAAAGATTTTAGGATTTCATCAAGTTTTCATGCAAATTTGACCAGAAAGGCATTGACTATGAAGTTTTATGCCCAGTATTAAGGTTTTACTTCGTCATGATTGTTTGTAAGAGTGCAATACTGTAATAAAACAGAAGTTATTCCACAAATTGTCCAAATCAACACATTTACCGCGTGTTTGTACCACAGCACCACGTGTTAGTGCCACAGCACCGCGTGTTTGAGCCACAGCAACCGCGTGTTAGTGCAATTTTTCCCACAGCAGTTTAGTGACAGTGACCTATATACTGTTCTGTGTTCATGTATTGATGTTACAATAAACCACAACCATTGAGAAATAAAATATATTGTTGAGAATGTGGCGTTGATTGCAAGTAACATGAAATCGATTGTTAAAGATGTGGCAACAAATGAGAGTAAGGTTAAAAGATTGTTACAGGTATTGCAATAAATACACAATATGGCTAAAGAGA
>JAAELB010000627.1 GCA_024227155.1 Desulfobulbaceae bacterium
CATTCGATGCGACACCTATAAATATTCAAAATCCGCGCCAATTATGGCCAAACTCTGCATCAGTGACTTACGATTCTTGGTAAGTGTTTTACAATGCCTAATCCCAGTGACCCGTAATTATCATCTAGGGCCAAACCCTGAATCAGTTTATCCACATTCATGGGAAGTATTTTGGATAAGACTAAGCAATCACCTTTTAGCGGGATCAATGAATCTCCAACCCTCGAACTATGCAAGCATTAAAATAGCGGAAATTACGTCCCGTTCTCTTATCTCTCTGCCTAGCCATTTCCTAGATTAAAGATGTATACATACAGTGGGTAAGGAACCTTCTCCCAAATAATAACCTATTCAAGAGAGTTTAAAGGCGCTGGTAAGTTAAATCCATCCCACAAGCATCAATTGCAAAATCACAGTAGTTACAAAACACTGGTAAGAGGGAAACCTATCATCAGTAATCAGTTGTAACACATTGGTAAGCCTAACAACACGTGTAACCGTCACAAGGGAGTATTTGGACGAATGTCTGTCCCACGCTATCTATTGATGACATTGCCAATTTTCCTCTTTTATGACCTCAGGTCGAGAAAAATCAACAGATGATAATAATATCCCGGTAAGTCAACGTCAACTGCCAGCTCTCACTTCTCACACAATCGCATCTCTCTCTCCGGCCTTCCTCGTGGAGGTATCCCGGCAGTCATAAAACAGATGTAAAACTCATACTAACTTCATCCCAAATGACCACGGAGGTCACTTTTCCGTCAACTAATAAATCACCTTCGCTGTCAAGGATGCACCTGGTAAGCGAATATAACTTGTTCGAACCGTCCTTCCTCTCGACTCCCTTTTAACTACTTTGGTTCATTTACCTATTCGTGTTTCTACTACTCATTAGCGTGATGAGCCAGAAAGGTACTCGAAGGTCTCCATAGGTAAGTATACAATG
>JAAELB010000628.1 GCA_024227155.1 Desulfobulbaceae bacterium
CTTTTGACCTTTTTACAGGTAGCTCCTATTCTTTCCTGTTAACTGAACGTCAGTAACAACAACCTTAAGTAATCGAATAACCGTTTTCGGCGTTTTACTACAATGTCAGGTGCTGGCCATTATTAAGCTGCCTTTTGTTTTTCAAATATTTGTAACTGTTGTGGTTTCGCAATACATTGCTTTTGCCGTGTTCTTGCCATTTTTATCAATAAAACTGCGATACTGCTCAGTGTGCATCGTGCATAGTCGCATGCTGACTACGTACCCGAACAGTTTCAAGACCGGTTTGATTTTTCAAGAGATTAAAGGGCCTTTCACAGTTCTTTCGGATATCATGAGCCTGCTGAATATGTTCAGTCTGATAGGGTATTCGCTGAAACAAACCACCGTCAAGTGGTATGAACCGATATTGTAAACAGGTACTGGAAAATTGACATTCCCCTGAAACGGCACTGCATTTGTATTCGTGTTTTTGGTCTTCGATACCTACGTGAAGCATAGGAAAAGAACATTCATCATTACAAAAAACTGCGCCGGTATTGGTATCGGTATTTTCCGGCAATGACACCTTGGATGACGGTGGCGTTGTCACGATTACCCCTGTTTCTTCAAACAGAGAACCATCTTTGTCATGGTAGGCTTCATCAGCAGTAATGAGTTGTAATTCGATACCCATTGCCTGTGCAAGATTGACTAAAAATC
>JAAELB010000629.1 GCA_024227155.1 Desulfobulbaceae bacterium
AATCTGAAAAACCTCCAGGTTAAAAATTAAACCTGGAGGTTAATATTCAGCAAAATACCTTAAAGATTAGTTCTATTAATCTAGTCAGAAATAATCTTGTGATAAGGTTCTTTTTTCAAGGTCCACTCATTTGTTTCTTTGTTATATGATGAGTTAGTAAAGCAGAACCATTCATCATCATTTTGTCCCATAAAGTCGCCTCTATAGTAGAAACCTGGGTATCTTGATTCTTCACGATACTGGATATGACGTGTATGAGCTTGAACTGTGTAGAGACGATGGTTAATTTCCCATGCTCTCATTAGTTCATGAAGGTCACCAGCAGCAATTTTCTCAAGATCTTCTTTGAACATTTCAAATAAGTCCATTAGAACTTCAAGAGATTTACCATTAGTCATGTAGAAAGTACCAGTTCCAGCACCATACTCATTGGTCATCTTCATTAGACGCATTGCCATACCAGCAGGTTTACAATAATTTGGGTTAATGTCTTCTGCAGTAGTATAGTCACAGCTATCAAGATAATTTCTTACAGGAAGATAAGTAAAGTCAACAAGTTCCTGATCAGTTTCTTTGAAACCAGTTACTTTTGAACCTTCATCTCTTAAGTATTGAAGCATTGATTTAGCAACAATACGACCTTCAGCATGAGAACCAGAGGAGAATTTATGACCAGAACAACCAACACCATCACCAGCAGTGAAAAGACCTTTAGCTGTAGTCATTCTGTTGTAACCCCATTTGTAACTATCTGGGACCCAATCTTCTTCTGGACCTGAACACCAGATACCGCAGCATCCAGAGTGAGAACCAAGAAG
>JAAELB010000630.1 GCA_024227155.1 Desulfobulbaceae bacterium
TTACAGATGCTCCTAACTGTTCCTGGTCTGAAGCTTCTGAAACCGCTAGGGAAGGGGTCAAGTCCGCTTTTGACTTTAACGATGTCTTGTGCTACAATATGAAATATGTCTACATGTCGTCGCACATGAAATGATACTTGACTGGTCAGCCCGTTTCTTGCTAGTCTCTCTGTTGTACCTACCAAGCAAACTAACTCAGAGAGGGGCAATATGGATTCACGACGCGGCAAACGATTGACACCAGAGGCAAGGAAACTCGCTGTATCCGTAAAACAATATTTTGACCAAACCGAGGTTGAGCCGTATATACCTAGCGTTAATCGAACTGCGGATGCGCTAGGTATCGGTGTCGCTACTGTGAAGCGAATAATGGCGGACTATAATCGTGACCCCAACCTGCTTGACGAGCCAGCTAAAAAACGTGGCCGGCCAGTTCATGCTATTAATATCTCAAACCTGGAAGCAGTTCGTGCGTATATTAGAACCGCAAATAAGGAGGGTCGTCATATTACTCTTGCTGATGTGCAAGAGTTTCTAGAAGAAGAGTATGGTGAAGGTTCGTTTCACAAAGCGACTTTGGCTAGAACTCTTGACAGATGGGGTTTTGAATTTGGCAAAGGTACCCGCTCTCAACATTTAAAAGAAAAAGATCATGTTTTGGCAGCACGAAGGCGATATCTTCGTGAGAAAAAAGATAACCGTGTGGATGAAACCAGCTCAGAAACTCAACGGCCAGAGGTGTATCTCGATGAGTCCTATGTGAATAAAAATCATAGCAATGATTTCACTTGGTTTTACGGCGAAGATGGCCCATGGTTACAAAAGCCAACGGGTAAAGGGGAATGCTTAATAATTCTCAATGCGATCACATCTAACGGGTGGGTTCCTGGGGCTAAGCTTGTGTTTAAAAGCACAAGAAAGACGGGAGACTATCATGGGCAAATGAACTGGGAGTTGTTTAAAAAATGGTTCACAGAGATGCTTATTCCTAATATCCCACAACGGTCTTTAATTATAATGGATAATGCGCCATACCATAATGTTCTTTCGGTGCATTCTCCGCCTACTGCTCAGAGTTCAAAAATAAAAATTAGAGATTGGTTGGAGCGGAATAAAGTCTATTGCCGGGACGATTGCTTGAAGCCTGAGTTAGTAGAAGTGTTGAGAAAACTGGCCCCCGAGCCAATTTATGCTATTGATGAATTGGCTGCTGAGCATGGCCATAGAGTGCTCAGAACCCCTCCTTATCATCCTGAGTTGCAGCCGATTGAAACATGCTGGGGAGTTGTGAAGAATCATATTGCGAAACACTGTGATTTCACAATGAAGAATCTAATTAAGCAGCTTGAGAGTGGGTTCAGGAAAGTGACAAACAAAACATGCACAAAGCTTGTCCAGAAAATAAGAGAAATTGAGGATGAATTTTGGGTGGCAGATATGAAATTGGATGCACAGTGAACGAGCATGTTGGTGTCATTTCATGTGCGACAAGCTATACCTTGATTTTATCTCTATGGATGATTCTCAAGAGATTGAGAAATTTTATGCGCTGAAAAACATGCCATCGATACTTGCCACTACTTCATTTAAAAATTATATCCAGGAAAAGTTCATTGAGTTGGTAAATAGACAGGAGGTTCCGGAGTCGAAGGTTCTTGCACTGGACGCGGAAAGGGTAATTACATGTGTTTGTGAGCATTACATGATTTCCAGGGAACAACTTTTGGCTTCCAAAAGAGGTACTGAGAACCTTCCAAGAGATATTGCTATTTACCTAGTCCGCCGATTCTGCTGTAAAACCTTGCCAGATGTCGGCAAGGAGTTTGGAATTACTAACTACAGTACTGTGAGTAGTGTGGTTCAGAGAGTGAAAGTGCGGTCCGAAAGTGACAATTATCTGCTAAAAGAAATCGAGATTATTAAGAAGAAGATAGTAAAAGGTCAAAAGTGGACTTGACCCCTTTCCTTGACCCCTTTCCTCTAACCTGTACACGTGAAGCAATACAGGACTCTGTACAGTGCCCCTTGAGGGAATCTGCCTTTCAGTGTATTTATATCCCACTCTGCCTATTTCCCCGATTTTACCCACAGGAACAGTTGACAGCTCCCTTCGTTCTGATTATTTGCTTAGTCTATTTTAACTTGGGCTTAGTTGTAAGCCCAGATAGCAATGTAATGTAAAGGATTGAGGATGTATCGAGGACTTTTATTCTTATTATGTAGACGGTTAGTTGCGCTTTCCACAGTTTTTTTAATTTGCCTGTCTCTATCTGGATGCAGCCCGGTGGAAACTGTTATCCGGGGAGAGACTATGGGAACCACCTATAGCGTTAAGGTGATGACAGGTCGATGGAGCCGAACTGGCAATCTTGCCGAATTGGTGGAGGCTCGGTTGGGAGAAATAAATGCTTCGATGTCTACCTTCATAGAGGACAGCGAAATAAGCAGGTTCAATGGTATCACCACGACTGAGCAGTTTACTCCTTCTGCTGATTTTTTAGAAGTGATGACGATAGCAATGAATATTTATGAACTCTCGCGAGGTGCCTGGGATGGAAGTCTCGATCCTCTTGTAACTCTATGGGGTTTTGGGAGGGATGGGCAAAAAGAGCAGCTTCCATCGGAGGAAGAGATAGAAGCCGGTATGTCCCTGGTGGATTTCAGTAAGATTTCAGTCTCTTCAGATGGTAAGTTTATTAAAAATAAGTCCGGGTTGACCATTGATCTGGCCTCTATTGCAAAGGGTTACGGAGTGGATGCCATTGCAGCTCTGCTGAAAGATCAGAGGTATGAAAATTTTTTGATCGAAATCGGAGGAGAAATTTTTGCCTCAGGTAAAAGGGATAAATACAAGCCATGGCGTGTTGGAATCAACACGCCTTCGAGCTCAGCAGGTTTTGGTCAAGTCTACAAGATTCTGACCGTGGAAGGGAGAGGTCTTGCCACCAGTGGTGATTACAGAAATTTTTTTGTTGCAGAGGGGCGTACATACTCTCATATTTTAGATCCCCGCACCGGATATCCTGTGACAAATGGCGTTGTTAGTGTGTCTGTGGTTGCGAAGACCTGCACCTTTGCAGATGGCCTTGCAACAGCGCTTATGGTTATGGGGTATGAATCCGGGATGGAGCTGGTGGAGCAACTGGAAAATGTTGAAGCGCTCTTTATTATTCGTCGTGAAGATGGGGAGTTTGATGAATATCCCTCCTCAGCCTTTAAAAAATTTGAACTATGAGACTTGCTGGTAGAAGTTCTTCTGAAAACAAACTGTCTCTCTATGCCTTGAGTTTGGGGGATTTGCTGGTGGCTATATTGATAGCCGGTTTCGGAATGTATTTTTTATTGACGCAAGGCTCTTTAGATAACACGGCCACAAAGGTACTGGTCAGTAAAGGTGGAGTTCCACTTTCTACCTTTTTCCTCGATGCAGACAGGCGTGTCGATCTTAAACAATTTGGGGTTAATATGGTGCTGGAGGTTAGGGATGGACGGGTTAGGATTGCTTCCTCTGATTGTAAACAGCAACTTTGTGTTCGTCATGGGTGGATAGAACAGCCCAGAGAGGCAGTTTTCTGCCTTCCTAATCACATCGCAGTCGAACTATCTGGAGATGGCGCCGAATATGACGCAATCAGTCGTTGATACAGATATCTCCCCAGAGAGACTGTCCATACTCATAGCCACTGCTGCAGTGCTACAGCTCTCTGAGTCGATGTTGCCCTACCCTATACCCGGACTTAGACTGGGACTGGCAAATATTATCTCCCTTATTGTTTTTTTTCAGTTCGGTTTTAAACCGGCATTAGTGGTGACACTGTTGCGGACCGTGGTGAGCTCCTTTATCATCGGTTCGTTTTTATCACCAGGGTTTGTCTTGAGTTTTACTGCGGGGCTGGCAAGTATTTCGGTCGCTGCTTTTTGCCACAGGCTTTCAGCGCATATACCGTTGCTGCAATTAAGTCCTCTTGGGGTCGGCATAATTGGAGCATTTGTCCATAATATGGTTCAATTGTTGCTCGCTTATATGATGTTTTTCAATCATCCTGGGATCTTTGTTTTTGTGCCATGGCTCGCCTTGGGTTCTGTTGTCTTAGGAGGGATTTCCGGTAGCCTTGCAACAGCTGTACTGAATCGTTTATCAAAGGAAAGTGGTCAGCGCTACAACATCCCTGTTTCTGCACCATCATTTGAGAACCAGACGTATCGACCGGGAGACTCTGTCATACACCGTTGCCCGGTTGTGGTTAAGATCGGCTTTGTTTTGCTGACAACGTTGCTGACAGTGTTTTTTGAGAATCTTTTCTTCTACAGCGTTCTCTTCTTTATCATTGCTGCCCTTATTTCCCTTTCATCTCTTTTCTACGGACAGGTTTTTTCCGTACTAAAAAAACTCTGGGCGATTATTCTGGGTGCCTTTCTCTTACCACTGTTTTTTAACCACGGCACCCAGGAACTGCTCAATACACCGTTTGGTGTTATTCATCTTGAGGCTGTTTTGAGCAGTCTTGTCTTTAGTATGAGGATTATTCTTCTCGCACTTCTATCAAGCCTGTTGGCGCGAACAACCTCTGTGGAATCGTTTACTACTGGTATTCAAGTCTATCTCAAACCTTTTGATTTGGTAGGAATAAACAGCAACAGTATCGCCCGAAATATCTCAAACGCTTTATCGGCTCTTCCCGGGGTCTGGGTAGAGATGCGCTCTTTATTGGTTTTTTTGCTGGCAGGTAAACCTAAAAACTTTAAAACCATTAGAGATGCTGCAATCCATCTTTTTATACACCTGTTTACATCTACGAATCAGTTTTCCTCTAATAACGAACCCAGGTAAACGGGAAGGCAAGGCAGGATAGGTGGCTCGAGGTCTTTTACGGGGTTAGCTCCTTTTCAGTCCCATGAAAACGAGCTATGGTAAGTTTCCAAGGTATAACGATCATCATCTGTTAATTGCGTGCATTGGGCTGGAGTTTTGGCCCCTTCTGTCAGGCGTACAGCGAAGACCATGCACGTTGGTTCCCCGCATTCACGGCAATTCGTCTGTGGTAGCAGCCGTAAAAGGTCTGCGATAGAGGGACGTTCGGGCTGCTGGTAATGTGGTGTGATCGCAGCCCTGTTGTCCCATGTTTCATTTATTTCACGAACCATCCACTCGACTATGAGTTGTGCCTGTTTCTCATCTTTTATTCCGTTCACGGTTATACAGTTTGCCTGCACAGAGATGAGTTTTCCCTCTGTCTTAAATGTGACTGATGGAGGTTCCTGAGTGCATTGAGATCCCCCAAGTGCACTGTTCAGGTAAGGAATAACACAACTGACATCCTGTTCGAGGTTGGCAATGCAATTAACACTCTGGGCACCAGGCATGCAGTGATTGTTTACGATCGTCAAGTGAAATGTTTGCAGTAACATAGCAGAAATCCGATTTGTCTTGGTTTTAAAAGAAAACGCCTTTGTCAATTGTTACCATAAGTTTGGTCAGTTCCTGTCGCTTTGAAGATCCATGGCCACAAGGGTGGCATATTGACCGCTTAGCTGCATCAGTTCTTCGTGGCTTCCCTGTTCTGTGATTCTACCGTGTGCCATAACAACAATGTGATCAGCTCGTCTGATTGTGGATAGACGGTGGGCAATTACCAGGGAGGTCCTTCCCTTAAAACTGTCTGTAATGGCCTGTTCCAGAATGTTTTCTGATTCCGTATCAATGGCAGCTGTTGCTTCATCGAGCACGAGTATGGACGGATTGCGGCAGAGCACCCTTGCAAAGGCCAGTAGTTGTTTTTCTCCGGTTGACAGTTCAAGGACTCCTTCTCCAATAGGTGTGTCGAGTCCCTGGGGAAGTTTTTGCACAAATCTGTCCATACCGGTTCGGCAAAGTAGTTTTTCCACTTTTTCACGACTTGTCCTGGTATCCATCACAATATTGGCCAACAGACTCTCCTGGAGAATAAAGACGTCCTGAAGGATGACCCCTACAGTGGAGCGGAGTTGCTGTAGAGTCATATCCCGCGTTTCAACACCATCTATGGAGATTGTGCCTTTTTGTGGCTCGTAAAATCGGATTAGCAGGTTGACAAGGGTTGTCTTCCCCGACCCTGTGGTGCCAACAAGCGCAACGGTCTGTCCCGGTTGCAGAGTGAGGGAGATGCCGTGTAAAATTTGCTCGCTCTCTGAATATCCGAAATGGACATCGCAAAATTCAAGCTTTCCTTCCATGTCTGGCAAGGCTGCAGGCAAAGCTGGTTCTGGGATAGTGCTTTTGGTATCAAGCAATTGGAAGATTCGTTCTGCGGACGCCATGGCGGATTGTACCACTGAATATTTTTGCGAGAGTTCCCGGAGTGGTTGAAAGAATAGCCGCATGTAGGAAATAAAAGCCACCAATTCCCCTAAGCTAAGACGCTCTGCCAAAATTTCATTGCCCCCGTACCAGAGAATAATAGCTATTGCGGCGGAGCTCATAAATTCAGTAAGGGGCATGAAGGTGCCGAAAAGCTTAATTTGACGAATGGTACGGATCAGATACTCACCGCTCAATTCTTCAAAAGCCTTTCGAGTTCTCTCCTCCTGGCCGAAGAGTTGAAGGATAGAAATGCCGGATAAAGTTTCTGACAGGTAGCTGTTGAGACGTGCAAGCTGTGTGCGGATGGCACGAAACCTCTCCCTTGCTATTCTGGCAAAAAGGATCGTAATAATAAGGGCGAGGGGAACAAAGAGAGATAGAACCAGGGCTAAACGTCCATTCATCAGGAAGAGCAGAATCAGGATTCCTGTCAATCTCAGTAGATCGTTGAATAGAGTAACGATGACAGAGGTGAACATCTCATTCATGTTCTGGATATCGTTTGTGAGACGAGTGACGAGTTTGCCGGTGGGGTTAGCGTTGAAAAAAGGAAGATCCAGGTGTAAAAGATGGTGGAAGAGGCATTGCCTGACGGTGTGTACAACCGATTGTCCGATCCATTCCAGAAGTAAAATCTGGCCAAATGTGGCGAAAAAGACTGCAGCGATAATCGCAGCGTAGGCAACAGCACTGTTTGTAAGTCCTGAAAATCTTGTCGCAGTCGTCAGACCTGATGCGGTAATGTAATTATCTATTGCGGTTTGCAGCAGGTATGGGAGCGTTAAGGTTCCTGCAGTGATCAGCAATGAGATAAAAACCGCGCAACTTAAGCCCAGCCTGTATGGTGCTGAAAATTGTAAAATCCTCTGCCACAGTTTCACATCTCCAAGGGATGTTTGCTGCCCCTCTTCGCTATAACCGTAATCTCTCATCGCAGTGAACCACTCCCGTCATATTCTCTTTCCATCTGTTTTGTATACATGGATCTATAGAGCCGGTTATGGAGTAAAAGATTGTCGTGGGTCCCCTGTGTTTCAATTTTCCCATCCGCAAGGACTATGGTCCTGTCTGTCATTGAGAGGAGTTTGATCCTGTTTGATACTATAAGAACAGTTTTTCCAGCAAAATGTTTCTTCAAGCCCTGGAAAACATCGTGCTCGGTGGCCACATCAACCGCTGAAAGACCGTCATCAATTACCAGGATTGGACGGTCGCAGAGAAGTGCGCGAGCAAGGGCAAGTCTTTGTCGTTGCCCTCCTGAAAGTTTAACGCCCCGTTCACCAATCATGGTGTCATAGCCATCTGGCAATTGTAGTATGTCATCATGTATAGCTGCATTTCTGGCTGCCTGTTTTACTTCCTCTTTTGTGGCCTCCGGGCGACCCAGTGCAATATTGGCATGAATGGTATCTGAAAAGAGTGTCGGTTCCTGACTGACATAGCCGATATGGGAGCGTGTGAATTGCAACGGAAGTGTATTGGCGTCTTGGCCGTCGAAAAATAACATCCCATCGCCTATGGGGTAAAGGCGGGTGAGTATTTTACAGAGTGTCGATTTACCGGAACCTGTTCTTCCCGTTACTCCATGTATCCCAGGACCCAATTCCACTGAGATTTTTGAGAGCGCCTGGGTTGTTGCGTCTCTATAGCAAAAGTCTAAGTTTTTAAGTGTAAATCCCGGGTGGCTATGGTGTTGCAATGGTTCTGTCGCCGGGGGATCTGGCAATATTGGACTTTCTGTGAGGAGATCGTTAATTCTGCCAAGAGAGGTAAGGCCTCTCTGCACGAGATTTGCCACCCAGCCAATTGCCATCATTGGCCAGATTAACATGTACAGGTAGGTTATAAAGGCAACGAAATCTCCAAGAGTTATCTGGGAGTTGATAACAAACCCGCCTCCAAAATAGAGGACCATCAGCATGCCCATGCTGCCAACGAAGGTGGCAAGTGGGCTGATTAAACCCTGTATCCGGGCAACGGCTAAATTGCCTTTGACATAATTTTGGCCCATATTATTGAATCGATTGGTTTGAAAAGATTCCATGGTATAGGCTTTTATTAGACCAATTGAGATAAGGGTTGAACGGGAAAATTCTGTCAGTTCGGCAAACTGTTCTTGTACGGTTGCAAATCTTTTATGGAGTTTCGCAGCAAGGATACGGGTGGCAACTGCAAGCAATGGCATAGGAATAAGGGCAAGAAGAGTGAGTTGAGGATGGATTGCAAGCATGAAGCCAATGGCGGCAACACACATTACCAGCGCATCAACTGCGGCAACCATTCCCATGCCACATGCCATTTGTACCGCAGCCAGGTCGTTGCTCGAATGTGCCATGAGATCGCCGATGGTGTGTTTATCAAAAAAAGGCGTATCCATCTTCATGGTATGTCCAAAAATTCTATTGCGCACCGCCCGCTCAAGCAGTCTTGAAAAGCCAAGAATGAGAAAGCGCCAACAGAATCTTAATATAACAACGAAGAGTGCAATTATCAGAATGAACAGGCCGAGTTGTATGAGGCCAGATGAATTAATTGATTGCTCTGCCAGCCCGTCAACTCCGTGCTTGATAAGTCTTGGTATGGTCAATTGTAAAAAATCTACAGCGAGCAATGCACTGAAACCAATCAGCAGGCGAATTTTGTGTTGTCTAAACGAGGGGAGTAGAAGGTTTTTAATGTCTGCAAAAGATATTTTGTTCTTTGTGGAACTGCTATTTGAATAGGTAGATTTTTTTCTCAAAGTGGGTCCTTGATGTAGTGGACATCAACTTACAACAATTGAATATTCATTGTAAAAAGGAATAGTAATGATCTCGGTTCAGATTGTCACCAGAAAAATTACTATAAAAATGAATAAGATGTAAAGGAAACTGTCTTTCCTGGGATTGCGTTGTCATGGTTCATTGTAGCAGGGTAACCGTTCACCGCCCCCTTCAAAAGACTGCATAACCAGAGTCCGTAACCGTTCGTCCAGTGCTCCAGGTTCGTTCAAGCTGGTCTCCTGGCTATAGTTAGCTATGCCAGGAGGTCTGATCGGACGAAAATGGGGTGCTGGTGAACGGTTACGTAGCAGGCGACATTTAATAATGTCGTAGAGAGTGTGTTAATAAGTCCCTTACTCCTTAAAAGTGGCAATAAAAAACAAGAATTATTCAGATTATTTTAAAACCAGAATATCAGGGATACATTCAAGGAATTGATCTCGTTTGTCGAGGTTGAAACTATTACCTTTGGCCCTCCAATGAATAGGATTAGTCATTACAATGAATATATTTGAATATATAATGTACTGTCGCCATAGGGGGATGGTATAAGAGTTATGGGGGCAGGGACTGTATAATTAAAAGTAAATCATTTAATCCTTGTAAAATGGCTGGGGATAGCTATTATAAAAGGTAATTAGAGAAAAGTGTAATGGAAGCATTTTAATAAAAAATTAAATCAAAGGTAGATATATGAGCGAATTTTTAAGGATTATAACCCATGCCCGCCGTTTTAAAAGTGCTGTTAAAGAAGTTGGAGTTGAACAATTAGAAGAAATTAAACTTAAGCTCGAAAAAATAATTGAAGAGCGAATTGAAGAAGCAAAAATCGAAGAAGTGGAAAATGCAGAGCGGTTGGAGAAAATAAAACAAATCCAGGAAATGTGTGCCAAAAATGGTATAGACCCTGATGAATTGTACCATGCCGGGGTAGGCAAGACAAAAAAGCGTAACTTGAAGCCTCCTAAGTATGAGATATGGAATGAAGCGGGGGAAAGGATAACCTGGACTGGTCAAGGTCGGATGCCTAACCTTTTTAAGGCTCGCGTGGATCAGGGCGAACCGATGGATACTTTTCTTATCGAATAGAAAAATTATTAAATCTATGGGTAGGTGATTCTTTTAATTATCTACCCATTTTCTTTATCGCATTATTCTCCGATACGCGTATCATGTGTTTGCTGCTATGATCTGTGATACACTTTACCCAGCCATTTTGGTGGTCTGCCATTTAAAATTCTCATCCACCTGGAAAGTTGCTTGTTTTTTGTATTATTACTTAAATGAATAAGGATCAGAGTGCCTATCATTAATGGAAATGGTGCCACTTGAAAAATTTGGGGTGGAATACCACTGAAAAAATCCTGGAAATATATTCCAAGCAATTGCAGAAGGCCAAAAAAATAGGCACCTATAACTACTCTGATTGGATGCCAACTGCCGAAAATAACTAGTGCCAGGGCTATCCAGCCAATCCCTTCACAACCTTGGGGATGTCCCCATCCCGGTTTCACAGCAAGTGAAAAACCCGCTCCGCCAAGGCCTACGATAAAGCCGCCTGCAATGGTATAAAGCATTCTAATCTTTATAGGATTGACTCCCCTGGCCCAGCAGCCTTCCGGGTTTTCCCCTGCCATTCGAAGAATCAGCCCTCGCCTTGTACGATAGAGAAAATATGTGCAGCAGGGAATTGCAATAAAACTGAGATAGACAACTGCTGTGTGGGAAAAAAACAGTGGTCCAATAAAAGGTATATCCGCAAGGATCGGTATCTGTAGGATTTCTAACTGTGGACCTTGTTTTCTTGCGTAGGGCGTACCTAAAAAATAGGCAAGGTCTCTACACAGGAAGGTGAGGGCAAATCCCACTGCAACCTGGGACTGTCCCAGCCAGACACCTATAATTGCAAGAAGTAGCGCAACCGCCCCACCTGTTATTGCACCACCTAAGAATCCAAGTAGCAGCGAGTTGGTTTCATAGGCTATGGCGAAACCGGTCATTGCACTGAGTAGGAGCGTGCCATCCAGTGAAAGATTGACCACACCAGCCTTTTCTGTCAGAGTTTCACCGAGTGCTGCAAGAATTAAGGGTGCTGCGATGATAATGATCGCTGTTAGAAAGGAAGAAAGTGTAATATCCACTATTGGTTCCCCCTACGTCGCTGCTGTACACCATAAACCAGGAGTGCACTGATAACACAGGCTCCCTGGATCACACCTGACAGTGAAGAGTCCACCTGCAGGACGATGGGCAGCTGTATAGACCCGGCCGCAAGACAGGCAAAAAAAAGACAGATAAAGGGCAGAGGGAAAATCTTGTAGTTGGCAAGCATGACAACAAGTAAGGCAAGATATCCGTAGCCGCTTGAAATTGATGGTAGTAGTCTGTGGTAGACACAACTGACCTGGATTGCACCCGCCAGGCCTGCCAACCCACCTCCAAGTGACATCGCCATGAGCCCTGTTAGAGCCGGGTTGATGCCAAAGAGCCTGGCCGCATTTGGATTTTTTCCGGTGGCCTTAATTTGCAGGCCAAAACGTGTGGCTAGAAGCAGTGTCGCGGCCAGTAAAAAGACAACGCATGCAAGTGTCAGCGCTGCGGGTGCAACCCGCCACCCGGGTGGACTGTACATCCAGAATTCCCGAGCGAAGAGGTCTGTCCCGCTCATAGATGCTATACCTTCACGTTTCCAGGGGCTCAGTATGAGCCATAATACCAGTCCCTGAGCGACAAAATTAAGGCCCAGGCCACCAAATATTTCATGTACTCCGCCATGGTTTTTTAACACGCCGGCAAGCGCTCCCCAGAGAGAGCCCCCGACAAAGCCCATTATTACGGAACATACCAGGATCGCATCAGCAGGCAGGTCAAAATTGTTCAATCGCAGCACAAATGTTGTGGCGATTGCACCGCAGATGACCTGGCCCTCAACGCCAATATTCCAGAGCCCGGCCCGAAAAGTGAAGAGAAGGCCGCAGGAACAGAGCAGTAATGGAATCCATATTGAGAGAACGTGACTGAATTTAAGCCACGAAAGTATGGAGCCTTTCGCTAGAGCAACAGCTATAGAGGGTGGCGAAATGCCAAGGATGGTGAGCAGCAGGCCCACTGATCCAAAGGCAATTCCTGTGATCAGGAATATTTGCCATATTTGTAGCAAGACTTTTTGCGAAAATGATTTTCTATAATCCATGGAAATATATTGAAAGTAGAGGCTTTATGTTCTCCTAGTGCGGTGTAAACCTTAAAGTGGCAATTTGAACTCATCCGTCATGCCCGAGTGCTGTTATCGGGCATCCAGGAAGTTCGCTACTATCTGGATCGAAGTCTACGCTTATCTGCCGATTACTATCTCGGGGATGACTTCAATGAGAAGGTTTTAGCTATACGGTATACTAGGTCGGAGATTTTCCTAAACCTGTCCCGTTATTGCTAAAGCCAGTTCCTGGAAACTGGTTGTTTCTGTGGAGGAGTCGAGGACAATGTTACCGTTGTAAAAGACAAGGATACGACTCGCCTGTTCCATTAGTTCCTCGAGATCCGGGGAGGCAAAGATTATAGCTCCATCTTCGGGCAACCGGCGGTGGAGTTGATTCCAGGTCCAGCTGCTTGATTGAACATCCAGCCCCCGGGTCGGGTTTTCCATGAGGATAAGTTTGACGTTCTCGGGAATGAGGGAGAGAAGCATCCGTTGCTGATTGCCGCCGGAAAGTTCTTCAACTTCTGTCCCGGGGTTACCTATAATATTGTATGCCTTTATGGCCTGTTCTGTCTGCCCCAGACCACTTTTGGAGGTCAGGAAGAACTCTTTTGACCGAGCGAGCAGGTGGTGTTCCCTGATGGAGAGTTCAGGGAAAAGTCCTTCTGCCAGCCGGTCGGCGGGAAGGAATGCACTGTTTTGTTGCTGGTTTTTATTGCTGTGTACAAGAGGAAGCCCAAAACGATGGACTGTACCTCCGGCTGGTTTAAGGAGGCCCTGTGCAATTTTTAGAAAAACCGACTGGCCACTGCCATCCACTCCAGCCATGCCAACGACTTCCCCCGTGCGGATAGAAATAGATACCTTTTGCAGCCCTGATCGGCCTGCTGTTGATTCAACTCCTGTAAACTCAAGGACAGCTTTTTCTCCAGGTTTCCTGGGAATAGCCTGCGGTTTCTCAGGGCGTGAGTCAAACATCTTTTCAAGCAGGGCGTCTCTGTTAAAAGGTTGCTTCTGATGGGCTGCAACCCGGCCGTTTCTAAGTACAGTGACCTCATCGCAGAGGAGGTCAATTTCAGCAAGTTTATGGGAGACCATAAGGATAGTTGCGCCCCTGTTCCTCAGGCTGGTGAGGGCATCAAAAAGAAGCTTTTGTTGAACCTCTGATATACCAGTCGTCGGTTCATCAAGGATCAGAATTTTCACTTCATTTTTAATAAGCCTGAGCAGTTCCAGCTGCTGGCGTTCACCAACTGTGAGATCCTCTACCGCTACATGAGGTGATAGGTTAAAGCCAAAAAGTTTACACAACTCTTTAAGTTTTATTCTCTCAGATTTTTGGGAAAAGCAACCACCTCCCCCCATGAAGTTTTCCAATATGGTGAGTTGGGGAAAATCGAGTGGTTCCTGGTAAAGCATCCCTACGCCTTTGGCAATGGCTTCACCAGGATCCTGCAGTTCAAGGGGGGAACCATCTATCTTGATTTGGCCACTGGTTCTACGGAGAAAGCCGGTCAAAACCTTCATCAGAGTTGACTTCCCGGCACCATTTTCGCCTACTATACCGTGGATAGTTCCCGGTGATACGCAAAGCGACACGTCCGTCAACGCCTTGACCTCTCCAAAGGATTTATGGATATTATCTAATTCTATCATAGAAGGAAGAGACCCGTGGAACGGAAGAGAAGACTCTATCCAGTTCCACAGGGTAGTGAAAGGGGGCGCATCACGCCGGTGAGCAGACATAAATTTTACTTGGAAGCACCACTCATACCTTCAAGGAGCTGTGGTAAGTTCCACACCTGTTCATCAGAAGCGTTTTCACCCTTTTGCAGGAAGGCAGTGCCGTCCTGGAAATTGAGTGGTCCGCTAAACAGGTTGAGCTTGCCGCTTGCAAGCGCTTTCTGGAAAGTTGTCAGCGCTTGTCTGGTTTTGTCATCCATACCATCCCCTTGCTTGAACCCTATTGAGCTGGTCTCAGGGTTGTTGATATCGCTCCAGTCCGGACCGGCCCAGATGAATTGCTGTTTCCAGGTACCTGCCATTGCATCGCTAATCAACTGTTTATATGTCGGAATCCAGTTGAAGTAGGGGACGCCGAGACATGCTTCGGGGGCGGATTCACATGCTCCCTGGTAGTCGTATGGCAGTGCCCAGACAGCTTTTCCCTCCTTTTTCTTCTGGCCCGCAACTACCAGTGCCTCCGTTGTGTCAATCCCTGAAATAACAACATCATACCCAGAATCAAAAAAACTGTTTGTTACCAGGGTCGGGTCCGAGGTAACGCCGGGAATATTGAACCAGAACCCTATCCAGCTCACCTTGTAGCTAAGTTCAGATACGGGCTTTTTCAGTACTTCTGTCCATGCGTAGCGGGCTCCAAGATATGCAGCGGCAGTGAGTCTTCTGGTTTCTGCGTTGATTAGTGGTCCCAGATAGGCAATTTTTCCGGTTTTTGTACTCATGGCCGCAGTAAATCCAGCCATCATTTTACCATATTCCATCCTTCCCATAAGATTGGAGAGGTTGTCGTCCGCTTTTCCTGTGAGGGCATCATCACCTGAGACGTGGATGAATTTTATTCCAGGGTGCATCATTGATGCTTCCCGGATCCCATCTTTCATGTCATCCGAGTTGGCAATGATCAACTTGGCACCTTTGGAAACAAGATCGTCCACCAGCACCGGGATGGTAATTCCAGGACGATCAGCGGGGTTGACCTTGTCAATATAGATCATTTTTGTGCCCGGCATTGTTTTCTCAATAACCTTGGCTGCTTCAAAATGAGCCTGACTCCAGCCATGGTCATTAGCCGGCCCTACCAACAAGAGTCCAAATGGAAATTCAGCTTCTGCACCAATCACTGGGTTGCAGATGGGGAAAAGCAGAAAACAGAAGACAAGCAATCCCTGTAATAGCATTGTTACACTTTTCATTATCCAACTCCTTTAAAAGGATGAAATATAAAAGATGCACGTGCCATGAAAAGAGCAAATACATCAGCTGATTGTAAAATTATCAGTGCCTATTTGAGTGAAAATTTTGTAAATCATAATCAAAATTAACAGGAGAATCACTGAAAAACGATCACGGCAGAAGGAGAATGCTGACCGGGATGTCCATTGTCTTTTTGGAGTTCCGGGGAGGTCGATCTTTTGTTAACAGTGGTTACCATAGAAGTAATCATTGGAAGACCTTCGAACCAGCTATTCAACTATATTGAGCAAACTCCAGTCAGGGCCCGGTTTGCCTTTGTTTCTTAAAAAGTATGGACACGGTATGTCGAAAAATATCCTTGAAGTAGAATGTCTTTATAAATCTTTTCCTCTGGGGGATCAGGAAATTGACGTGTTACGGGGAGTGTCACTGACGGTTACGGAAGGAGAGTTTATTGTGATTTCAGGGAGCAGTGGCAGCGGCAAGACTACACTGCTTGGTCTCTTGTCTGGTCTGGACAGGCCGAGTCGTGGCAATGTCCATCTCGATGGGCATAACATTACTCATTTTAATGAGGACCAGCTTGCCCCTGTAAGAAATGAACTCACCGGCTTTGTTTTTCAAGCCTTCCATTTAATACCTTCTCTCAGTGCCCTGGAAAACATAATGTTTCCAGCAGAGTTAAGAAAAGACAAATATGCAGAGCAAAAGGCACAAGAGTTATTGGTACGGGTGGGCTTATCCCATCGGCAGGGTAATTTTCCTTCACAGATGTCGGGTGGGGAGCAGCAGCGGGTGGCTATTTGCAGGGCTCTTATTAACACTCCCAAGATTGTCTTTGCTGATGAGCCCACGGGGAATCTCGATTCTGAAAACAGTGATGCCATTGTAGAACTACTGCTGGAACTGCATAAGGACCGTAAAACAACACTGATTATTGCGACCCATAGCCACTCTTTGGCTGAACGCGCCGACAGGGTTATCCGTCTACATGATGGTGAACTGGCGGATAGGAACGTTCTGTGATGCAATTCAGGTTTATCTTCCGTGAAATCATACACAGCAGGGGACAGGCATGGATCTTTGCCCTCTGTGTAGCTCTGTCCCTTATGAGTATTGTTGCTTTAAACAGCTTTCGTCGAGATATTCAGCATTCCCTCATGGATGATGCAAGAAAACTGCATGGAGGTGATATTATTGTTCGCTCTCATCATCCGTTTACACCGCTCTTTGATAATGAACTGGAGGCGGTTTTTGCAAGAAGTGATGTTACCGGCAGTCGGGGGTGGGAATTTTATTCGGTTGCCAGGGCTCCAGATAAAAGTGCATCACTACTTTCAAATATTAAAGCTGTGGACAGTAACTATCCGCTGTATGGCACAGTCTCACTGAGATCGGGAGGTAACCTTAAAGAGGTACTGCAACCGGGCAGGGCGGTGGTTGCATCGACCCTTGTTGAACGATTGGGCCTTGATGTGGGAGATACGATCCTCCTGGGCAGGATTAGTCTGGAAATAGTTGATGTTGTAACAGCAGAGCCCCAGAGACCGGTGGACTTTTTTAACTTTGGTCCCCGAATTCTGGTGTCATCACTTGATCTTGAAAAAATGGGGCTGGTGCAGCAGGGGAGCAGGGTCCATTTTGAGGCACTGATAAAAGTTGACAGCGATACCAGTCTGGGCCCATTGACAAAACTGCTCCAACAAAAATCCACTCCTGGACAGGAACAGGTTCTGACATATGCTACAGCAGAGTCGCGGGTGAAACGTTTTTTTGATAATCTGTTGTTTTTTCTCTCACTCATTTCGGTCTTTACCTTACTCCTGGCTGGTATAGGTATGCAGAGCGGGCTTGCGGCACTCCTTCGCAGGAAGGAAAAGAGTGTGGCGATTTTGAAGTCAATTGGTGCCACAGGCCGCTTTCTTGTCTCCCATTATATGGTACTGACTCTGATACTGAGCCTCATTGGTTGTCTTCTTGGGGTTCTGGGTGGTTTTTTATTCAAACAGAGCTTCGCTTCGCTTTTTTCCGGGCTGCTGCCAACCAATATTACTTTCAGTTTTACATTTGTAGATTTTGTAGAGGGCATCGGATTGGGGCTGCTTGTCGCCGCCTTTTTTACTTTTCTGCCGCTGAGTTCAATTCTCAATATCAGTCCTGTAGCTATTTTCAGACATGAAAAATGGCTTGGGGTTTCCCGGACTGGATACTACTATTTCCTCCTCTGTGGCTCACTGCTACTGTTCGGTTTACTGGTGCGTCAGCTGGACGACTTTAAAATTGGCCTCTATTTTCTTGGTGGATTTTTTTTGCTTATTGTCTGCATTGGCTTACTGGCCCATTTTTTTCTACTGGTTTTGCCCCAGTCAAGAAGAGTGCCTCTGGAATTACGACAGGCGGTGAGGAGTCTGTTTCGACCGGGCAACGCCACCCGTTCTATTATGATAACGCTTGCTTCGGCACTGTCAGTTTTACTGACAATTGAGCTTGTCGAAAATGATCTGCACTCCACGTATATCAGCTCCTATCCCCAGGGTGCGCCGAACCTCTTCTGTCTCGACATTCAGAAAAACCAAAAAGAGGATTTCCTCTTGCTCCTTGATGAAAATGTTGAATTGTTTCCTGTTGTTCGGGCTCGCTTAACCGCTATAAATGGCGAAAAAATAAGTAGAGAAAGAGAGCGTAAGCGCAGAGGGGACCGGTTGAGCAGAGAGTTTAATCTTACCTACAGAGACACGCTTTTAGGTGATGAACAGCTCCTTGATGGCGGACAACTGTTCGGTGGAAAGCCCACTGCCGATAATGGTATGGTTAAGGTGTCTGTTTTAGATACGATTGCTGAGATTGGAGCAATGGGGTTGGGGGATATATTGACTTTTAATATCCAGGGGGTGGTGTTAAAAGCCGAGATCAGTTCTATTCGTAGTCGTAGCAAATCTATGCTGTACCCTTTTTTCTATTTTGTTTTTCCAGAAAAATACCTTCAGGCTGCACCACAGACATTTTTTGCTGCACTCCATCTGAAAAACAGTGAGATTTCACAGTACAGCAATAGGATCGTTAATCAATTCCCCAATGTATCGACGATAAATGTGAGTGAAACTGCTGCTGAACTGGGGCGTTTGATGGTGAAACTTTCAAGGGTGATAGACTTTTTTGCTATCTTTTCAATTCTTGCCGGGGGACTTATTCTAGTGAGTTCTATTCTTGCGACACGAATGGCGAGGATGGAGGAGGGAGCCTATTATAAGGTTCTGGGGGGGACGCCTCGTTTTGTGTTGAAGGTTTTTTTCTATGAGAACCTGATCCTTGCTTTTGGTAGCGGGATATGTGCTATTATTGTTGCTCAAACGGTGAGCTGGGCCCTGTGTGGTTTCATCTTTGATATTTCCCATAATGTTAACTGGTCGGCCAGCTTTATAGCGCTGGGAATCGCAGTAACCCTGATTGTCACTCTTGGCTTATTGACGTCTCTTGCAATTATACACCGTAAGCCCGTCACTTTTCTGCGTGAGTGCTAAGGCTGCTTGTCAAAAATAAATCAGGCAATAATGGTCTATGATAAAAACGGCAGAGAAAGGAGAGGAACATGCTAAAGAGTTTTTCTGTGCTAATATTCGTAATTGCTCTTGTCATGTCGGCATGTAGTGGTGAGGAGCAGGAGCACGTAACAGCAGTAGAAAATGGAGGAGATGTGGCAGCTGGAATAATCGCCGCTGTAGGAGATAGTTTAACCGCCGGATTTGGCCTGGATGAGGAAGAGAGCTATCCTTATCTCCTTCAGCAGAAACTTGAGGAAGATGGATACAATTATAAAGTTGTCAATGCTGGAATGAGTGCAGAAACTTCAAGTGGTACCCTCTCAAGGATTGACTGGATCCTTACCCTTGACCCGGATATTATTATCCTTGAAACCGGGGCAAATGATGGATTACGTGGGATTGATCCCAAGGTTGTTCAAACCAATATTGGCGAAATTTTACAGAAACTTGAGCAGGCCGGGGTGACGGTATTGCTGGCAGGGATGAAAATGGTCTGGAATCTGGGACCTCTTTATGTGCGTCAATTTAATGGAATCTATCCCAGTCTTGCAGATCAATATAATCTTGAATTCATGCCATTTTTTTTACAGGATGTCGCAATGAAAGTGGATTTGAATCAGGCGGATGGTATCCATCCAAATGCCAAAGGATACCAGTTGATAGCAGAAAACATTTATCCCTATGTTGTTAAAGTAATAGAAAAAAGGGAAAGTAGATGAGTGGTAAATCCTCGCTTTCAGAAGCGGCAAATGCAATAATTCTAGAATCTATTTCAGATGGAGTTTTCACCGTTGACCACAATTGGCGGATTATGAGTTTTAACAGGGCGGCGGAAGAGATAACCGGAACCCCAAGAAATGAGGCTATAGGGAGGTATTGCTGGGAGGTTTTTCGATCCAACATGTGTGAGGGTGACTGTGCTTTGAAAAGGACCATGAAGGAGGGAAAATCCTTTGTTTCAAGCTCAACCTATATCATTAATAACAGGCAGAAGAGAGTTCCCATCGGCGTTTCCACCTCACCCCTGAAAAATGATAAGGGTGAGATTCTTGGAGGGGTTGAAACCTTCCGGGACCACAGCCTTGTTGAGGAGTTACGGCGTGAACTGAGTGGCAGTTTCGAGATGGGAGACATGGTGAGTCGCAGTAGTTCAATGAAGAAAATTTTTAATATCCTGCCGCAGGTTGCAGAGAGTGACTCCACTGTTCTGATTGAAGGGGAAACCGGGACAGGTAAAGAAGTAATGGCTACGGCGTTGCATAATCTTTCCTGGAGAAAGGGTAACCCATTTGTTGCGATCAATTGCGGGGCACTTCCCGACAGTTTACTTGAATCGGAACTTTTTGGTTATAAAGCCGGGGCATTTACAGGGGCGGACAAAGATAAACCCGGGCTTTTTGAAGCGGCTGGTAATGGTACAATACTTCTTGATGAAATTGGGGATACCAGTTCAGCCTTTCAGGTGCGGCTGCTTCGGTTACTTGAGGAAAAAGAGTATCAGCCGTTGGGGAGTGTTGAAAAATGCAGGACTAATACCAGAATTATCGCTGCAACTAACCGTGATCTGGAGCGGATGGTGGAAGAGGGGACGTTTCGAAGAGATCTGTTTTACCGGATAAATATCATCAGGTTTCAACTGCCTCCTTTACGGCAGCGAAAAGAAGATCTGCCGCTTCTCGTTGAGCAATTTATCAAGAAGATGAACCATATCAAGGGGGGAGCTGTGGCGCATATGAGCAAAGAGGCAATGGCGCTGCTACTTGTCCATGATTATCCAGGCAATATAAGAGAACTTGAAAATATTATAGAGCATGGTTTTGTGCTTTGCCACGAAGCAGAAATGGATATTGATCATCTTCCAGCCTACCTACAGGAGAGTGGAACCCGTTCGCATTCGTTTGTGAACTCCATTGAGGATTCTGTCCGTATATCAGAAAAAGAATCAATAGAAGAAGCCCTCCGCCGCAACAATTACAACCGCCTTGCAGCAGCTCAGGATCTTGGAGTTCACAAGAGTACTCTCTTTAGAAAAATCAAAAAATACCAGATAACTCTTCCCACACAGGATGGTCGCACCAGGCGGCTGTAGTCTTTCTCACTTTAGTGACGGCGTGTCCCGGCTTATTTCCCGTTTATCGGAGGTAGAGTCGCCAGGGTCGCATGTGTGCGACCCTTGGGGTAGCGCAGGGTTGCGCAGGTGCGACCTTTTCTCTTTGCTGTGATTCTCTGATGTTTTCTCTTTGTAAGTAACTCTTTGTAAATACACCTAAATTGAAGTTTTACGTTTTTCTCCAGTTGTTGGCCCGAAGTTTGCTATTCCTATTACAGGAAAAGAAAGGAGCTTTGGCTATGAACATCGCGATTACGGTCTGGGGAAATCGAATTTCACCGGTTTTTGATGCGGCTAAAACATTGCTTGTTGTTGAAATCATTGATGGTGAAGTGGTAGGTCGAACTGTCAGAACCTTCCAGGCAACAAGATTTGACTGGTTTGAAAAGATTTTCCAGGAGATGGAGGTCCAGCTTTTAATCTGTGGTGCAATCTGTGAGGTAGGAGTTAATCGATTCGAGGCCATGGGTATTGAGGTTGTTCCTTTTCTCACCGGAGAGGTTGAAAAATTACTTGAGCAATTTGTAAGAGGAAAAGAGTTTTCAGACTTTACCATGCCTGGATGTCGGGTCGGCCCCTGTTGCAAAAGGAGTGGGGTAGTGCTTGGACATCCAGTGCAGGTGTTAAAAGCGGGGTGTAAAGAGTAGAGATACCGCCACCCCGAGAAATCTCAATACAGTGGAGGTCATATTATGCCTGGATTTAATCAGCAAGGTCCTCTGGGGACAGGTCCTATGACGGGGCGACAACAGGGGATGTGTAGAAGGACGGAAGAACTTTCTGTTACCGCTGGAGGTGGTGGCCGGGGCAGAGGAATGGGAGGCCGAAGGACCCAGAACAACCCATCCGGCGAGGGTGTTGCGCAAAGGGGCAGGAAATTTGCGCAGGGTGCAGAGGTCGCAGCAGCAGGAAGTGAGAGCGCTGTGGATAAAGAACTGGCCGATCTTAAAAAGCAATACCTGGAAGCCAGTGAATCTTTGGCCAAAATCGCCAGCAGGATAGAGGCTTTAGAGGCGAAGGTATAGAGGCGAAGGGCTCAGGGAAGTAAGCCTTAAATTAAAAATAAGCCCCTCTCCTAAGTTAGGAGAGGAGCAGGAGCAACACATGACACATGTACTACTGGTAAGTAAAGAAAAAATTGGTCTTGAGCCCATGGCTATTGAACTTCTTAAGGACAATAAAAATGTAATACATCAACTCGATTCCGGGCAGCAGGCATTGGCACTGGTGGGCCAGGAAAAAATTGACGTTGTTGTAGTCGCAGAAGAACTTAGTGATAGTGACGGGCTTAGTTTTGTCAAAGATCTTACCAAGAAGTACCCCTTGATAAACTGTGCCATGATAAGTTCTTTACCCCATGATGAGTTCCATGAAGAGACGGAAGGTTTAGGGGTTTTTATGCAATTGCCGCGTAACCCAGGCGCAAAGGAGACTGAGCAGATGATGGGTCTTCTTGAATCGATAAATGTTTTAATGACCATGTGAGACGGGGAGCTTGACTGAAATGATCATAAGTATTGCAAGTGGAAAGGGTGGTACGGGGAAAACTACAATTGCTACCAACATGGCATTATCCCTTGGGGAGGATATCAGTCTTCTGGACTGTGATGTTGAGGAACCGAATGCACATCTTTTTCTTCACCCCACCATCACAGATAAAACTCCGGTCTCAACATTTATCCCGCAGGTAGATGAAGAGTTGTGCAACGGATGTAAGAAATGTGCAGAGATTTGTCGTTTCAGTGCCCTTGCTGTCGTTGGGCAAAAGGTACTGATTTTTCAGGAACTATGTCATAGCTGCGAAGGATGCATGGAGGTGTGTGAGGAAAATGCTATCACGCCATCTCTACGAGAACTTGGAGTACTGCAGTCTGGAAATGTAGGTGCAATGAAATTTTCAGATGGTCGGTTGAGGGTCGGTGAGGCCATGTCACCCCCACTTATTAAAGCGGTTCGAACAAAAGAAAATGATTCAAATCTCACCATAATTGATGCCCCTCCCGGGACGTCCTGCCCGGTAATCAGTGCCATGAAAGGGGTTGATTTTGTATTGCTGGTAACAGAGCCCACACCCTTTGGCCTTCATGATCTGCGCCTTGCTGTTGAAGCGGTAAAGGTTCTTGGTATTCCAAGTGGACTTGTTATTAATCGCTCTGATCTGGGAGATGAGGAGGTTCGGAAATATGCTGCCGCAGAAGGACTTGAAGTGTTGTTGGAGATCCCTTTTGAGAGGAAGATTGCAGAAGCCTACTCACAAGGAATACCAATTGTAGAAATGTTTCCGGAATTTAAGGATAAATTTCAATCTCTTTACCAGCGCATTGAAACGATAGTCGAAGGGGAGAAGGTGATAAAATGATACGAGAACTAGTCATTGTAAGTGGTAAAGGTGGTACGGGAAAGACAAGTATCGCCGGAGCTTTCGCCTCTCTAGCTGAGAACTGTCTGCTCTGTGATGCTGATGTTGATGCGGCTGATCTTCATCTGCTTACAGCTCCTGAAGTACAGCAAAGTTCTGCCTTTATGGGTGGCTCGCTTGCTAACATCCGTACGGAGGATTGCAGTGAGTGTGGTAGATGCAGGGAGCTGTGCAAATTTGATGCGATATCGGAAGACTTCGTTATTGATCAATTGGGTTGTGAGGGGTGTGGTGTCTGTGTAGATCTCTGTCCCGAGGAGGCGATCGATTTTCCGATTCAGCAGTGTGGAGAATGGTATATTTCCGATACACGGCTTGGGCCGATGGTTCATGCCAGGCTCGGTATAGCTGAGGAAAATTCTGGAAAACTGGTGAGCCTGGTACGGCAGGAGGCGATGAAGCTCGCAGAACAGAAAGGATGTGGCCTTATTTTAACAGATGGCCCTCCGGGCATAGGTTGTCCGGTAATTGCCTCCATCGGAGGAGCTACAGCTCTTGTGATAATTGTTGAACCTACCGTTTCAGGGTTGCATGATATGCAGCGGGTAGCAGAGCTTGCGGTCCATTTCAAGGTGCCGGGTATGGTCTGCATCAACAAATTTGATCTCAATGAGGAGATGAGCCTTAAGATTGAAGCGTATGCCCGTGAAAGAAACATGCAGATCGTTGGCCGAATCCCGTTTGACCCCATTTTTGTAAAAGCGATGATTGAAGCAAAAAATATAATGGAACATTCGCCAGAGTCTCAGGCGGCTGAAGCTATACAAGGAATCTGGAAAAATATTATGAATTCCCAATCAATGAATGATTTGGGGATTAAAGACCTGTCTAAGGTTATTCTATAAAAGAAAAGGAGCAAGAGAATGGCAACAGTACGTATTGCAGTACCTTCAGAGGGACAAGGCGGACTTGACGGACTTCGTGCAGGACATTTTGGACATTGTGATGTTTTCACGCTGGTTGATGTGGAAGATGGTGCGATTAAGGATGTGTCAGTACTGGCAAACAAAGAACACGTCCAGGGTGGATGTATGGTGCCTGTGCAACTTCTCGCAGACAATAAGGTCCAGAGCCTGATTGTTGGTGGGATTGGTATGCGCCCTCTGATGGGTTTTAACCAGGTTGGCATTGATGTCTACTACGATGGTGAAAGGCGGGATATCAGACCTGTAGTAGAAGATATGATCGCAGCAAAATTGCCGAAAATCGCCGAAAATCAGGTGTGTGGCGGCGGTGGTGGACAGGGTTGATAGTTGAGCGGAAAAAGGAGATATCATGAAAGTTGCTGTTACTGCAAAAGGGCCAGAACTGTCATCGCCCGTTGATCCAAGATTTGGTCGTGCGGCCTATATACTCATTGTTGATACTGAGACGATGGCGTGTGAGTCCCTTGACAACAGTACCAATGTCAACGCATTTAAAGGTGCTGGAATCCAGGCTGCTACCATGGTGGCGGATAAGGGAGCTGAGGTTTTACTCACCGGCTATTGTGGTCCCAATGCCTTCAAAACAGTTGAGGCGGCTGGGATGAAGGTTGTTAGCGATATCGCTGGCACCGTAGAGGAGGCTGTAAAGACCTTTCTTAATGGTGAAGTTGTATATAGTGATGGCGCTAATGTAGATGGACATTGGTAGGATTTTGAGAACGACTGAACGGGATATCCTCTGTAGTCGGTTCAGTGGGAGATAAGGAAAATGAATGATGATGAATTTAATGCCTTCGTAGACAATCTTCAGGGGGAAGTCTTCAGGGAGGCAAAAGATGCTCTGGGGGAGAGAGGTTTTGACCGTTGGAGGAATCCGAAGTTTTGTGGCCGGCTAGATAATCCTGACTGTTACGGTAAGTTGACTGGGGATTGTGGAGATACTATGGAAATGTATCTCAATATCTCCGGGGATCGGGTTGAACAGGTGGGATATTTCACCGATGGTTGCAGCTCCAGCTCCATTGCCGGTTCTTTTGCTGCAGAACTAGCCGTGGGTAAATCCTTTGAGGAAGTCTTAGATCTGCGCGGCAGTGATGTGTTGCAGAAGATTGGCCAATTCCCTAAAGAGGAAGAGCACTGTGCACATCTTGCTGTTCGAACCCTCCAGGAGGCACTCAATACGTACTTGATAGAAAAAACAAGTAGCTTGCACCAGGAAAAAGTAGGGTGATAATTCAAAAAACATAAGGGGCTTCATGATGTGTGGGGCCCCTTGTTGTTACTTATTGAGGTAGTGCAGCGGGTTGAGTTATAGAACAGCTTAAGACTGTTGTTGGCAACCTTGATGTAAATACATGGATATGGGTGATAGAATGTTGAAGAGAAAAAGCGGACAATGCAAACGAATTCTATTTACAGTCAGTATCATAGTCTTTGCAATCCCTCTACTGGCGATGGGTCACGATACTGCATTAGATATTGGGCATGATTGGTACTGCCCGGATCCTGAAGCCCATGCACAGTATGAAAAACATCGAAAATTGCATGTTCAACACCAGGCGGACGTCGTTGCGGTGATGTTGGAAAAAATCTATAGCGACGCTACGCTTACCGCTGAGCAAAAGAATGCAAAAACGGTTGCCATTCTTAATAAACATCTTTTCGTCGTACAATCCAAATTGGGTGTGGGGGACTGATTCCCAGCTATGAAACAAGGACTTCTCTCGTTTAGCCACCGTCATTCCCGCATGTTTTTAGCGGCAGATAAGCATAGACTTCGATCCAGACTACGATGCAGAGAAAAATATTTTCAATTGAAAACCTGCTAATTTCGCTTTGTTCCTGTATGGGTGAATGAGTTAGAGATCATCCGGTAATGAGTACCTTTGTCAATGCCTATCACTTTACCACACAGGCAGTAAATCTTATGGTCTTTGACTGTGGTGGAATTATACTTTTTAGTTATTCTCTTTTTATGGCAGCGTACCACATGGCCGTGGCCGATTTTTTCATATTTCCACAGCTTTTTCCTGCAGGCTGCACAATGTATTGTGAGCATACTATCTCAGGGGTTAGATTTTTTGGTGAATGCGATCGAGTTCAGCAACAGTGGCGAATTTGAAAAAACGCACCTTCCTGCTCCTGGGAAACTCCCTCTTGAGTACTGTTTTTAATTTTTTGGACAGTTGCGACAAGTCGACCTCTGTATCATCATTAACATAGCCCTGTTCGCGCAGTAACACCCGGTGATCAGATAAACGGATTAAAGCAACTGTTCTGTTCCGTTTGTATGACATGATTTCAATTCCACTGTCAATTGGAACCTTGCCAATGAGGCGGATGGCGTCTCTTAATGCTGTTTCAATGTTGATCAGTGCCATGGCGTAATAAAGATTACACTCCGTGGATGATGAAGCAAGAACACCTTAATCTCATCTTCATTACATTTCTGATAACTGGAGCATATTGTGAACTGTTTCCTCCAGGCCTACCTTACCGTCACCACTTATATCTCCAAAGGTTGAAATGCTGGTGGGATTAGCTCCTGATAGTATCTGTAGACCCAAGATAACGTCGATAAGATCGATGGTAGCGTTCATATCAATATCTCCTGGCATTTCATCAACCAGAAGATTGTCAAAATAGCCGATAACCTCAGCCGGGCTGTTACGCACCCTGATACTGATTTCCTTGGATTCAGTGAGGGGGGCGATGTAGGGGATGCCTGCTGTCGGTAATTGTTTTGAAATTGATAACATGAGATCTTTTGTTAATGTGTTTGTTATGATGCATTCCAATAGAGTCCCTCTTTTTCGCAGGTAGGCGGTATACAAAGTGTCCGCCTCAGCTTCAGCAGTCTCAAACAAAATGGACTGATAGCCTTCTGGTTGAGATTTGTCATCCATATCAATGGCACAGACGACCCTGTAATTTGAACTGTTTCCAGCTTTTTCTAACCGTGCGAACATATAAATTTTTCCGTCAGTGCCGTCATAGCCCTGGTCATTGACAGAAGTGTAGAGGCCATTTCCCCAGGAACCTCCTGCACGTAACTCTGTCCTGGCACTCTCGTCTGGAACTATGGTTCCATCCATTTTCATATCAATTTGAAGTGTATCCGTGTTGTGGATTGCAGTGGGTAGAGTTGCTCTGGTTTTGATTTGGGTATCCGTAATGGTATCACCCGGTGCCACCTTCACTCCCAATTTCAGCATGTTATCTGTAACGGTGGCTTGGCCGATGGGGTGGTCCTTGTGCCATAGTGACAAACTCAAAGCAGGGTCTGCACCGTCAAACGAATCGTAGGAAATCAAACCTGAACCATTGTCCACCATAATATTATCAAAGACAGTATCAAGCTTATACAGATCGGGGTCACCTTTGAAGGGTTGTTTAAGGGAAATTCGGGATCTTAAAAATGTACTTGCTGAATGCGCTGCACTTCCCCTAGTGGGGCCAACAACTGTTGCTAACGGTTCTGTTGGTTGGCTGCCTAGGGTGGAGGTAAAGCTACTCGCTCCATCGTAGTTGACCTCCAGTGCATAACTCACCCCCGTCTGCCATCCACCTGGTGGAGGGGTGAATATGCCGGATGCTAACTCTGTGCTGGTCGCATAGTTGGCATCCTCAATCCTGCTGAGAAAATACCAGGCCTCCAGTCCGTTTCCTCTATCACCAAATCGAATCAGGAATAGTATGTCTCCGGCAGCGTTACTCGCATTTGTATTTTGATTATAAAAAAAACTGAAAAATTCGGCTGAGGCGTAGTCAATTTCTGTTGCCTGCGATATATCTCCTATGGAGTCGAGACGTATCGTTGACCTGAATGCTGTTATGTCTCTTGCATTGCTTGATTGGAAGCGTGATCTGGCCTGAATCACGCTACTGGCGGCCGTCGCCGAATATGGTCGTAAAAGATGGTGGAGTTCACCGTTATCGATAAAAACATTAAAATCACTTATGTAGGAGTTTCCCCAGCTGTTATCAAGTGCAGGGAGAGTGTTCCAGTTCTCATATGTCTTTATTTCGGCGTAAGTAGTTAAACTGAAGTTTTTTCCACTTTCCTCCTGGAGCAGGGAGACGACTATTGGTGATGCTTCATAACAGTTCTCGCTTATTCCGCTAGTTGTCCACCAGGCGTCATAGTGACTGACTGCATTGCCGGTGCTGATATAGTAGGTTCCTGGCAGGAGTACGATTTCATAGGTCCCGTCAGGGAAATTGACTCCTGAGCCTGTGTCAATGTTATAGTCACAGGGATTTCCTGTCCAGGAACTAACGCTGAAAAAAGATTCATTGGAAATGGGTGTAACCCCATCAGACTCAAAGACTGTGCCCGTTATTTTTCCACCCGGTTCCAGGGTGATGTTCTTATTGCTGTTATCAGTGGTTGGGTTGAAAATATCAGCCATGCTGCAATCTCTAGTTCCCTGGCCATCGGAAGTCCAGAGTTCATCAATTAAAAAAGAATCCTCATTTGTGCCGTAGGATGGTTCAAAACCTGTTTGAGGGTCAAAACTCAGTCCTATCGGTTGATTGTTTGGGACAAGAATGGAGTAGCTACCCCCAAGTGAGGAATCAACACTGTCAAAATAATTGCCGTAACAGCCTAAGTCGAAAAAGACACTCACAAATATGGGTTCGCTGTTATTGCCGGTTATTGTTCCTGATACAATCGTGCCGGTTTCCAAGGTTATATTCTTACTGCTAGTGTCAATTGTTGGGTTGAAGCTTTCTGCATTACCGCAATTCCAGCCCTGACCGGATGATGTCCAATATTCTTTTAGAAGGAGTGAGCTTGAATTGCTCCCACCTTGTGGATCAAAACGAAGGTAATAGTTCTGATCGTCAGGTACAGTGAATGAGTAGGTTCCGTTAGTAGCTGAACTGGTTGTATCGGCAATTTCTCTTTCACCCCAGTACTCACACGCATTGGTCGCAACAAAGGCGCTGATAAATATTTCCTCACTATTGTGGTTCGAGATGGTTCCCGAAATAATTGCTGCATATGTTGAACTAGCAGCGATGGCGGAAAACGTGATGATACAAACTATAGAGGTGAAATTTTTATAAGAAAGCATGAGTTACTCCTGTTCATAGGTGAACTTGTGATCGGGTTTATTAAAATACAGTACCACAATGTCGCAGTTTGACAATTGGTGAAAATACTGGTTTTTATATCCGTAAATTTACCAGGTAAATTGCACCTCCTTCTGACATCAATGATTATAGCCTGACTGATATTAAGACCTGGAATCCCTTTTGCTAATCCGCTGGCTTGACCAACCCTGAAGATCTTTGGTATGATTCAATAGGGTGACAGGTAATGGGGTGTTAGCTCAAAGTTGAGGGGGATATCATGATTGTAAAAATACTTACACTCATTTTACTTACCGGTTTTATTACGGCGGAGCATGTGTTGTATCACAACACCGTGCGAGGCATTCATGTGTTGCATCAACAATTGTTCTTTATCCCCCTTATTCTCGCCAGTTTTTGGTATGGTTTACGTGTAGGCGTCACAATAACAACAGCTATAAGTCTATTGTATGTAATACCTGTAGTGTTGCACAACAAAGAAGCAAGTTCCCAATTAGTCGTAATGACCCAAATATGCATTTATTTTTCAGTTGCGATTTTAATCGGTTGGTTATCAGATCGGAAGCGAAGAGAGCAAAGCAGGTTGTTTCAAAAAGAGAGATCCACCGCACTCCGTAAAGCATCCTCTGCACTAATTTTTATAATTCAAGATATTATTCTCCACATAGAAAACATCTATGCCGGAGGAGATGAGGGCGAAAACAGTTCTAAAAGGGGTGATATTGAAACTGAAATCAGCCGCTTGAAAAGACTCCTGGAGACACTGACTCAATTCAATAAACCACAGGGTGGCGTAACTTTAGCAAACAACTTAAACGATTTAATACTCGACAGAATTCCAGTATATCACCAGTCTGCTGCTTCGAAAGGTGTGAAGGTGGAAACCGATTTAAAACAAGGAGGGTGTCCCTCCATGATCACGACGGAGTCTGTTCTGATGATCATCGACTCTGTGGTAGACAATGCGATTGATTTTTCAAAGAGAGGTCAGTCTATAATTTTACGATTGAAACGCAAGGGAGATTTCTGCCTATTTGAAGTTGAAGATTTTGGACCAGGAGTATCAAAAGAAAATGAGACTAAGCTCTTTACCGTGTTTTTCACCACTAAATCTGACGGTTACGGTCTGTCACTCTCTTCTGGAAGAAAAGTTTTACGAGACCTCGGTGGTGATCTTCTTTACAATTCAAAAGAAAATGCTGGTTCAATTTTCACAGTGAAAATCCCCCGGGAGAGCCCAGAGCAGAAGGTGCAAGAGTATGACACCTCTGAGACAGAGGGGGAGGTACTACAAGAAAGGGCTTAGCTCAACACTCGAATTAGACATGGTCCTGACAAGTATTATTCACCACGCTGTAAAACTCTCAGACACAACCGGTGGGACGATTTTTGAATTTGAAGAATCTGGACAGTTTTTTGTTCTGAGGATCACCTATGGTCTCAGCAATACCATTGCATCTAAAATAAACAGTACAGCTTTTCGCTTAGTACCTTAGAAATTTGGAATAATGGCGAAGGGTAACTATCGGTGCTCATAAAATTAGAAAAAACTTTCCGGCCCAAATTCCGGTGGTTCTGCAAAGGCAATAGATTCCACAAGTCCATGGGGGAGGTGTGTAAGTGCATCTCCTTCCAGTGTGGCTGTCTCGGAGCCATCGTTGCGAATAAAAGTACCCCTCTTGTTGGCTTCGATTTTCACTTTCACTTTCATAACAGCTTCAAAAAGCTCTGTGGGACCAGTTATTGAAAAACTGATGCCTACGAAATTACCAACTAGAAAACCTTTTTCTTTAAAGAAGGTTGTTGCGTTGTTAATGCTCTCAGTTGATGGGGTGAAGTTATGAATGTTTTCAGATGTTAAGACGGTGTCTGGTTCAATTTTATCTCCATTGATAGAGCGAATTATAATTTGAGCGGAGAGAACATGTTGGTCGTTTGTCATAGGGGGCTGACCTCCAGGGTTGGGTGCGGGACTGCTATGAAGATAGTTGGTACATGTAATGAGGAGTAGTAAACTAAGGAAACCTGCAATGTTGAGATTAAGAAATGTCCCTCTCATGGAATCAGTCCTAGGAGGTTGTCCGAGAATAGATTTTTTGTTCAAAATCGAAGAATTTTCACAAAATAAGCACAGTCATACACATGATATTGCGAGCATTATTTTTTGACAATTCTGAAGAGTTTGGGCGAAAGGGCATTCTCGGACAGCCTCCTAGTTTTGCTAATGTGATGGTAGTGCTATACTTAAGAACTTTTCACCATCTGTAATCATTAGTCTGTTATTTACCATTTTTTCTAAAAATGTAACGAGATCACTCTCACTTAAAGGTTTCATGGATTGTTTTTCTTTTAAAAACGTCAATATCATAGTTTTTGATTTACACGAGTCACAGAATTCATACACATCTTTTTGCGAGCCTGACAGATGGAACTCTGTACCAACACTTTCGGATCGGCTGTCTAATAGGATGAGGCCGTCGTCCTGGCCGTTGATCCACTTGAGGGAGCCCTGCTCAAGGTCATAGCGGTGATAATCAATGTATTCGATTATATCATCCGCAAACCCACTGGGATCGATATCCGGTCGATAGTCAAAGTCAAAACATGACGCTATTTGAGATATGCTGCAATTTTCAAAAGGGTAAATATATTGATAAACCTCTAGTGGTCTAATATTTTTCAAACCAAAATTTTCGGGATTCCTGAAGTATGGGCTAAAACGATCCAGTCTCACTGGTCCGCACGTTGGGAGAGGGCCCAGGAATCGTATTGTCGGGAGAAGGGAAAGGATATAATCATAATCTTCTCTTGTCTCACCAGGGAATCCGTATAGGAGATTCCAATCCACACCTACACCATATTCTTTACACCATTTAAGTAACTGGATATTGATAAGGGCCGTTGCTCCTTTTCGCATAAGTTTAAGAACGTTGTTGCTGAGGCTCTCGATGCCTGGCTGGATGCGGCCCACGCCGGCCTCACTCAGGAGCTTGACTTGAGCCCGGGTCAGGTTGGATTTGACTTCATAAAAAATGCAGAGAGTTCTGTTTTGTTGGGCAAGTTCAGGGAAAACATCATCGAAATAGGACATGTCTAGCATATTATCCACTACTTCAACCATATCCAATCCCCAGGTGTCGACGAGATATAGTAACTCCTCGATTACCCGTTTAGCGCTTTTGCTTTGGTATATGACTTTATCTCCATTCAGGCCACAGAAGGTACATTGTTTCTTTGCTCCCCACCAGCAGCCTCTGGAACTTTCAAAGAGAAGCACAGGCACAACCGGAGACGCCGATGAACTCGTCATCAGATTTTCGAAATAGTCACTGAAATCCGGGAAAGGAAGCTCATCGAGAGTTCTCAATGATTCAGCATGGCCAGTGAAAATAGATTCTGATTTTGCCCTGTAGACGATACCTTTAATTTGATTCAGTGCGTCCTGGTTCCGGTTCTTCTCTTTTAATAGTCTTACAAGTTGTGGAAAGTTTTTCTCCGCCCCACCCGAAAAACTGTAATCTACAAAGTTGAACTTTCGATGCAGTTCCAGCCCCATCTCTGCTTCCCAGTTTGCGCCGCCAAAAACTATGTTTATTTCCGGGAAGAGATATTTGATGTGTTGTGCGAGGGCAAGAGAAGCAATGTTCTGCTCAAAAGTTGAGGTGAAGCCGACTACGGTGTACTTACTCCAGTCAATGGCTTCTATACAGTGGTTTAAGAAATGAGGTATTAATGCACGAATATTTTGTAACCTTTGTATGCTGTTGCCATCAAAACGCCAAATATTCTTGAGGATATTCTGAATATAAGCAGCATCGTATTCCTCCATGTCCCCGTACAGGTTCGATGCAAAAGTCCAGTCTCCTGCAAACGCTGTGTATGGTAAATCAGAGGCTATCCACTGATATTCGTCATAACCAATGAACTCGGCGAA
>JAAELB010000631.1 GCA_024227155.1 Desulfobulbaceae bacterium
CTCACAAGCAGGGGCTATCCCTCGGACTTTGGGGTAGTGTCTATACCAATCACAGGTCCAGGTTGAAATCTTCATGTAGCGGCAATTGCCACAGGTTTTCTTAGGACTTTTCATGATTATCTTTTCTCCTTCACTAGCTTCAAGAGTTGCCTACGTTTCTGCTCTGCTGTTTGGTCACTACTCAGGATTGACATTGAGCCAGGTAAATCTTTGAGTATCCTGTAGAGGGTGGCAAAGTGCCCTGATAGACAGAGAGAAGTAATTGTTGACTTCATTTGCTCTGTTTGCATGACCTGTGAGTTATCTGGTTTCATAAACATCCCCCTGGTACTCTTCGATGAAGATTCTGAGTTCAGATTCTTCTAGGCACTTTCCATCATTGAGGATTTCATTCTTTCCGATTTTGATAAAATAGAGGTATCTGCTCAGGTACTTGTAGCCCCAGATTCTCAGTCCTTTCTTGGAAGCTAGTTCTTCTAGCTCCTGTCTTTTTGCTTTCCCTATCGTCATCTTCCTTCACCTCTTCAGGTTGGTATGATGGATTGACCCACTACTCCTGTGTGATGTCAGGAGGTATAAAGGGAACAATCCGGTTGTTAGTATTTTAGGAAGAAAAGTGACCCTTTTTTATGGGTCAAGAAACTCCCTCCACAGTGTCTGTAAAATATTGACTAATGATCTGTGGAAGGGTATTATTTGAACAGGTCTTCCACATCTCGTTGGTTACCGATTAAACCCCTTGTCGCGCCCGCCAAAGCTTTGCAAGGGGTTCTTTTTTGTCTTCATTGCTCCACCTCAGTTTCTGAGAAGGTTATTCTGTACTGGTTCATGTAAGTCATGACATCATCTAATCGATAGCGA
>JAAELB010000632.1 GCA_024227155.1 Desulfobulbaceae bacterium
GTTAAAGGTGTTGCTCCTGCAACTGTTGTTGTTATCGGTGGTGGTGTTGTTGGTATCAACGCTGCGAAGATGGCTGCCGGCCTTGGCGCTCAGGTATATATGCTCGACACCAACCTCGAGAGACTTGCCTATCTTGATGATGTTATGCCAGCAAACGTATTCCCCATCATGTCTAACCCTGCGATCCTTAAAGAGTATGTAACCAAGGCAGACCTGGTAATCGGCGCTGTACTCATTCCTGGTGCAAAAGCTCCTAAGCTGATCACCCGCGAAATGCTCAAAGAGATGAAAGATGGCTCCGTAATCGTCGACGTTGCTATTGACCAGGGCGGTTGTATCGAGACTGCTAAGGCCACCACCCACGCAGATCCTACCTTTGTTGTTGAAGGTGTTGTTCACTACTGTGTTGCTAACATGCCTGGTGCTGTTGCACGTACCTCCACTGCTGCACTTACCAATGCAACCCTGCCATATGCGGTAGAAATTGCAAACAAAGGCTGGAAAAAAGCCATGCAGGAGAACAACGAGATCAAGCTCGGTGCAAACGTCATCGACGGCCAGATCACCTATAAGGCTGTTGCAGAGGCATTTGACTTTGATTACACCCCTGTAGAGAAGTTCCTCTAAGCGTTTCGCTAAGGCTTTATGCCAATCCGGTAACCGTTCACCAGGATTGGCATAAAGCCTAACGCCTTACAAGGGATATGAGTGCCTTCCCCAGAATTACTGGAAATCTGTGCTTATCCGATGTCTGCGCTTTTATGTTTTATTAACGACAATTATTTTATCTATAAGGCACTGTAATCTCGCCTGAAACATGAGTACGAAATATTTTGATGAATAGTGCACTAAAGTTTTCATCCCTCGGGGATCAGGTGTATACCTACCTGCGTCGCCAGATGAACCATGGGGATTTGCTTCCCGGGTCGACCATTAATATCAGTGAGATCGCCGCACAGCTGGGTATCAGCAAAACCCCTCTGCGAGATGCACTTATTCATCTCGAACTCGAAGGCTTTGTCACTATACTTCCAAGAAGAGGCGTGCGCGTTAACATACTTCAGATAGAAGATGTTAAAAACGCCTACGATGCAATTGGCCTCGCGGAATCTTTTATTATAAAAGAATGCATAGACAAAATCTCCTCTACGCATATCCGTAAGCTGGAAAAACTCAACAAGTTGATGGTCTCTGATATTGAGAATCAGGATTTTTCCAGAATCTTCAAAACAAACCTTGAGTTTCACAATGTGTACCTTGATGTATCTGATAATGAACTTTTAAAAAAGTTTATTTTCCCTATCAAACATCGACTGTACGACTTTCCCAGAAAGAATTACATCGCCGAATGGGAAGAACGTAACTGCAGAGAACATGAACAATTCATCGAATTTGTAAAACAAGGCAATGGAGAAGCGGCAGGGAAATTGTTAATAGATAGCCACTGGTCCTATGAACACCAGAAACACTTTATTTATTCCTTTTACGGGGTCAAAGAACAGATTCCTTCCAAAGGGTTATAGTCAGTTTGTGGTAAACCAAGGCAACTATGCAAATAGAATATTTCGACAATGGAACCGCCTTACCCCTCTCCACAATACTGTTTAAACAACAGGTCAAAAAAATTTTCCTGGTCTCCGGGAAACAATCATTTTTAAAGAGCGGCGCTTTCTCAGCATTCACAAAAGCCACTAAGGGAATCGAAACTCTTCATTTCAATGATTTCAGTGCCAATCCAAAACTTACGGAGGCCATTGAAGGAATAAAACTCCTGCGAACATTCCAGGCGGATATCGTGGTTGCAATCGGTGGCGGCAGCGTTATTGATATGGGAAAACTGATAACCCTCCTCAGTGCCCAGCCCACTGACGATTACTGTTCTATAATAGAACACTCAGCAATCACCGAGGCAGGACTACCATTTGTTGCAATTCCAACAACTTCAGGCAGCGGCAGTGAAGCTACCCGCTATGCGGTTGTATATATTGGAGGAATAAAACATTCCCTGACACACAGCTTTGTCCTACCCAACTACTCCATTGTTGACCCAAGCCTCACCTTTAACAGTCCACGCTATCAGCTTGCAGTCAGTGGCATGGACGCCCTTTGCCAGGCGGTAGAATCCTACTGGTCGAGAAATGCGGCCCCGGAAAGCAGAGATTTGAGTTCACAGGCAATTACATTGATCTTCAACAATATTTTCGATGCTGTCTGTGAACGTAGTAAAGACGCCTTAAAGAAGATGGCCCTCGGCGCGAATAAAGCTGGCAAAGCTATAAATATTACTGAAACCACAGGGGCCCATGCCATTTCTTATTCCTTAACAACGCGTTACTCCATCCCCCATGGTCATGCAGTAGCACTGATACTTGGAAAATTATTTACAGTACATCAAAGCTACCTCGACACCCTTGCCGAAGGCCCTCTGAAAACGGATCTCACCAACACCTTCAATGGAATCTATTCATTACTTGCTTGCTCCGATGCAGGGAGCTGTTCCAATCTTTGGCATGAACTTATGGTAAAGATTGGGCTAGAGACAGATATGGCAAAACTCGGAGTGCGAACCCCCGAGGATTATCAATTTATCGCCAACTCTATCAATCCTACAAGATTAAGAAATCATCCTATACAACTCAACCGCTCCATCGTCGGTAATCTTTTCAATTCTTCTGCTTCAAAGTAACCTCACCTCGGAAGACAAGAAATAGGACAGGATTATGATTAGTTGCAGTAGAGATTATTTAAGAATATGGTAATATAGCACCTACACTCTTTAAAGAGCCCCGGTTAATCGTACCGTTGCCAGGGCAGGGGCAGGAAATTCATGACCACCAATGGAAGGAATCGAAATGACAACAGAAGAAAATAGAAACGACAAAGATTCAAAAAAACGTGCAGACGATGGAGAAAAGATTGAACAGGGTTTTACCCAGATGGAGATCCTCTATAAATCCAGATGTGTTCAATCTCCTGTTGGAAAAAACGTTTTTGTTCGTGAAATAGAGACAGAAGAGTAGCACTACATACAGCAAAGAAAAAAGCCGGAGAGTAAAATGGGTGCAAAAAAAGTAGGCGTGTTGATAGGAGGCTCCGGCCTGATTGGCGGGACTATTGTAAACTTCTACAAGACCCATCATCCGGAAACAGTTGATATTCGTGCACCGAGCAGTAAAAAAATGTCCCTGCGGGAAGAAGAGGATATTCGCAGTTATATGCTTGATGTGAAGCCGGATTTTATCATCAACGCCGCAATGGCCAACCTCGGATCTGACGGACAACTGGCCTACGAAGTAAATTACAAGGGCCCCATTAACCTTGCCAGGGCAGCAAATGGGTTGAATATCCCTTATATTCACATGAGCTCCGCTGCAACCTTGCCAGCAGGGGAAAACCTTGGGGAAGAAGAAACCCTCGATCTAAACCCATCTCTTAGTAATTATGCCAAGTCCAAAATAATGGCCGAGGAAACCCTAAGCCTCATGGCTAAGGAAGAAGGACTTGACTACTCCTGTGTCCGTCTTGCTATTGTCTATGGAGCACATGATCATAAGATACAGGGTTTTCACCGACTGTTTTTCTCCATCGCGGATGAATCGATGCCGCTTCTTTTCACCAAAAAGCACACCCATCATTCCTACACCAATGCACGGAAATTACCCCACTTCATAGATCATATGCTGGAGAACCGAGATGAATTCACTGGTAAAACCTACCATTTTGTGGATAAAAATCCGGTGGACCTTGCAACCCTGATCCTGACTATAAAATCATATCTTGATCTCAAATTGCCAAAAGAAATATATGTTCCTCACTGGATGGCAAACTATGGCAAAACTGTTATTGAGGTGATCCTGAAGCTCTTGCGTAAAGTTGGCCTCCAGGCAACACTTCCACCTGAGCTGATGTTTTTAGATAGCTTCTACAAACCGCAGACCCTGTCCACTAAAAAACTAAACGAGTCATCCTTTGTTGATCCGATGCCTGAGGAAACCATCTTCACTAAGCTTCCGCAACTTGTTGTCTACTACCTCTCCAGATGGAGCCACGAAAACCTGATTACCACCTACCGGGAGAGTCTTGACAGGGAAAAATCCGTTGAGGATATCTTTATTAACGACCCAAAACGATTAATAGAACTGGTCCATGCCCAGGGGCTTAAACCTTTTGCAGACTTAAAGAAGGAGTAAAAGGAAATAGCAGGTGCTCACTGCTTTCGGTCTTTTGAAATGACCATCAGATAGTCCCCTTGGCAAACAACATAATCAGCATCTGGATTTGAAATAAACTCCCCTCCCCGGCCTTTCTGTATGCCAAACACGGTAATGTTGCTATTGGTCTTCATGGCAACGAAGAGATCGAGAAAATTCGAACCTGCCATCTCCTCGGGTACAACCATAGAATAGAGTTCATTACCGTACCTGCTGCTGAGCAACTCAGATATAATACGACTTATCCCATGGTCACAGGCGGCACTGGCAATCAAGTGGCTATTCAACTCACTGCCGATAATAATTTCATTGGCATTAGCCCGCTGACAGTGCAGCTCGTTTGCCTTGTCAACCAACTCAACCACACTGTAAACATCAGGGTTCATAGTCTCTACAGTGAGAGTGGTAAGTACTACTTTGGCATCCCGGGCGGTTGCCTCCACCGCCTCATCACCTAAAATAATGATGGTGCCCGCTTTGGCAAGATTAGCCATTTTCAGAGTCTCTTCATTGACAACACCCCTGATAAAAACAAGCTTTGAATCATCAACCGGTTTTTCATCAATATCTGCGATGAGAACGATGGACAGATTTTCTGTATGGGCATCAGATCGTAACTCCTTGAGAACAGATCGTGCTCGATGGTTCCACTCACAAATAATAATATGGTTCTCTGCTGTTGAGGCGACCATCCCTTTATTCTCCCTGATTCGCATACTTATTAACATTGTGGCGAGACTGGCGCTGAGGATTCCCAACAAGCCTATGCCAAAAAACATAATGATCACCGCCAGAATCCTACCCTCCGACGTGGACGGTGAAATGTCACCATAACCGACAGTAGTCAGGGTGACAACACTCCACCAGATACCGCTGGTAAAGGAAACACCGGGCTCAAAATAAGATATCAAATAGCCGCTACAGAGGACTATCACCCAAATAACTGCAAGTAGATTTAGCACATTTTCTCGCTGGAGAAACGAATAAATCTTCAGCATTCTTTTGTACATATTTTTTACCCTTATTAAACCCGGCACCTCCCAACCACCAAATTAAGCTGTTTGGAGAGATATGATAATTTATCAGCAGTCTGTTTTGCCAGATCCTTTATCTCGTAACAACCTGCGCACTGTTTATCACTGCCATTCTATATGAAATTGATGATTTAATCGAGTTTATATACATAACCATTTTTATAGCTCGATTGGCGGAAACATGGGTAAACATACCATAGAAAAATAAATTAGTTTAAATCCTGGCAGTGAAAAAGCCCTCACTTTTTTACCAACCGATCATATTATAAAGCTGGCATGGCCGAGCTGTACAGCTTATATTCCAACAGATCGATCTAACCCCGGGAATCGGGAATTTACCCACCATCCCCTATCAGGCACTAATGTCGGACAAATCAAACCCAGATAAAAGCAGCAGAACAATTACAATGATTAAATCAATCAGATACATTCATAATCTGCTGATGTTTATTATGACTATGGTTTTCTCGACCCTGCTGCTCTCTGGTTGCATCAGCACTGGTCAAAGAACCAACCTTCCGCTAGAACTGCCAAAAGAGTTCTCGAAACGGGGCTCCGGGAATATAGAAAAAAAATGGTGGCTCGATTTTAATGATCAAGTCCTAAGCGGCCTCATAGAAACGGCTTTAAAGGATAATTTTACCCTCCTCGCAGCTGCTGAAAGAATCTCTGAAGTGAGGGCACTTGCTACCAAGGCAAATGCAGCTCTTTTTCCATCCCTGGATGGCAGTGGATCAATCACTACCGGCCAAAATCTGCAAGCGGAGACAACTACAGACAATTTTTCGCTTGATTTAGCCGCTTTATACGAAATTGACCTGTGGGGAAGAGTTCGCGCAGTACAGCAGGGAGCCATTTTAGATCTGAAAGCAACAGAGGCGGATTATGATACAGCTACAATTTCACTGGCTGCTGAGATGGCAACCACCTGGTTTGAACTCGTTGAAAATGAGCTGCAGGTGGAATTACTCAAACAACAGCGGGAAACCAACAAAAAGGTACTTGAGCTCATAACAACACAGTTTAAAACTGGAAAAACAAATATTGCCGACGTCCTGCAACAGCGGCAACTTGTAGAGTCCAACAGTGGTAATCTGGCTGGTTTGCGCTCCAAAAGTAAACTCTATCGGCACCAGTTGGCTATCCTTCTTGGCATCTCTCCAGGCTCCAAACTCCCGGAAACCGCAACTCTGCCCCACTTGTCACCCTTGCCTGACCCAGGAGTTCCCATAACTCTTATATCGAGAAGGCCGGATGTACGACAGAGCTATTTCCTCCTCCAGGCTGCAGATTCCCGTGTGGCAGCGGCGGTTGCTGACAGACTTCCACGCCTGTCAATTTCTGCAAAATTATCAACCTCTGGTGAGAAGGCCGGAGACCTCTTCAATAACTGGTTTACAAACCTTGGAGCCAACCTCTTTTCCCCCATAATAGATGGAGGAAAACGGCTCGCAGAAGTTGAACGACAAAAAGCGGTGGCGAGACAACAGTTCTACCGCTACGGCCAGATCATCCTTGACGCCCTGGGCGAAGTTGAAACGAGTCTAACAAAAGAAGAAGAACTGCAAAATATTCATAACAGCCTTAAAATACAGCTGCAATTTGCAGAAGAGACCATTGGCCACGTTGGTAATCGTTACCGACAGGGCGCAGAAGACTACCAGCGTGTACTCCTCGCCCTTCTCTCCCACCAGAACCTGGAGCGCGAGATTTTGCAAAGTCATCTGCAGTTGATTAACAACAGAATAGCTCTATACCGTTCTCTCTGCGGCCGAATCCCTGCCGCCATAGACAACCCGAGTGAAACAGCAAGACAAACAGTGGCTGAACCTCAAATAATAACTCCTATTAATACTCCAATTTTCACCAGAGGCAGTAACTGATGGCTTCACACGACAGACCGGAACTGCAAAACAAACACGCCAAAACAGGCCAGAAAGTTAAAATTCTATTGCAGATCCTTTTTTCTCTCATCGTTCTCGGCTGTTCCTTTACCATAGCAAATTATTACCTCGACACGTCCCCAAAGGCAAAACCCAAGAAACGGGCCCCCCGCCCGCCGCTGGTACAGGTGCAAGAGGTCAACTTTACCTCACAAATATATACCATCCAGGCAACGGGCACCGTCGTCGGAGCAAAAGAGGTTGAGCTCAGTTCAAGGGTTAGTGGAGAAATTACAGCACTTAGCAGCGAAATGGTTCCCGGTGGATATTTTACAACTGGCGATTCTCTGCTCTCAATCGACCAGGCGGACTACAAACTCAATATCCTCCAGCTACAAAGTGAAGTCGCCAAGGCCAGGAATGATCTTGAACTTGAGATGGGCAATCAACGCATCGCTCAAAAAGAATTTGAGATTTTGGCCCAGGAAGTGAGTGTCACTGAAAAAAAGCTGATGTTGCGTATGCCTCAATTGGGAATCGCAAAGGCCAATCTTGCTGGTATAGAGGCAAAACTCAAACAGGCAGAGCTTGAGCTTTCGCGAACAGATATAACTGCTCCTTTTAATGGAGTCGTACTCTCAAGATCAGTTGAGGTAGGCAGCAGAGTCAGCCAGGCCACTGTTCTGGCAAAACTTGTTGGTACCGATGAATTCTGGGTAAAATTGACAATCCCGCTGGATCAACTCCAGTGGCTCAACATACCAATCCACAGTTCCCAAACAGGCTCAAAGGTGCGGATATATCTACAGAATAAAACAGCAGCAAAACTCTTTCGAAAAGGAACTGTTATACGCTTGGGAGCAGGCTTAGAGCAAGACGGCCGAATGGCTGTAGTCTACGTCAGGGTAAAAGATCCACTTTCCCTGCAAGCTCAGAACAAGAACGAACCGAGGCTGCTGCTGGACTCATTTGTAACCGCTGAAATCGATGGTAGAATTTTTACTGACATTGCTGTTATTCCCAGGGATCTCCTGCGTGAAAACAACAGTGTCTGGCTTCTTAGCGATGACAACACATTAGAAATTCGCAAGGTAAAAATTGCTGCCCGTAGCCGAGGCCAGATCTTTATCGAATCCGGCCTCGTGAGCGGTGAAAGGCTAATAAGCTCAACCGTTGCCAATCCGGTGGAGGGCATCAGCCTGAAAATAATGGAGCCTTCTAAGCCTGGTCCACGAAAGCGTGGAGGAGAGGACCGGTGAGCAAACAACAGAAACAGCTTCAACCAAGTGAAAGGGGTGGTCCTGTTGTCTGGATGATCCGTAACCGGGTTACTCCCAACCTGCTTATGATCGTGCTGATGCTCGGCGGCCTCTATATGAGTTCAAAGATTACCAGGGAAGTGTTTCCCGCCTTTGAGCTCGATAAGATTACAATCAGAATCGCTTACCCTGGTGCGAGCCCTGAGGAGGTTGAGCAGGGTATAATTCTAGCCGTAGAAGAAGGCATCAGCACCATTGAAGGCATAAAAGAAATTAATAGTAGTGGTGGCGAAGGATCCGCCACCATCAGGGCTGAACTGAGTGATAGTACAAAGTCACAAAAAGTACTCCAGGACATCCAACAGGAAGTTGACCGGATCTCAACCTTTCCTGTGGACGCAGAAGACCCGGTAATTTCCCTTGATGCCATCAGGCGACAAGTCCTTCGGCTCAATATTTTCGGAGATGTGGGGGAAAGGTCCCTGCGTGAATCTGTGGAACAGGTGCGCGACCGGCTACTACAGCATAAGGGCATAACCCAGGTTGATATTCGCGGAGGGCGGGATTATGAGGTTGAGATTTCTGTGCCCCTGGAAACCTTACGCAAATATGATCTGACCCTGGCGGATATTGCCGGAAAAATACAAAACAGCTCCGTTGAAATTCCAGGAGGTAAACTACAGACAGTTGGTGGAGAAATCCTGCTGCGGGTAAAAAACAGAAGCAACTGGGCAACTGATTTTGCACGAATCCCCATTATAAATAGCGCATCAGGTTCCAGGGTCTACCTTGAAGATATCGCTGAGGTACGTGAAACTTTTGAAGATGCCAGTCGCTTTGCCACCTTTAACAATCAACCCTGTATTCAACTCTATGTGTACAGGGTTGGCCAAGAAACCCCCATCGGAATTTCCCAGGCGACCTACCAGGCAATGGCAGAAATTGAGATTGACCTGCCGGAACAGATTACCTGGGCAATATCCAGTGACAGATCAAATATCTATAAGCAACGACTGGAACTACTGCTTAAAAATGCCTACGTGGGCCTCTTCCTCGTTCTGCTTCTCCTTGGACTGTTCCTGGAGTTAAAGCTTGCATTCTGGGTTACCATGGGCATTCCCATATCCTTTCTGGGCGGTCTTCTTTTCCTGCCTTTTTTTGACGTTTCGATAAATATGATCTCGATGTTCGCCTTTATCATCTCCCTTGGCATCGTGGTGGATGATGCGATAATAGCGGGGGAAAACATTTATGAATATCGACAGCGCGGCCTTGACTATAAAGATGCAGCAATCGCCGGCGCGAGAGACGTGGCAACCCCCATCACCTTTAGCATTCTCACCAATATAGTCGCCTTTTTACCCATGGCCTTTGTTCCGGGAGTAATGGGAAAGGTGTGGAGAGTAATACCTCTGGTGGTGATAGTGGTATTTCTCATCTCATGGTTCGAATCCCTTTTTATCCTGCCAGCCCATCTAGCCCACTCTAAAAAAAATGGCAGGAATTTTTTTACTGCAATTCTGGGCAGGCTACAGCGCGCCTTTGCCGGAAAACTTCTCTGGTTTATCAAAAGGGTGTACGGTCCTGTCCTTAATCATATCCTGGAATTCAGATATTTTACAGTCTCACTGCTCATAGCAGTACTGGTGGTGACCGCCTGCTATGTCAAGAGTGGTCGTATTCGCATGATCCTCTCCCCCCGCGTAGAATCAGACCGGGCGGTGGTCACCGCAACTCTTCCCTACGGCAGCCCAGCAGCAGATACCGTCCGCGTGCGGGATCAGCTTCTTCGGGGTATTGAAAACGTTGCCTCTGAAAACGGTGGAGACACTTTACTAGATGCCACCTACGCCCTGATAGATGATAACAGAGTCCAGATAAACGCCTACCTCACACCACCCGATATACGACCCCTAAGCACCAAAGAAGTAACAAAGCTGTGGCGCAAAGCAACCGGCCCGGTGGTAGGACTTCAATCGTTGCGCTTTGAATCCGACAGGGGAGGCCCTGGCAGCGGCGCCTCGATCTCTGTTGAACTCAGTCACCGTGACATAGGAGTCCTTGACCGCGCAAGCTCAGAGCTTGCCACAAGACTGACAGATTTTTCCCCTGTAAAAGATGTGGATAGTGGCTACACTCCGGGAAAAATACAGTTTAATTACAAACTCAATGAGTGGGGTGAAAGTCTTGGCCTCACCTCCACAGAGGTTGGCAGGCAAATTCGCAACAGTTATCAGGGAGTAATTGCCCTCAGGCAGCAACGGGGAAACAATGAAGTGACAGTGCGGGTTCGACTACCAGAAAGACAGCGAAACAACGAGTTCAGTATTGAAAACCTCCTTATCTCAACCCGTGCTGGTACCTATGTGCCTCTCCAGGAAATCGCCACAATAGAAAAAAGCAGGGCTTACACCACTATCTCAAGGCGGGATGGCAGGCGAACGGTAACTGTCTCCGCCAATGTCGACCCCATAGGAGAGTCCCCTGTTATTATAGCTGCGCTCAACAGCGAAGTATTACCTCAACTTGCAACAAACTACCCAGGCCTGAGCTATGGCTATAAGGGCAGACAGGCGAATCGAAAGGAGAGCGTTGGCAGTCTTCTCAGCGGTTTTCTTTTTGCACTCGGTTGTATCTATTTTCTCCTTGCCATCCCCTTTCGCAGTTATATTCAGCCAGTGATCGTGATGATCGCCATCCCCTTTGGCATGATCGGCGCGGTGTTCGGCCATATGATCATGGACTACCATCTCAGCTTGATGAGTATGATGGGAATTGTCGCCCTTTCCGGGGTCGTAGTCAACGACTCGCTGGTTCTTGTCGACTTTGCCAACAAACAAAAAAAACTTGGTGCGTCCAGCCGAGATGCCATAAAAAGTGCCGGGCTCAGGCGTTTTCGCCCGGTACTGCTTACCACGCTCACAACCTTTGGCGGCCTGGCACCGATGATCTTTGAAACCTCACGCCAGGCGAGGTTCATGATCCCCATGGCTATTTCCCTGGGCTTTGGTATCGTTTTCGCCACCGTGATCACCCTGGCCCTGGTCCCCTGTCTCTTTATGATCGTTGATGATTTTAAGAAAATAGCGGCCATCTGCCAAAAATAAGAAGTGAACCATTATTTCCTTCCTTTAATGTAAACAGCTGCCCTAACATTCAATGACTTGACTTATGATCATTTCGTAGAATAGTAGTGATTAAGACCTATTTCCGTTTGAGACAATCATTATTTAAGAATCCATGGAGAAACAGTATGGTTGACTGGTTTTTGGCGCTCTCGCCGGTACAACAAGCATTTCTTGGCACCTGCTTTACCTGGTTCATGACAGCCCTTGGAGCAGGTATGGTCTTTTTCTTTAAAGATATTAACCGGAAGGTAATGGATGGGATGCTCGGCAGTGCCGCGGGTGTGATGATTGCTGCCAGTTTCTGGTCACTTCTCGCCCCAGCGATCGATATGGTAGAAGCGTCCGGTGGTATTCCATGGCTACCACCCCTTGTCGGTTTTCTCAGTGGTGGAGCATTTCTATGGGGAGTTGACAGGATTCTACCACACCTCCATGCCGGATTTCCAACCAGTGAAGCTGAGGGCATCAAGACCAGCTGGCAGCGTTCCGTACTTCTGGTCCTGGCTATTACTCTGCATAATATCCCCGAAGGCCTGGCGGTTGGGGTCGCCTTTGGTGCTGCCGCGGCGGGCCACCCTGCAGCTTCAATAGGAGCAGCCATTGCCCTGGCAATAGGTATCGGTATTCAGAATTTCCCTGAGGGTGCTGCGGTTTCCGTACCACTCAGGCGGGAAGGTTTATCACGCTATAAAAGTTTTATGTATGGACAATTTTCCGGAATGGTAGAGCCCATAGCCGGTGTACTTGGGGCTGTTGCGGTTATTTACATGCAACCGATTCTCCCCTATGCGCTTTCATTTGCTGCCGGTGCAATGATCTACGTTGTGGCTGAAGAACTAATCCCTGAATCCCAGGCGGAAAAACATTCTGACATAGCAACAATCGGTGTGATGATCGGTTTTGCCATAATGATGACCCTTGATGTTTCGTTGGGGTAATATTTACAAACTACAATACGAAAGACCTCTTCCTTTATCCCACATCAACTGCCTTAATATCCATCTTCTTTGCTGTGCCAGATATCACCGGCCCCCATGGACATGATCTGGAGAAATTTCGGACAGACGACCTGACTAAAATTATTAGTGAAATATAACTGTTTGTTGTATACTACAACGTACTAGTACTTATTCACCATTAAGTTCCATTTCTTTCAAAAGAAAATGAGTATCTCTTTTCTTCACTCTTTGGCTATACCCTGCTCCACAGAGTGTTCTTTTCTCCTTCTCGATCCATATGTTCGGTTTTTCATGAAAGCCTGATAAAAAAAGTAATTACAAGGGAGGTAGATATATGTCGATTATTACTATTGCAAGAGGATCGTATAGTAGAGGCAAAGAGGTTTCGGAAATTTTGGCGGAAAGACTTGGCTACAGCTGTGTTTCCCGCGATATACTCTTAGAGGCCTCAAAAGAATTCAACATCCCTGAAATACAACTGATCAAGGCTCTACACGATGCTCCATCTGTCCTTGAGAGATTCAGCCAAGGTAAAGAACGTTATATCAGTTTTTTCTGCTCTTCATTTTTCAACCGTGTTGCAAATGGAAACACCGTGTATCACGGTTTGGCAGGACATTTTTTTCTCCAAGATATCTCCCATGTTTTGAAAGTGAGGATAATTGCTAATACTGAAGACAGGATAAGGGAAGAGATGAAGCGAGAAGGTTGTTCTAAAGATGTTGCCCGGTATTCCTTAAAGAGAGACGATGAAGAGCGCAGAAGATGGGGAATACAACTCTATGGCAGAGATACTTGGGACAGTCGATTGTATGACATGGTACTTAAAATAGATACACTTAGTGTTGAAGATGTAGTGGATATCTTAGAAATAACGATAAAAAAAGAAAAGTTCACAGCAACAGCAGAGTCTGAAAAGAAACTAAAAAAACGCACCGTTCATGCCAATATTAATGCAAAAATCGTGAACATATCACCTCGTGCAAGTGTGAAACTGGAAGATGATATTGTCTATTTAAGTAACGTCGAAGGTCTTCTGAAAAGCGATAAGAAAAAACGTCAGGAAATTTCAGACTCCATCATAGAAACCTATGGTGTGAAAGATGTCATCTTTACCATGCCCGCTGCAGCTAAAGATAACTATGTAAACCCCTTTTATAATCCTGGATAACAGACCTCGTAAATTTTGCATGTTGCCATCTTTTCACAACACGTAACATCAGTGATATAGATTAAAACTGGACATTTCGATTTGTAAAGATAACGACAGCATAGCCGGCCAACCAAAGTGGGGCGGTTGTAGCCAGCGAAAACCGCACCGCTTTGGTTGGTCCGTGTTTATGCACTTGTTATGTTCATTTAAGCGATGGTATTTCGCTTGGGTCTATTTTGACCTCTATACTTCGTGCCACTCTAGGCTTCCTTCTTATTGCCCCAATGCTCTCTAATTTGACCACCATTTGATGCGCAGTAGGTGGAGTAACTTTAAAGTATTTTTGAATATCAGATTCTGCTGGCGACATGTTGTTTAATTTTATGTAGGTGGCTATAAAAGCCAAATATTGCCCTTGTTTTTCTGTCAATGACTTCATGATTTAGTATCTGTGGTTAATTTGCGTATGAATTCTGAAGCTTCATATAGATTCATATCATATATTTCTACAGCTTCATCCTCATTGAGTTCAATTCCGAATTCTTTATTAATTGCTTTAAGTGAACTTGTGCCTTCGAGAATATCGGGTGGATTATTTGTTGACCAAAACAGACACATTTCAGTGTCCTCGTTAGGTTTTCTTGTGTTTGAGTGTTTTTCTAAAAGGATGATAAGCCTCTTTAATATATCGCTCATTTTCGCTCCATCTTTCATTGATCAGTTTCCTGCAACCCGCAACCACTAACCACCCCATTTATAATATCTGCACAGTTAAAAACTCCCTACACTGAGCAGATCAACAGCGACCTTGTAAAAAGAATTGTTACAACATTACCTCTATTTAACCTCGAAGATATCCTCTATTCGGTCCTGAAGCACTGTCAGCTTACGAGCTCCAACGGATTTTGCCTTCTGAAAACTATCTTTTGCACTAGTATGACATTTTTTACAGCTATTAAAGGGGACTGAAAAGGCGTGGGCATCGTGATTGAAACCGCCTGCAATGATTTCGGTATAGCCAGGACACTCTCTACAGAGATGGTGCACCCTGGTCTCATCCACTGTAAAACCGGTGGTATCATAGTAAATATGTTTATTCACCGTGACAGCACTCTGGTTTGAAAATTTTTCTTTCAATTTCTTACGGCTTTCAAATAACTCTATTGCCTCATTACAGACAGTCTCGATATGTCTATTCATCCGCTCGGATTGTATAAAGTTTTCCGGATTATAGTCGGGCTCTTTTACATGGGAGGTATCAAGCCCAGCCATGGCCAGAATGATACCGAGATTAGTGTAGGGGAGTGCCCCTTCTATGGAATATCCGCCTTCAAGCACACAAATATCCGGCTTAAGCTGCTGATTAAGCCTTGCATAGCCCTGGGCCGTGAAATTCATATTGGTTATGGGGTCGGTGTAATGGTTATCCTGTCCCGCCGAGTTTATAATAAGTTCTGGTTTAAACTCATCTAAAATGGGTAGAATAACCCTCTCCATGGCCATATCAAAACCCTCTTCAGAGGTATGGGGCGGCAGAGGCAGGTTAATGTTATAGCCTTGCGCTGCCGGACCACCCGCTTCGTCGATAAAACCAGTTCCTGGATACAGAGTCCTGCCATCTTGGTGAAGGGAAATAAAAAGGGTGTCAGGATCGTTATAAAAAATATCCTGGGTACCATCTCCATGGTGGCAATCTGTATCAATTATGGCAATTTTTCTCACCCCATAGTGGCGACGGATATATTCAACCATTACCGCTTCAATATTAACTACACAAAAACCTCGGTCCCCAAAGACTGTTTGCATGGCGTGATGCCCCGGCGGTCTTACAATGGCAAAGGCCTTGTCGACCTCCCTGTCCATTACCGCCTTTGCAGCCCGAATAGCCCCTCCCGCTGATATGAGGTGGGACTCGGTAAGCAACTCTTTGGATGATGGCACACAGAGATGTACACGATCTATATCTTTATACGATGCAAGCTCCGGGTTATAAAACGTTATATTATCGACATCCTCAAGACCCTCTTCGATCAACTGATCCTTGGTGTAGAGCAACCGCTCTTCTCTTTCAGGATGTGTCGGGCTGATGCACCAGTCAAAAGCGGGAAAAAGAACCAGCCCGGTTGCATGTTGTGCTCTTGGCATGTATTTTTTCATCTTTTCCCCTTATAATTTTTGCAACCCAGGCTGAATCTGCGCCTTAACCGATATAATTTTACCCGTGGTGTGAAAACCACTCATGGTGTTCATTTCCTGGCGCTCTAAAAAATCAATTTTAGGGATTCCGGCCATGCCAAAATCCTTTGCCATACTTTTTATAACCTTGGTAAGCCTCTTTTCAGCATCCCTCATACTATAGCCACGACTTATTTTTTCCCTGTAGCCTATTTCCGGTATACTGAGATTACCATCTGAGGTATCAGCATAGAGGGTGGCCTCCAGCGTTGGTCTGGTGCGAGCCGCACCTATGGCATTTGCAACTTCAAAATGTTCCGGAACCGTACATGGCAAAGAAAAAGCATCGGCAAGGCTCTGCTGCATTGCTGCGGCCGGCCCACCAACGGCGATGATCTCCTGGGGCCGGAGTCGTTTTCTGCTTAAGAGCGCAGAAACGGTGTAAACAGGTCGACTGAAAACCTCTTCAATCATCTTTTCAACAGCACGTTGTATCTGAGCAGTAAAGGTTGCAAGCAGTTGTCTTGCGGTCTCCTCGGGGGATTGAGCAGCAACAAGCAGAGCCATTGCCTCTTCTGCCTTAGTTTTTGAACCAACATCCATCCTGCCCAAAACGACCATCGCATCGGTTGGGGTTGGAACAGTGCCCCCCAGCGCCATGGGCGGCCCCGATTTCTCAGGCCCGATAATAAATTTCTCTTCAACATATCGAACAGTACTGTCACCGCCAAGACCAATGCTCCTGCTGTTCAGGGCCCTTATGAGGGTCGGCCGCCCTTTAATGGTGATGCCATATCGTTCAAGTAAAGGTGTACCATCGACCAGGATAGCAATATCTGTTGTCGTACCTCCTATATCAAGGAGTAGTGCATCATGGCTGTTGCTTTGTAAAGCCAGACATCCCATAACACTGGCAGAAGGCCCGGAATGGACGCTTTCACAGGGAATTTCTGCTGCGACATCAAAGGGCATCGTCCCCCCGTCAGCTTTCAGGACATAACAGGGACAATCCAGTGATAACTGTTTCAGACCTTCGGACATTGCGTCCTGAAAATCTAAAAACTTAGAGCGTAAGGCTGCATTTAGCCAGGTGGTATACACCCGCCTGGGGAAATTAGGTAAACCGGACATCCTATGGCCCATACTCACATGGGGAAACCGACCTGTGAGAGAATCATGTATCTGCTGCTCGTGGAGGTGGTTGCGGTGTGAAAATTTTGTTACAATACCAATACTTTTCACATCGTCTTGCAAAAACTCTTCAGCCCCTCTTTCAATCTGATCTTTATCAGTTTTTTTTACAGTGTGTCCCCGGTGGTCAATTGCCCCATCTATAAAACGGACATGTTTGCCACAATTTAGAAAATCTGGATTCATCCCCGGCCCAGCCTGGATAAGCATACCGACATCGTCAAGGGAGTTATGGACGATGGCGTTGGTGCACAGTGTTGTGCTGAGATGAATGCGGGCTAAACCGCTGGACGACTCTGGAACCAGAGCCCGTAAGAGTGAGATAATGGATTCAGTAAGATTCTCCTGATCCACATTCACCTTTTTCTTGACCAGAATTTTATCCCCGTCAAGTAAAACGCCATCTGCGTGGGTACCACCTATATCTATTCCTACTATATGCGCCATACTCTCCACTCTTTTTGATGAAGGAAAACTACAATAGCGGAACTGCGTACTACAACCCCACTCCCCTTTGGCTTGTAAAAAAGGGGAGTGGGGTCAACGTCAATACTTCATGCTATAAAAGGGAACGACTAGGAACGACTAATACTTCTCCCATTTCTTATCAACTTTCTCCTGCACCTTTGCAACAAGTTCAGGGTCAAGCGACTTGAATCTGCCCTGGGAGGAAAAATATTCCTTCACCGGCTTTCTACTTTTACCTACAAGTTTTTTAGAAGGCCCAGTCAATGTCAAAGCCCCATCTTCTATTTCATACAAATCAAAAAGACCTGACTCTACGGCCAGTTTTCCAACCTTGATTGTATATCTGGTATCAAAGCTCCAGCCCGGCGGGCACGGTGTATGAACGTGGATGTACCTTGGTCCCGAAAGGGAAGCGGCCTTTTTAACCTTATCGTACAGGTCAAGGGGATAGGCTGCGGAGGCGGTGGCAACATAGCCTATTCCATGGGCTGCAATAATTGCGGGAATATCTTTTTTCTCCTGCAATTTCCCTTTAATTGGGGTGGTGGTGGTCAACACGCCCTGGGGAGTTGTGCCGGATCTCTGGATACCGGTATTCATATACGCTTCGTTGTCATAGCAGATATAAATGATATCTTCGCCACGCTCACAGGCCCCGGAAAGGGCCTGTATACCGATATCACCGGTACCGCCATCACCCGCCCACGCCACAACGTTGACGCCTTCTTTTTTCAAGGCCTTCATAGCACCACGAACCCCCGAGGCGGCTGCACCGGTTGAAGCGAAGGTTACATTAACACATGGCAGCTTTGTTGATGCAACAGGGAAAAGCCCCTGCATTACGGTGAGGCAGCTCGGTGGCACGACAAGCACAGTCTTTTTACCAAGTGCCTTAAGACCAATGCGGTAAACGATTGAGAGGCCACAACCTGAACATGCACGGTTACCCGGGTGGACCAACTCTTCCTCAGTGAGGTTCAATATTGTTGTTTTATTATCCATAATACGTATCTCTAAAGTTTTAAGCCGATCCAGGTCGGAGCATCTTCAATTGCCTCAGGACTGGTGCAGGACTCAGTCAAGGCATCCACCAGGTGTTGGGTTTGAATTTCCCGGCCACCAAGTCCAAGGATGTAGTTTTTAATCGCCGGTTTATCTTCACAGGTATAGAGAGCAGACTTGATATCAGCGAACAGAGGTCCCTGATTGCCATAACTGAGGGCTTTTTCAAAAACTATGACGCATTTCTTTCCGGCCAGTGCCTTAACAATTGCCTGATCCGGGAATGGCCTATACATCTGTACGCCCATCACCCCAACGTTGGTACCGCCTTCCCGCATGAGATCAATAACATCCCGGAGTTGATAAGAGAGAGATCCTATACAGACGGCAATAAAATCCGCATCATCACATTTATATTCTTCTAAGAGAGGAGTTCCACCACGACCAAACTCTTTTTCAAATTCCTGGTCTATCTCCTCATAGACTTCGATTGCAGACCTTAGATCCTCCTGCAGATTGTGGCGGATTTCAATATATCCGGGCTCTATATTACCATCAACACCCGGCCTGATATCGGGCAGGGTAACGGTATTAAAGTTGCCGGGATCTTCAGGGTCCAGGAAGTGCTTTGGTGTAAAGGGGGGGACAAAAGCATCTACTTTCGACTGATCCGGCCGCTCAAAAGGCATATAGGTGTGGGACAGAAGATAACCATCGTAACAGACCATTACAGGAATACTCACCGTTTGTGCCAGACGAAATGCCTTAATGGTGGTGTCTATTATCTGTTGATGATCATTACAGTAGAGTTGTATCCAACCAACATCTCGTTGCGACATGGAATCCTGTTGATCATTCCACACAGTCCACGGAGCTCCAACCCCGCGATTGGCAACACACATAACAAGTGGAAGTCGTGCGCCAACTGCCCAGTGGAGCTGCTCGTTCATATAGAGCAGACCATTTGCACTTGTGGCGGTGAATGCTCTTGCCCCCGCGGTGGATGCGGCAATACAGACCGCCATGGCACTATGTTCACTTTCTACAAGAATATATTCTGCATCAAGCTCACCCGATTCTACTAACTCGGATAGTTTTTCTGTGAGCGGTGTCTGTGGAGTGATCGGATATGCTGCAATAACCTGTGCACGCGCAAGCTGTACGCCTGTAGCCGCCGCCACGTTTCCTGATTCAATAATGTACATGCTTATTTGTCCTCCACAATAAAAGACGACTCGTCAACCATCTCTATGGCATCAGCTGGACACTCTTCCGCACAAATGCCGCATCCCTTGCAATACTCAAGATCAATTGTAGGAGGGACGGTTTTTGAGACAACACAATCTGGGCAGTACAGCCAACAGGTGAAACAGGCCTTTTTATTCTTTTTAGCCGGAATACATTTACCAAGATCAATAACCGGACGGAGCACACGCCACGAGCCGGTGTTACCTCCATCACCAGGCCCTGGCTTGCTACGTGATATCAATTTACAAAATTCTTTCGCCGCCATCTACATGTCTCCAATCAAAGTATTATCGTATGCAATCTCTGCCGCTTTTGAATTGAGTTCCGGTTTTTTACCGACAAATTCATTTTCGATAGCCTGTCGCAGAACCCCAATATCAACCAGGCCACTCGCCTTAGAAAAAGCGCCAATAATTCCTGAATTGACTACTCCTGGCGGCAGACCGGCAGTAACGCCATGGGCGGTGACATCTGAAACGGCAACTTTTACTCCCTCAAAACCATAGTCGGCTACCGGTTTCGGGCCGTTTAACACAACCAGGCCGTTTTCCTTGATACCGGCTATTACATTAACCTCTTCAAGCAAACTGTGGTCGAGGACCACCACCATGTCCGGGGTGGTGATGGGGGAAAGGTCATATATTTTTTCTTTTGAAATTTTCAGCGAGGTAAAGACCGGGGCCCCTCTTCTTTCTGTACCGAAGGTTGGTGCCATCACCACACCCTTGTAGCCGGAGACAAAAGCGGCATTTGCAACAATTTTGGCCGCAGTAATTGCTCCCTGGCCTCCGCGTCCATGCCATCGTATTTCAATTATATCTTTTCTCATTTTTCACCGATATCTGATTTAACAGTCGAACTTTTACGTGCACGTAAATGATCTAAATACAAGGGAATTCCTGAATTTTCAAAAATAGCATCCCCCTTTTCAATAACCTCTTACCCAAAATAATATATATTAATGTTGATTTAACGCCTAGTTCCGCATTATTTTAGCTGCAAGAAACAGAGTTAGTGCAATTAATGGTTCACTAGAATACTTTGTTTGATTCAAAACGCATAATATTTTTTTATACCAGCTGGCTACTGAGTGACTATGAAATAATATTTTTTGTTATTTGGTCTAAAAATGTATCCCGCTCTTTTCAGTGGAGTTAGAATAATTATTTGAGGTTACAATGGAAATTACAATCAAGAAAGTTGAAAAACTCAAAGATCATCCAGAAGATTCCAAGCTGGGATTTGGAACACACTTTACGGATTATATGTTCAACATGGATTATAACCCGGAACAAGGGTGGCATAATCCCCGCATTGAGCCCTATGGCCCCATGGAAATGGATCCATCAACAATGGTTCTGCATTATGGACAGGCTATTTTTGAGGGTTTAAAGGCGTATAAAACCGAATCAGGGGACATTCAACTCTTTCGACCAAAAGACAATCTCAACCGTTTCAACCGTTCCGGTAATATGCTCTGTATGCCGGAAGTTGATGAAGAACTGATGCTAAGTGGACTCATAGAGCTGCTGAAGCTTGAAAAAGACTGGGTACCCAGCGCGGCTGGAACCTCCCTCTATATCCGGCCAACTCTTATTGCAACCGACCCCTATATCGGTCTTCGTTCTTCCAACACCTATAGATTCTTTATTATCCTCTCCCCCGTGGGTGCATACTACCCCGAAGGATTTGATCCGGTAAAAATCTGGGTCACCAGAGATTACGTTCGTGCGGTACGGGGTGGTGTTGGCACCGCCAAAACCGCAGGTAACTACGCAGCAAGCCTCTACGCCACTGAGCTTGCCCAAAAAGATGGTTACACCCAGGTAATGTGGCTTGACGGTGTTGAGCTGAAGTATATTGAAGAAGTCGGCTCCATGAACATTTTTTTCGTCATTGGAGATGAGCTTATAACGCCCGAACTGAACAGAAGTATACTCTCAGGTGTCACAAGAGACTCGGTAATCCAACTGGCTAAATCCTGGAATATGAACGTTGTTGAGCGAAAAATCAGCATTGATGAAGTGTACGCTGCTCACGCAGATGGCAGCTTGAAAGAGGTTTTCGGCTCCGGAACAGCGGCTGTCATTTCTCCTGTTGGTAATATTAAATTCGACGGCGAAGAAATAACCATCGGTGAAGGAAAAGTAGGACCTGTTGCGGCAAAACTATTTGAAGAACTGATGAACATCCAGTACGGCAAGGCGGACGATCCTTTTAACTGGATAGTGCCTGTCAAGTAAGGAAAAACAGTTCAAGATCGATACTCGAAACTGGAGTTTCGCCCGATCGGAAAGATCGGGCGAAAATTCAACATCTAGCTATCTGGGTCGAACAATAGAACCTACATCGACCAGATCTAAATCGCCCTCAATAAATTTTGTATAGGTCACCTTGGCCGTGATTCGAACTACCTTAACCTTGCCTACATGCTCCTCCAGTTGCCCCAGGGATTCATTGGTATATGGATCAAACATCTCTTCCCCGCTAAAAAACACATCCAGCACCTGGCCCTTCGTCAAGCTATCCCCGCCCTGGTTAAGAACAACTGTTTTTCCCTTCACAGAGACAACCTTCATTGGATAAATATTGCCCAGTGCTTCTTTTACAATTTCGTCCGCCACATATTGGATCATACCGGTTTGACTCGAACCGAATTTTCCCAGCATAGTACGAATATCCCGATCACTGAATTGTACACGTAGTGTATCGGACCATTTTACCTGCCGGGTTGGAGCTTGAATTATTTTGTAATCTACCTGTACCACACCAGAATAGGTAGAGATTCTCTCACCGGTAAGCTGGATGGTCTCTACCTGTTGGGTGGACTGCATACTTTTAATGTTACCAACCACCAGATAGTCAACACCTCGCACGTTCCCAAGCCGTGCAGCTTCACCGACATGGGCATCATCACTGAGCCAGACATCTCTCTCCGCTTTAAAGGCTTCAGTAAACTCACGATCCATCACACTGAGGACACGTGAGTGGGTAAATAGATCAATCATCCTGTTTCGCAACTCCCGCTCTACATGCCTGGCAGGAGTATTGTCCCCTAAAAGCATAAAGCTCCGGCGACTGCTTTTAAATGGCACCACCGCAAGAGAACGACGATTATCAGCAGAAAATCCCTGTTCCTGGTAGCTATGATACACAACCTGAAGCTCAGCCTGGTAGCCGTCAACCCCCTCATCTACACTGATGATTTCATAGCCGGCCAACTGCCCCCTTGTCCTGGTCCTGATCAGTTTTCTCAGGGAAGCATTCGAGCTAAACGCCTCCTGCCATCCCTCGGTACTCTGTATTGTGGAATCGATAGAGACCTGGCTTACAATCTGAGAAGAAGAAAGAGTAACCCCCTTTAACTGACCAACCGCCTGCACCAGCCCATCGGTAATCGCCTCAACTGCGGTCATTCCATAACCGGTAACATCACGTTTCATCTCTGAGATCGCCGCTGCGGTAGACAACGACACCCACATACATACCATTAGAATGGCACATAAAATACTTTTCATAGCCACTCCTTAAAAATCATTAATACTCATTCGCTCTTGACTGCCTTTAATGCTGGGATTGGATTTTTGTGCACTGCTGGCAGCTTGTTTTATTCGAGTTTTTTTCGGTTTCCAGTTCCGTACCTTATTCATGTTTTCAGCATTGACAGGACTCCAGTATCGGATAACTCCAAAGACCTCTGTTGCTGTGTTATCAGGATGAACTCCACTCCAGCGACGTAGTTCACGGACACCCACCATCCTGACACGGCTCTTCTTCACCGCTTTTTCCCGTATGGAATCAGTAAGCTGAGCAATATCCTCACTACTTTTGAAGTTATCCACATCAACAACAGCGTCGGTACGTTCGGTTTCTCCAATAGTATTCAAACTGGAATAATTAATATGCCCGTTCACGAATTCAGCAAGGCCCTGGTCGGCCAACGCTTCCGCTTGCTTGTACGCTGCCTCGCGTTTCCTGGCCATTTTTTTACTATCACTACTACCAACCATTGAAGACCACTGACCAAAGGAGACAAGTACCGGATACCCCTCTACGTCATAAAGACGCTTAACACCAAAGTCTGGAATCAGTGAAACTGCAGGAGCCGCAACCAAACCCTCCATTTGTTTGGAACCAACCCGTAGTGGGTCAGGAACCATAGTAGAGTTGGTCTTTGCCATTTGATAGGCGAGTTGCTTCATTTTATCCGACAACACCAGTAAGGCGGCGATATGATACTCACCTTTATCACCAAACCCCTCATAGGTTTTGAAGGTAAGCAAACCACTGAGATTGGCAATAGCCTCGCGTTTCACCGAGCTTTCAAATCTATCCGCAAAGAGGAGATGTCGTTGCTTAGGTGGACTCTGCTGCAACTCTTCAGGGCTTATTCCCAATTCGGCAAGAGCATTATCGAGCTTAACCTCATTTAAAGTCAGTAATTTATTGATAATTCTTAAATATTGATTTTCATTCTGACTTTTATTGCCAAAATCGTAATCCGGAATAACCCCCGACTCATCACTGTAGTACTCTCGAATCTTATCAGAGGCTATTTTCTGGCCATATTCCTTGGCAAATTTATTTTCCGCCTCAATCACCGCCTTTTGGGCTGCAATGATTCGAGACTTTCCCCAACTGGGATCACTTTTTCTGGCATTGACAGCTGCAGTGGCGTAACCAACCCAGAGGAATTTACCACTCAGTTCCAAATTTGCTTTATCCTGAGCCAGCACATTCTCAAGTTCAGCAATAGAAATCAATACACCACTATCCGCAATAACCGGGTTTTCTCCAGTTGAAACCGGAGCGGTATCCTCCATTACAACAGCCGTGTTGTCAGGATCCGCAACTGTTGTTGATGCCACTCCCTCCGAATGAGAGTGGACAGGTACAAAAACAGCAGCACTCAATAAAGCAACAGCGGCAACAGAAATTGATATCTTTTTCATAATCTTCTCCCAATACTATTCTCAATAACAGGAAACTTTACCAGGAAACTGTTTTGGAACTGGTAAGCTTTTGAATTGGAGTCTCCCCTTCCCAAATGGCCAGTCCATCCCCGAGATCCGTAAGAGTCAGCTGAAAATAATAGTCAATCAGCTGAGCCCCGCTATCAACACGGTTGTTGCGTTGCAAAATCTTGCCGGAAAGGCTCATATTCGGAGCGGTCCAACTCTGTTTTTTCAGTGTCGATTTATTAATTTTCTGGGATCTGGAAAGTTGGCCATAGGCCTGGTTCATCTTATCCTCTGGTCCATTAAGCCCCATTGCCGTTGTGGTTTTCACCTTGCCACTCTGCAGCAGGGCAATACGAATCTTTTTAACCAACTGGTCGGTATCAATCCGCTGCATTGTATCGTTGAGAATATTTGAGATAACAAGAATATTCTTCTTTCCATTTACCGGATCAACGGCACCGGACAACAGCATCGACTGGACGGCTTCATTGGCTGCTTTTTCAAAATCTGTAATACTCAAGCCCGCCGTTACAGGTCGATCCACATCACCGGGATGCAGGACAACCGTTTTCTGGCTACAACCACTGAGCCCAAGCGCGAGAAAAGCAACAAATACTACAAAAGCATTTAGTTTCATAACATTACTCCATATATTTTTTAAATGACGATGCTCAAAATGTAATTCTAGCTACTACACATTAGTTACTTCGTATCATCCGCAACGGGTGTTGCGTGTAAATCATAGATAAGCAAACGATAATTTACCACCTTGGGGTCTGTGGCAATGGCCTGCAACTGAAAAGGCTGTTGGCTGTACACCTTATAACGGTGCCAGCGTGCGGTAAGCCCCGGCAGTTCAAAGCCATTAACATCAAGCCAGACAAAACGATATTTAACTTCACGTTCATAGAGGCTGACCCCGTCAAAAGCAACCCGCAGAAGATCCCCACCGGTCCTCTCTTGATGCAGCCCACTAACTTGAATATAACTCCTTACTCCCGAGCCCATATAGAGTTGCTGATAATCGGTAGTCTGGATCACAGTGGCGCAACCGTTTAACAGTAGTAGCAGTAGTACGGCAACAATCAGAACAAGATACTGTTGTGCTTTAATCATGAGTTAAATCCTACAATCTGAAGAGCGGGTTGAGAGTACGGCCCAAGAGCTTTTACATAAACCAGGGTGTAACGACTATCCGGCAACTCCACGGTAATTGGCTGTGGCATCCCCATGGCACTCAAAGTCAGGCTATTTCCAGATGGCCGCCGAATACGTAAAGCCTGTATTTCTTTAGGCAGAGAGGTCCAGGTACGGTTGTCAACATGGGTCGTGGTTGCCTGATACAGTGTCCCCCCAATGGCTCCGAGCAAACCGAACTTTTCCTGGGCAACATATTGCATTGCACCCTTGGTAAAAGCACTCACTATGGCTTTAGTCACTCTGAGCGGAAACTCTTTTTTAAATTCACTCTGTATCACCCGATCCATACTGGCAATCTGCACCGTTTTACCGAGTTTTTTACCGCCGCAGGAAACCTCTAGAGAAGAATAGGCAACCCGCTGTTCAACAATCTTAGGTAAAGCGATCTGGGAATAGGCAATTTCATTGGTTACAAGAAAGAGGGGAATGGGGATAAGGATTTCTTCAGTGAGCGGGGCAAAGCCGTTTTCAAAAATAACCCACACCTGGGGACGGACCCGGTCACGGCGCCAGGCTCCGGATTGTAATTTTTTGGCCAAAATCAAATCTTTTGATATTACCTTGTTTTTACCATGCATACCAGCTACACGGTTAAAAGAAAACACAGCCCGCTGGTAGTCTGAATTACCTGTGCCTGCAAGCATAAAGAAGAGGCCGTGCAGGTAGTCAGTGTACGGATTAATATAATTACCGTAGACCTTCCACCGCTCCATTTCTGAAAAATTGTCATTGATGACCGAACGGGCTTCATCCTTGGATTTTTTAGAATTTGTGTTTTTTTGTCTGCGAGCTACTGTTTTTAACTCCTCATTTGCCTTTTCCTGTTCCTCAGAGATTTTTTTCTTAAAAAACTCCTCTGCACGACGCTGTCGGTCAGCTGCGCGGTTAAATTCTATGCGGGCCCCCTGCCAATCGTGCAAAAAAATACAGTTGAGACCTTTATAAGTGTTTATCATGACAGAGTCATAGACTGCAGGCTCATATCCATTAATACTGTTGTTATAGAAAATTGCTGCCATTCCTTCGACACTGTTTTCTAGTATATTTTCAGTATCTTCTCCTTTCATAAGCTGCTCGGCTTGATCATAAATTAAATTGCTGCGGGAATAATCACCAATCAAGGTCAGCATAGCACCCGCCTGGAGAGACCAGAGCAGATCGCTGCTTTTTCCATCCACATCAATTCTGCCATTAGCAATGGCATTTTGAGCCGCCTGTTCATACGAACCAGCCTTCATCTGCGTGTTAATATCGATCAACTGTTGTCTGGTAGTGACACAACCTGTCAGCACAACAAAAACAATGCAGCTACTCAAAATTACGACTATTTTCCCCAGTGATGACATTATTTGCATATCGCTTTTGTTCCCAAAAATAATAATATGATAAAGTCTATCCTAACCTATTCATACATAAGAGCATAAAAGACAACTACCGATTTTCATCAAATTCGAAACGAGAAAATCCTAACCCAATGATGTAATTTTTTCAATGTTTTTTCTTATGAATACAGAAGGCTCTTCAGATATGACTACTTTGAGAGATTCAAGGAGGGAGAAAACAGAGTAACTAGATGGATTACTGAGAAATTGAAAATGAGTGTACAACAATTGGGGTCCACATGGTGAACCCCAGAAAACTGCTAGCCCGGATTTCTATGCCTGGCCAAACTGATCCTTCACCGCCTGCCGGTCTATCGAACCATCATCGTTTTGAGGCAGAGTGTCGACAAATTCAACATATTGGGGTTTTTTAAAGCGTGCTATTCTTTCCCCTACAAAATCAATCAGTTCCTGCGCTGTTAGGGAATCATCCTCCTGAAGTTGACAGACCGCTTTGATCCCCTCCTTCCACTTAGGATCCGGCACACCGATAACAACGGTGTGAGCCACAGCTGGATGGAGTAAAATAACCTTTTCGACCTCGGCGGGATAAACATTTTCTCCCCCCGGTTTAATCAGCTCTTTTTCCGCCTTTCTGCCAGCATAAAACAGAAAACCATTTTCATCAAAACGGCCTAAGTCTCCTGTATGATGCCAGCCTTCACGGAAGGTGTAGGCGTTGTCTTCAGGGAGTCCCCAGTAGCCCTGGAAAACCATGGGGCCTTTGACCGTAATTTCCCCCACCGCACCAGGCTCAACTGCTTTGTCATGATCATCAACCAACGCTACATCAGCAAGAAGCACAGTTTTTCCGGCCGATCCCGGACAATCACTATACTTACCCATGGTTGCCAGGCACGATGTCTCTGTCTGACCATACATACAATAATATGAGCCGCCTGTTTCCTTTTGGAACTGCTCTATTACCTCTGGCGTACCAAGACCGACAATTGCCCTCAGCGAACCTATATCGACATTCTCTTCCCTTGCAGCTTTCAGGATAGAATCCAGTATTGGTGGGAAATCAAAAAAGAGAGAAACACTATTTTCCTTTATCAAATTAACCGCCTGGCTCGCATCAAACTTGCTGACATTAAGATTTGCTCCGCCCACATGAAAGGTGCTAGTCGCCAGAAAAAGGCCACCCACATGGAATAGAGGCAGAAGGTTAAGATGGACATCTTTATCCGTTATTTCCATATAGTAGTCAAAGTGCAGATCAGCAGTGAGAATATTTTCATGGCTGACAAGAGCCCCTCTCGGCTGCCCTGCCACCGCCGCGGTATGGATAATAACAAAACCGTCTGAACTTTTGGTCGTTGACTCTGACAAGGGTCCGTCTACCTTCAGCAGTGTCTCAAAATTCAATTCCTTACCACTATCCCCTTTGAGATTATAATAGTTTTCAACACTGCTCAGTTCTTCTTTCTCAGCTTCAAGGGTTGGCTGAAATTCTTCATCAACAAAAACGACCTTTGGCTGGCAGTCGTTGAGATTGTAACAGACTTCGCCACCCGACAGACGCCAGTTGATAGGCAAAACAATCGCACCAAGTGCTGCTGCTGCTCCATATATGAGAAAAAACTCAAGACTGTTTTTCCCCAGCACCCCGATCCGGTCACCTTTTTCAACTCCAATGGATGCAAGCCCCACAGCCAGCTTGTCCACCTTCCCCTTATATTGTTGAAAAGTTAATCCCCTGCCGTCATCAACCTCCTTCCAGCAGAGATGATTCTTAAACGCAACTGCATTACGACATATCAGATCATAGAATGAAAAATCATAAAGTCCCATGAATTCAGCCCCCGAACTCTCTTATTTTTGAAATTCTTCAGAACCACTGTGGCTGCAGACAAACATCCCCCTCAGATAAGGCAAGCCTACAGAAGGCTTGTCAGAGAACAGGAATTCTCCACCCACTATTATCTATGAGCCCGTTGATTTAATGCCTTTTCGCCCAATCTCTTCGTTAAACCAAAAATTTTATCCTCGGAATATCAATTATATGCCTGTGGTAAAATTTTTGGTTTGCCTCGATATTGAACAAAAATGCTATTAAATCAACAGACTCATCTATTGACGGTTACAACCGGGCATGGCGCTTTGAGGATTATATACTGTGCATTGGAGCCAAGAATAATTTTCTGGGTTCTCGATTTTTTCTCAATTCCAACAAATATTTGATCAATCTTTTTCTCTTCTGCATAACGGACCATATCTTCGCCGGGACTGACTCCACGAACCAATTCATGACAATCATGATCAATACCCTTTTCTTCCAGGAAATTCCGGGCGAAAAAGAGATCTTCAGAGGCTTTGCCTATATGCCCATGTTTTTCCCTTGGGCCTCCTTCACTACTGACAACTACAACCACTTTCGCCGCAAATAGTGCAGCGTGATCACGTGCCAGTGCCAGAGCAGCTTTTGACTCCTTCGAACCGGTATAGCCAACCAAAAAAATCATTTTAGACACCTCTACTGTTCAGCACATTAATCCTGATCGTACATAGGAGCTTGTCCGAGAATAGGCATTTCGCCGCAGATCTAGGCATGTCGAAAAAATAAGCACAGCCATATAGTTAATATTGCGAGCATTATTTTTTTGA
>JAAELB010000633.1 GCA_024227155.1 Desulfobulbaceae bacterium
AATATTGCTTATGACCCGCCAATTGATATCCTCAGTGCTGCTGATGAAATATTCGAAGATTATCCTTCAGAAAAACAATAACAACTTAATACAAAAAGGGATTTTCATTATGAAAGTCCCTTTTCTTTTTATATAGTTCTGTACCGTCTGTTGAACATACTAAATAGCAATGCTGCAAAAAGATACGCTGAACCCATCAAATATAGATTGTTATTATTTGACTGCCCTAAAACCAACCCGCCAAAAACAAGAGGTCCCAATACCTGACCTATCTTTTCAACTGAAGATAAAATTGCAATTGCTTTTGCATCTCCAAGTTTTTTTGTGGATTCAAAACTTAAAGCAAAGGGGATAATAGCTTCAAAGCTGCCGGCAAAACCCAGCAGCAATATAGATAAGGTTGCTGCCAGCAACCCACCGACTAAGGGAAACAATATCAAGCTGGTGCTACATATTAAAGCACTTAATAAAATATACTTTGATTTTTGTGAAGACCGGTCAATAAATTTACTGAACATTGGAGCTACATAAATAAAAAACAATCCATGCACCATCAACAACCGG
>JAAELB010000634.1 GCA_024227155.1 Desulfobulbaceae bacterium
CAGTCGTCTTTTAGATGGGATAGAGATGGAAAAGAAATTCACAAATAAGATACAAATTGAAGCTTCCATTGAAACAGCACAAGGGCTTGAGAAAGTTTCAGAAATTGCAAAGGCAAGCAGCCGCATTAAAACCCTTGTCTTTGGGGTTGCAGACTACTCAGATTCTGTAGGGGCAAGGTTAATATCGTTATCAGGTCATGGAGAAAATGAGGAAGAGATTTATCCGGGCCATAGATGGCATTATCCATTGAGCAAAATGGTGGCAGCAGCCAAAGCAAATAACCTTCTGGCAATTGATGCGCCATTTGGTAATTTTAAAAATCCTGATGGCCTTAAAAAGTCAGCAACTATTACCAGTGCATTGGGGTGTGATGGCAAATGGGTAATTCATCCGGATCAAATTGATATCGTGAACCAGGTGTTTACACCATCTGAAGAAGAAATCAAAAGGGCAAAGCGAATCTTAGATGTTATAGAAAAGGCGAATTATTCAGGGAAGGGTGCAATTGGTGTTGAAGGAAAGATGATTGATCAGGCAACATTGAGGCTTGCCAAAAAATTGTGGGATCAGGCAAC
>JAAELB010000635.1 GCA_024227155.1 Desulfobulbaceae bacterium
ACAGACACGTGTATATACTAATGATAAGCGACCACAGGTCGTGCAGCGACCGACAAGTGGTCAGTTGTTCATGTTAGGGAAGAACTAAATTATTACACACTATGATTTTGGTATTACACATATATGTAATTATTTGGTCGTTTCTGGTGCATTGAGTTTCCATTTATTTTTTTCCCTGTGTAACTTCAGCCTGGGGGAGGGTGTTACTTCTGTACTTTCAATAGGTAGGTATGCTCCGCGGTTTTGCCCCCCTTTTTCACCTACAAGCAGCACATATTGCCCCTAGAAATCTCAGCAGGCAGCACAGATTGACTGATAAGAAGCAGCAAACAGCACATTTTGACCATGATACAGAAGGGCACCAGGAATCCAGACTGAAAATCACTTTGTTTAGCTTCACACCAGTGCTGTCTGGAAGACTTTTCATATTATTCAGTTTGTGGATGTTTGTGATTATGTATGTAGTGTAAGTTCTAATGGATTTAAATCACTTTATTGTACATATACCAGCACACATTGACCTATGATTTTGACCATATTCAGCACATATTGACCCCAAATTTTCATGCGCCAGGGAGCATACCTACCAACTTTAGAGGTCAGTGCCCCCCCCCCCCTGGGTCCACAACCAGTAGTTCACCCATATCTTGCAGCTCGCTGTTCAAGGTCCGGGTTCAAGAATGAAGTAGAGTTCATTACGCCTATCCATGATCCCTCTAATTATCACACTCTCCCACAACAGAACCAGTGACAGTTCCAGCAGGTGACAGTTTATTAATCTGCACGTGCAGAGATGATACACACCTGTCCAAT
>JAAELB010000636.1 GCA_024227155.1 Desulfobulbaceae bacterium
GAAAAATATTGAAGTATCTGCCAAATAAAGCTTGACATTGTGCTGAAAACCATTTATTAAGGTGGTGATAACGATTCAGCAGGAAATGGGCAGAGCCAGTGGCATCTCAAAACCGGGAGGTCGCATCTCGTTTTATCAGTATTGTACTTCGAAGGATTTTTATGTTTCCGAGAATTTCAAAAGCGAAGAGGAAGTCGGGAACCTATGAGTATTTGGTTATTAGCGAGTCAGTTCGCGTAAAGGGGAAAGGATCAACGACCAGGAACATTGCGAATTTGGGCAACATAAAACGATTCAGTAACAAGGACGTTGAAGGCCTGATTGACGGATTGATCAAGATTTTCAAAGTGGAAAAATATGCTCTTTCGGACCAAGTCGAAATAGTTGAATCCTTGGAGCATGGAAGCATCATCCTTTGGCGCAAGCTGTGGAATAAAATGGGATTATCTCAAATGGTAAAATCTCAGCTCCGGCAAGAAAAGACCAAGGTAGAAATCGAAGCCGAGAAATATATCGAGATGATGGTGATCAATCGTTGTGTTGAGGCATTAAGTAAACTTGGGGTGACGCGATGGGTAGAGCGGACGTGTTACAAAGCGATGAAGGGCTACCATAAACTGCCGCTTGATGTAACATACTTCTATAGAAGTATGGATTATTTATTATCGATAAAGGAGGGGTTGGAGTTTGCCTTGTTTGAGAAGATGAAGACGCTTTTTAGCGTGAACGTCAAGTTGACATTTTACGATATAACGTCAACCTTTTTCTACTCTACAAATTGTCCGATTAGTGCAAACGGTCACAGCAGGGATAACAGGCCGGACCTGGAGCAGATCGTTGTGGGTGTGGTTACTTCTTACGAGGGCTATCCGATAAAGCATTTTGTGTTTGAAGGAAATACGAAGGACGAATCGACAGTAGCTGAAGTCGTTGAGGAGCTTAAGAAGACTTACAACATAGAAGAGACCACCTTTGTGGGAGACCGTGGAATGATCAGCAAGCTGAATTTGGATAAGATCAAAGGAGAAGGTTTTGATTACATTATGGGTGTGAAGCATCGTCAAAGCGAGATAATGGCCATGTTATTTTCACAGGGCGAATTGAAATGGGAAGATTATGATAAGTATAATGGCTTAAAGATTCAAGAGAGAAACATTAATGTGACGGATTTCTTGATATGGAAAAGCAAAGAGCTATTAAGAAAAGCGGGGACAAGTTTCACTGATAAGGATTTTGCGCCACTGAGAAAAATGATTTTGAATCTTAAGAACAAGGACGAATTAAAATACAAGAGCTATAAAGAAATATTGGAAAAGGTTGTATCAGAGATCAAGCTTCGCAGAAGGATATTTAGGTTGATCAAGAAGTATCAAGGGCAATATAAGAACAGTTTAAGGACGATTATTTGTCTGAATGACGAAAGAAAGGCAATAACAAAGAAAAAGAGAGATGCCACCATCGGAGTCCTGTCAGAGGCATTAGACAAGTTGTTTTCAAATCACAACAATGACGAGGAGATGGCTGCGACAGAAAAAAAGCTTGGTGGTATTTTTAAGGGACATAAAGCCAGATTTAGGAAGTTTTTTAAGATAGACCGGGACAAGGAGACTCAAAAAGCTTTCGGTTACAGTGTGAATCAGAAGGCTATTGATTATGAAGAAGAGATGGACGGGATATTTATTCTTACAACAAGCAGGCAGGATTTGGAAGCCAAGAAGGTTGTTGAGTCCTACAAGAATTTAAAAGAAGTTGAGATGCTTTTTGACGATCTAAAGAATTTTGTTGACATCAGACCAGTAAGGCATTGGCTGCAAGTGAGAGTAAGGGCGCACGTTTTCATCTGTATATTAGCGTTACTTCTTAAAAGGATCTTTGAGATTGATTGTTTGAAGGGCAAATGCGTGATGGAACCGCTGGAAGAAATATCGAAGTCCAAGTTGGTAAAATACAAGGTGACGTTTTCTGAAAGGGAAGACAGGAGCAAAACTTTCCGCACGGTAAGTAACACCACTTCGATGCAAAAGGAATACTTTAAAATGGTGGGAATTAGGAATCCGATGAACCTGGAAAACTTTGTGTGGTGAAGAAAGAAAAAGACGATTTCCTTGCGGCACAAGGGTTTGCGGCTGCTAACTGTTTAATCAGAGGTATAACAGAAAAGGCGCAAGGACGCCGGCCCTAAATGGGGAAAAGTGAAAAAAGTTCTGGTGGGGTGCGATCTGACCGTAAAATTGGTTAAAATTGGGGTTGAAACGATAAATTGTGGGTTGAAA
>JAAELB010000637.1 GCA_024227155.1 Desulfobulbaceae bacterium
TGTATTCAATGGATCACCCCTTTGATAAAGAAATTCATATTTCATAGAATTTCCCTTTTGGGTATCAATTGGGATTAAATCCATAATGTGATACTTCTTAGTATTGGCAGGCACGACCATTTGATAGGGCTTGTTTATTGACGGCTTTAAATTGTCTAAAATATGAAACTTAAAATCAACAAAATATGGAATAATATTTTTATTAATTGCATATATTTTATAACCACCTTTTTTACTATCTTCTAATGAAAATACTTTAAAATTTTCAGCATTAGAGGAACAAACTGTTTGAGGAATAAAAAATAATACTGTGAGTATTATATAAAATTTTAAATTATGAATTATTGAATCAGCCATTTTTTATTATTGATTTTGAAATCAGATTATTCCTAACTCGATAGCTTTAATGACCTGCTTGGAATCTTCAAACTCTGGATCTTTTTCAAGGGATTGTTTGAAATATTCAACTGCTTTTTCTGTATCTTTCATATCCATGTAGAGTCGTCCAATATTGTAATAGATATAAGATTCATCTGGATGGACTTTGAGAGCCTTTTTGTAGTGCTGTAAAGCAGTCTCAGATTCTCCCTTTTTTCTGTATAATACTCCCAGAGTATTAAATACATTCATTGAGTCAGATCCTGAATCAAGTATTTCATTTAAAATTCCTTCGGCGGTACCTATTTTATCTGTGTCCAGGTAAATTTCAGCTGCCTGTTGCATATATTCTTCTGCCTTGTTTGAATCCCCTATCAATCTGTATACTCTACCCATTTCCTCATAGGCTCTGGCAAAAAACCTATCAAGTTTTGCAGCCATACCAAAAGCTTCAATTGCCTCAATATATTTTGTCTGAGAAGTTTTAATAAAACCAATATTAAAATAATATTCTGGATTATCTTTTTGAGTAACCAAAGATTTAAATATTTTTAAAGCCTTTTCGTACTCTTTGTTTTCTATTAATTCAAGACCTTCTTCAAATATTTCCTTTGTTTTCAAAATTATAGGCTCAGGAACAATACTAAGTGCAGTACCAATCTTTTTTTTAAGCAATCCCCCTTCAAATGGGACAACAAAAAGTCCTGTTACGCCTATTTGACCTGCTTTTATTACCTTTACTTTGGTAAATTTCTCATTAAATAGAAAAAAGGGAGTGCTACTGAAAGCATCGTCTCTTCTAA
>JAAELB010000638.1 GCA_024227155.1 Desulfobulbaceae bacterium
CTGATAACAGTAAAATACATGCATATGTGTCAGTTAAGTCATTTTATAAGACACAAACATATATAGATAGCTGTTGAAAAGTCATTGAAATAACCTACAACTACATATTTGTAACAAATGGAAACAAAACATAATGACCTCAGTCATTTGTGTCAGTGATTATTCAGATTTGAGCCCCGTGACTCCCCCTGATTATAATACATTTTTGGAAAGCAGATTCTCTTAGCTTGAATGATGTAATAATATTCAAGCTGTTGGAAACTTCATTTTACTTAGGAGAGTATCCTTAAATTTCGCTGTGAGTATCCATTGGCCGAATTCCCAGCACAGAGACAAAACTAATACTCTCTATGTCAAAGTTCAAACGTCGATTCAAGGGCGACTGAGCCGTTAGAGACTGTAAATCGTGAGCCACTTGAGTGAGGAGGAGTGTGCACTAAAATGTTACGTTTTATGTAAGACACATATTTTGGCTTGTATTTAAGGATACTCTCCTTAGTAGATTTGACTTTTACCAACTTTTACATAAATTCCTCTTATTTTGGTCAATTACTATTTTTATATGTTGTATACCTGATAACTGTACAATACATGCACACATGTCAATTAAGTCATTTAAATACACATTAACATGTATAGATAACTGTTAAAAAGTCATTGAAATAGCGCACAAATATACATTTTGTAATAAATGGAAACAAAACATAATGACCTCAGCTCTTTGTGTCCATGATTATTGAAATTTGAGCCCCGTCACCCCCTAATTGCAATGCATTTTTGGAAAGCACATTCTCTTTTGAATGATATAAAAATATTCAAGCAGTTGGAGACTTCATTTTACTTAGGTGAGTATCCTTAAGAATTTCATTGTGATCATCATCATATATTTTGTTTCTAATTTGGCCAACTGAGTGAAGTCATTC
>JAAELB010000639.1 GCA_024227155.1 Desulfobulbaceae bacterium
ATAAGTGATGTTGCTGGTGCTAATGATGCTCTAAAAATTGTAGATGCTGCCCTTAGTAAGATAGACTCCCAGCGAGGTGATCTTGGTGCCCTGCAGAATAGATTTGAGTCAACAATTTCAAACCTCCAGAATGTTTCAGAAAATCTATCGGCAGCCAGATCCCGGATCCGTGATGCGGATATTGCTCAAGAAACCTCTGTGATGACAGCCAAAAATATTTTACAACAGGCAGGTGTTGCTATTTTATCTCAGGCAAACACTACCCCACAACTTGCCCTTCAATTATTACAAGGATAACACCTCTATTAATGTGCTGATTTTATAGTTCAAATCATAATCAGCACATTAAATATTGTTTTTTTTACTTCTATATCAAAAAAAAGCTAAAGATTAATCTCAAGTTTACCGAAGAGACTTTAGAGAAAAAAATTAAATTTCTCTAAAGTTTTTTCTAGTTTTGACCGAGAAGATAAATAGGATAAGAAAAAATCTACTAAAAAGGAGGATAACTCAGTACAGGTAGCATGTAGAAGTACAAAGTAAGAAATACAAAAAGGGCAAGGATGCCCGAATGTATCCCTAAAAACATATTCAAGGAGGAATATCATGGGACTATCTATTAACACAAACGTAATGTCTCTCAACGCCCAACGCAACTTGGGTAATTCTCAAAACGCGCTGGCTAAATCTATGCAGCGTCTGTCATCTGGTCTGCGGATTAACTCTGCAAAGGATGATGCAGCGGGACTTGCTATTTCAGATCGTATGACCTCGCAAATCCGCGGTCTGAATCAAGCAGCCCGAAATGCCAACGATGGTATCTCTCTGGCGCAAACCGCAGAGGGTGCCCTGCAGGAAAGTACCAATATTCTTCAACGTATGCGTGAATTGGCTGTTCAGTCTGCCAACGATACAAATACATCATCTGATAGACAATCTCTACAAGCTGAAGTTTCTCAGCTTCAAGCTGAATTGAATCGTATTGCTGATACAACTTCCTTCAACGGTAAAAACCTCCTTGATGGAACTCTAGGTGGAGCCAAATTCCAGGTTGGTGCCAATGCCAATCAGGTAATTAGTTTCTCTATCTCTTCTGCAAAAGGTGCAGATCTTGGAACAAATCAATTTATTGCCGAAGGCGGTGTCATGCAGGAAGCTATTACTGCAGTAGCTGACCGAGCAACTGCTTCTGCGAATAACTATGCTGGAGTAAGCCTTACCATAGCAGGTGCATTTAATGGTGTTGCCGTTGACCAAGATATTACCACGGCTGCCGGCGAAACCGCTAGTGAAATTACCGCAAGCATTAATGCAAAAACAGGAACTACCGGCGTCACGGCCACTGCTACCACAAAAGCTCAGCTTTCAGCTATGACCGCTGGCGCTACAACCTTTGAGGTCAATGGTACTATTGTTTCTGCAACAGTGGATGCCG
>JAAELB010000640.1 GCA_024227155.1 Desulfobulbaceae bacterium
CAGGTGGTGTTGGCTATATTGATGGTCCATGGTCGGTGGAAATCAAATCAAGTTACTCCGATCAAAATGACAAGACATTGTATAACTATGACACTGAGCTCATAACCTTTTCTGTTGTTCCATCTTATATCAAGACAACGTTTTCGATTCTACCTTCATGGAGTTTTAATAGATCAAAGGATCTTTTCACCGATGTAGAAACCGATACTCACACCTTAACTTTAGATATTTATTCGAGTTTTATCGATGATTCAGTGACTTGTGAGCTAGGTGGCACCTATGATTGGACAGAGGCCGATGATGCAAGCGTGGAGATGAGCAATGCTTCTTATTATGGGAAATTAAACTATATTTTTGATGAGTTATGGGGTTTTAAAGACTCCACTATAGCTCTTGAGTATAAATATACTCACCAGGAAGATGAGCTTCTCGATTCAAAAATATACGACAGTGTACTCACCCTGGTTCTCTCTTCCGCATTTTCTTCTTCCTATTAGGGAGGTTATTATGAAAAATACAATTTTTATACAAATACTTATCGGGTGCATTTTGTTATTATATGCGGCCGTTGGATCGGCAGTTACGGTAGATGTCAATCAAGATACTATTTCCGTTGGTCAATCTGTGTCAATTACAGCAACGATAACTGTGTCTGGCACAGCAGGGCCAACGCCCAGTGCAACTCTTACCATTGATTTTGGAGATAATTCGTCTCAGAATTTGAGCGTTAGTGTGGAAGATAATAATACAGAAACATTTGTTGTTTCTCA
>JAAELB010000641.1 GCA_024227155.1 Desulfobulbaceae bacterium
GCTTTGGACCGAGCCTCCTTCCTGGTATCTCTGGCCAACACAAGACAATGTGACCTTCCATCTCCGCCTGATGGAGGTTGAACAATGGAATAGCTTTGGCCTAGGATCCTATCTCATTCATGGTTATCCACAAAGTATCAACCAAAAAACTATAGCTACCCTCCCAGACGAACAACAAAAGCTCCTCACACCCGAATTTTTGGATACAAAGACAGCCACTCCCCATTTTGAACAGATCGCCTGTTTTCATCAGACATTCATACTTGGCGAAATAACCATTGTGGTCAACACCGAAGGAGAAGTTCAATTATTATGCAGTAGCCCTCTGAACTCATCATCAAAGCAGTCTCTTAGCACCCTATCCAACATGATGGGAGCAATGTTTTCTTTCCAACAGAAAAAATCGCCACACAAGACATATACTCTCAATTCCAGAATACATCAGAGTACAATTGTGGTCTATGAACCGAAGACATTGCCATTATTTACAAAGGAGTTTCAGATATTAGATGAGGAGCTGATCCCGCTCACCTCAGAACAATCAGCTCCTCTACTGACATCACTAGCTCATGCTGAAGCTAAGAGTAGTATGGCTGGCACCTGTGGATGTTGTACAGCCAATACATCGTTTCCGATAGAGGACTTGATCATGAGAGCCGATTTAAAAAAGTAAATACGCAAGTAACTGTTTGATGACCGCAATCAAATATCCAACCACCTTAAGGTGGGTTATATGAAAGTGTTTCTATCTATCATGTCAGTAATATTATTAAACCTAGCAACAAACAGTTGAACCATGGATGACTCGAGCCCACTGGCATCTGATTTGTAGAAACCTAGATTTGATCTGACAAATAGGTTGTAAGTGTCACGATATTTTCTGAC
>JAAELB010000642.1 GCA_024227155.1 Desulfobulbaceae bacterium
GTCACAAACTTCTCAGGGCTTGCCACCTCGCCACCCGGGTTGACTCACAGCTTTCCAAGCTACGGGGGTCGTGCCTCGTGGTCACCGCCACCGTCGCCGGCGAACTCACCGCTCAATGCGAGACGCGCCATTTCAAACGGGCTTCTCACACACCGGGCAGCACCGCCACTCGGGGTGGAGCGGGTAATGGCACGATGCGCAGGCCTGTTGGTACTGCGGCGCCGCTACCTCGCAGCTTTGCGCCTCGCGCTCCCAGTTTCGCGCCGCCCTGAACCCAACGGCTCTCAGCAGCTGATAATACGCCTCCGGCTTCTCCTCCAAGAGCATCTCGCGCAAACACAGCCAGTGCGCCAGCTTCGCGGAGCTCTCGATCATCAGCTTCTTCATCTCCGGATCCGTAATGCGGGCAAAGCGGGGATTCGTTACCAGGGGGGATGGCAGACCACTGTGGAGGTCTTCGAGAAAACCGTTTCGGAATACGTGGGCAGTGATGGCATTCGCCTCATCGCGAAGGGTGAGCTCCGGATGACCGCGCAGTGGAATCGTCTGACTCCTATCGGTCTCGAAGTCGAGAAGCTTCAGGGGTGAAAGCATCCGACCGGCCTTATCCTCGGCCAACCCATCAACGACGCCGTACTCGTCGTGATCGCCCCCGTGCGTTCCGGCGACCATTGCCTCCCAGTGCTTGGCGAGCTCCATCGGTGCATCCATCTCGACTGCGAGCTTCGCGACCGAATCGTCCCTTGCCGTTCGTTCCGTGTGTGCCCGGCGCCACGAGGATTCGGCGAGTAGCATCAAGTCGGCTCTCAGGGCATCTCGCCACTGCGACGCCTCGAAAACCTCGTCGGGCGCGTCGCAGTACATCTCGGCAGTCGCAGGAAACGCGAATTTCATGATCGTCTCGAGCATTTCACCGGCGGTATCACCCGCGCCCACTTCTGCCTGGATACCCTCGCGCCGCGCCAGTCGATCCAGGTCCTCGATCTGGACGGCCTCGGGTGACAAGGGTCTGCCGGCTTGCTCCGGCCAGTCGATCGTGATCCGGACAGGAAGGTGGAAATCGATGAACACGGGGCCGTCGTACTCCGTCCAACGACAGCCCTCCGGATTGCCCACCTCGTCGAGCACGTATCCGAGGTGA
>JAAELB010000643.1 GCA_024227155.1 Desulfobulbaceae bacterium
CCGGTTGATCCGGTTGATCCGGTTGATCCGGTTGATCCGGTTGATCCGGTTGATCCAATTGATCCAATTGATCCAATTGATCCAATTGATCCGGTTGATCCAATTGATCCAATTGATCCGGTTGATCCAATTGATCCGGTTGATCCAATTGATCCGGTTGATCCAATTGATCCGGTTGATCCAATTGATCCAATTGATCCGGTTGATCCGGTTGATCCGGTTGATCCAGTTGATCCAGTTGATCCAGTTGATCCGGTTGATCCAGTTGATTCGGTTGATCCAGTTGACCCGGTTGATCCAGTTGATTCGGTTGATCCAGTTGATTCGGTTGATCCAGTTGATTCGGTTGATCCGGTTAACAAAGAAAAGAAACACGTTACCCTTCAACCGGATGACAACACCGTGGATATTCTTGCGTCACCTGACTATCTAGAGATACAACCCTTAAAGATAAATGCCTTTGAACAACAGTTTTCAGGGAATTACATGACTCCTGTCGATACTACGTCGATATCTTATCAATCCTTCTATAAAAACGACTCTGCCATGAAGATGTTGGATACAATGGTGGAGGATATCGACAATGATTTGGAATCCAGAGATAAATATTATAAGTTTTCAGTGAAAATGCTAAAAGTTTCCTCTGTTTCAGTTTCTATCGGACTGCTCAGCTACTTGTTACGTGGAGGAGCGTTATTAACGAGCTTTTTATCAACAGCTCCTTTGTGGAAGAGTTTTGACCCCATTGCTGTCCTTTCACGAGCGAAGAAAAAGAAAAAAGATCAACAGAAAAATCAGCTAAAGGATAGATCAAACATAGAGATGACTTCTGGAAAAGAGGAACACATGTTTGATTGTCAGAGCGACAAATGATCCATAAAAATCCCATTGTTAGAATTAGTTTTGGACTTGTCTTGATGACGGTGAGCCTCCTTCTCATCGCTGAGGTAGTAGGTTTTGCCCCGGACCAGAAGACTGCCATAGTAAATTCACGTAAAAAGATGTGTGAGCTACTTGCCTTTCAGGTTTCTTCTTTATCCGCCGCAGAAAAAGTTGATATGGGCCCAATTCGCAACACGCTAACTGCCCTGGTTGAAAGAAACGAGGATGTGCAGTCTGTAGCATTGCGACGTACCAGCAATGGACGGTTACTGGCATCTTCCGGCGATCACCTTGCTCACTGGGTGGATGTTCCAAAAGAACGCTCAACCACGACCCATGTGTTAGTCCCGATTTTCAGAGGTAACAGTCCCTGGGCGACTATTGAGATCAGCTTTATGCCATTGTGGGGCAAACAAAATTTTGTGAATTTTAAAAATTCCTATCTGGGATTGATTGTCTTCGTTAGTTTAGCTGGCTTTGGTGGCTTTTTTCTCATGATGAAAAGAATTTTACGTGAGCTTGATCCATCTGCGGTTATTCCCGGCAGAGTTATGGCCGCATTTGATGTCTTGAAAGAAGGGGTACTCATCTTAGATGAAAATGAATATATTGTAATGGCTAACGCCTCATTTTCCCAGTTTGTTGAAAAATCACCAACAGAACTCATTGGCTTTAAGGGTTCGGAACTTCAGTGGAAAGGATATTCGACCCCGCAACAGCAGCAACAACTTCCCTGGAACCAGGTCCTCCGTGAAGGCAAGAAACAGATTCTGCTCGATCTTATTTTTGATAACGGGAAATCCAAATCGAGAAAATTTGTTGTAAACGCCGTGCCAATTCTTGGAAGTACCGGTGAAAAAAGAGGTGTGTTAGCCACATTTGACGATGTTACGGAACTGGAGGAGAAAAACATTGAGTTGCATGGCCTTGTTACTGATTTACGATTTTCAAAGCAGGAAATTGATTTACAGAATAAAGAGTTGGAATTTCTTGCCAGCCATGACCCTCTCACCCTTTGTCTCAATCGCAGAGCGCTCAATCAAAAATTTAAGGATATCTTTAACACATCACAGACTGAAGGCAGTCCACTGTCCTGCTTCATGGTGGATATAGACCATTTCAAGTCTGTCAATGACACATATGGCCATTCCACTGGTGATGAAGTTATCAAGGCCGTTGCTGAAACTTTAAGACAAGTAACAAGGGAAAATGATCTGGTTGGCCGCTATGGCGGCGAAGAATTCTGTGTGGTTTTGCCTAACTTGAATTGGGAACAATCGAAAAAGATAGCAGAACGAATCCGTTTGGCCATTGCCGGTACTACAACAGCAGGTATTCAGGTTAGGGTCAGTATTGGCTTATCATCTCTGGAGCAGAATGCGTCCTCGCCGAATGAGTTAGTTGATCAGGCCGATCAGGCTCTGTACATTGCCAAGGAAAGCGGCCGAAACCGAGTTGTCTGCTGGGGCAAAGAAGAACTTGCCGAGACGGAATGTGATAAGCTTGATATTCAACCGTTCGCAGATGAGCAGGAAAACCTTGAATCTGTAGCAACGAACACTGCCGAGGCTGATGAAATTCAGTCTTTAAAGGAAGAAATTAACGAGTTGAAAGAACTTGCCGAACAGCAAAAAGAAAAACTCAATTATCAAATTTCCCATGATGCTCTGACCGGTCTGCCAACCAGGGTGCTTTTTAACGACAGAGTAAAGCAAGCACTGTCGCGTTGTCAGCGCTCCGGTAATTTTGTTGCCCTATTGTCTATATCCGTTAACACGATTGAACGTATCTCTGACATTCTGGGCCATACCATGAGTGATAAACTGTATATTGAAATCAGCAAGAAGCTCGGAAATTTCTTTCGTTCCTTTGACACGGTAACCATGTTTACCCAATCCGATTCTCCTCCAACGGTCTCCAGACTGGGCCCCGGAGAATTCGGAGTTTTACTTGTCGATCTTCCACAGATAGACACTATCACCTGGATTGTTAAGCGAATTATTGATTCATTCACTTTTCCGATAGTGGTGGATAACAATGAGATCTATGCTAAGGTGCAAATAGGTGTTGCCACATATCCCTATGATGGAGATACACCTGAACTGCTGGAAAAGAACGCTGCTGCCGCCAGGAATCACCTCTCCGGGAAGTTAGAGGACAACAACTACGTTTTTTACTCGGAAAAAATCAACAAAGACTCCATTAAGCAACTCGACCTAGAGACTAAACTTCACAAAGCTATTGAAAATAATGAATTTATTCTTCACTATCAACCGAAGGTTGAGGCTAAGACAGGAGCCATAACAGGCTTGGAGGCACTTATTCGCTGGGATAATCCTGAAGACGGATTGATTTCTCCAAATGATTTTATTCCCCTTGCAGAACAGTCCGGATTGATCTGTACAATTGGCGACTGGGTCTTAGCTTCCGTCTGTTGTCAGATACGGGCATGGCTTGATATGGGCATCACAAATTGCAGCGTTGCGGTCAATTTTTCCGCCAAACAATTCAGGAAGGACGGTCTTGTAAGCAGGATAAAGGATCTTTTAGATGAATATCATCTTGACCCATCCTATCTTGTGGTGGAAGTGACTGAAACCATGTTGGTTGAAAGTCTTGAGACTTTTTCAGTTGTTTTGGCAAAAATACGAAATTTAGGTGTCAGTGTTGCTCTTGATGATTTTGGTACAGGATATTCTTCTTTAGGCTATCTTAACAGCCTGCCTTTGGACAGTGTGAAGTTGGATCGTTCCTTTGTTGCAAATATGGATGCTGACAGTAAAGCTGTAAGCCTGGTACATTCCATTATCAATATGGCTCACAGCATAGGTTTAGAGGTAACTGCTGAAGGGGTTGAAACACCTTCACAGGCTGCATCTCTGGTTGATTTACATTGTGATGAAATGCAGGGATACTTATTTAGTAAACCAGTACCGGTTGATGAGGCGACAACAGTAATGCAATCAGGTGTTGTCCCGGTACCATAAGAATTACCAATTTATTATAGCTTGATGTGTCAAAATTATATAGAATATCAAACGTCTACTTAATGATAGTTCATAACCGCTTTGGTGTCTTCCTCTATAGTGAGTTTAATTTATGAATTCTATCTGGAATCAAGTTACAAGTGCAGGACGTTTGATTTCCCTGCCGGAAGTCTATCTACGATTAAAAGAGATCCTTGATGATCCCGATTACACACTTGCTGAGGTTGCGCGGGTAGTGAGCAAGGATCCTGCCGTTACAGTCAGGTTGTTGCGAATTGTAAACAGCTCTCTCTATAGCTTTTCAACCGAAATAGAAACAGTGGGTCGTGCCATTACCCTGCTGGGTACCCAGCAGGTCCATGATCTTGTGCTGGCCACATCTGTTGCCCGGTCCTTTTCAGAAATGAACCTGGAAGTAATGGATGTTCATCGTTTTTGGAGACGAAGCCTGTATTGTGCCGTAACCTGCAAAATTTTAGGATCTGCTTCCGCTGAACTTGAAAGGAGGGAACGTCTTTTCGTAGCAGGTCTTCTCCACGATATCGGTCATTTGATCATGTATCAGGCTATTCCTGAATACTCTCTTGAGGCCATGCAGTTAGCTAAAAATGACAGTATTCCGATACATTTGGCAGAGAGAAAATTGTTTGCATTTGATTACGCCGGGGTTGGTGGTTTTATGCTTTCGCAATGGCGTTTGCCTGAAGTGCTGTGTGAGGCCACCAAGTTCCATGTGGAACCGAATGACACAAGCCCCTATGCCTATGAGACTGCTATTGTTCATATCGCTTCGTTGCTAAGCCTGGCCTTCGATGATGGAGGAGGAGATTTTGAAGAAGATATCCGAAAAATAGATCCAGTCATCTGGAAATCAGCACATCTAACAGCTGAACAATGTCTCCATTTTAAGGAAGAAACCGATAAGGAATTTCAAGAGGCGTTACATGTTATTTTCGGATAATTGACCGACTTAACCTCCATTCCGGACGCTGCAGGAGAGAAAATAATTTTCCGGTCTGCCTATCAATTCAGGGTTGTTCCAACTGTAAACTCAAGTCGTGCCAGGCTGGAAAGGTAACCAAAATAGGTACTGACCAGTTCACTTTGGCTTTTCGTCAAGTTGAATTGAGCATTGTTGAATTCAATCATATCGTTTCTTCCAGCTTCATATCTTTTTTCAGCAAGGAAAAGGTTTTTTTTCGCCAATTCCAGGGTTTGTAGAGCTATTGAGACACTCACACGGTTTTCATCAGCTCGGATGAAATTTTCGGTGACCTCTGTGGCAAGAGTGAGTTCAAGCTTCATCAGCAAAGCTTCTTTTTCCCTCAATTTACCACGGGCCTCAACTACGTCTCCATTGGTTCTCAAACCGGAAAAAAGCTCCCAGGACAAGTCAACACCAACCTCCCAGGAGTCATCATACTGCGACAGTGAAGTATCATAATCATCAACCGAGGCTCTGGCATTAAGGGTGGGCCAGTAATTTCCCTTAACCCTGGCAACATCCGCCACAGCAGCTTTAATGAGCGCTTGGAGCTGATGAACATCTCTGCGCTTCTCATGTGCCAGTTTCACCAATGCATCAAGAGATTGTGGCAATGAGGGCATGGTCTCAAGGAGATTCTCAAGATTAAGACCCGGTATCTCCTCTATAACATATTGCCCCCTATTGGGCTGTGTTCCAAGCACCTGTACCAGGTTAACCTTGGCTACTTCTAGATTATATTTGGCCCTGATCAGTTTTAGGTTAGCATTGGATAATTCAATTTCTGCGTCGATTACATCAATTTGCGTCCTGGATCCAACAGCAAAGTACACCTTTGCCCGCTTGAGATGCCGTTTGTAATTGTCAACGGCTTGAGCGGCAACATTAATCAAGCGTTTTTTCTCAAGAACATCGTAATAGGCTTCCTTTGTCTGAAAGACAATATCCTGTCCCTCTCGGAAAAGTTTATCCTCTATGGCTTGCAGGTTGGCTTTTCCAACATTGATGGAACCGGTTGTCTTGCCGAAATCATATAAGAGTTGCGATATGGTGGCCGATCCGGTCAGTACATTCCCTTCTTCTTTTTGGATCTCCTCCGAATCCTGGTCCAGATTTGCATCTCTATCATCTCTTTGAAGGTATTTATATTCGCTTTCAACGCGTAATTGTGGGAGATTGCCTGATCTTGCCTGAGTGAGTTGGCCTTGTCGCTGCACCTGTTGCTGTTTGATCATCTGGAGCGAAGGGTTATGCTGCAGAGCACTTTCAATAAGGTCTTGCAGATCCATGGATACAACATCAGTTTCTGAAGTATGCGAAGGTCTCACAAAAAGCGGGTGGATATCCAATGAATTATCTCCAAACGCAGATCTGCTAATCGGAGACAATGGGATGAAAGAAATAATCATGCAACCAATTGCTATTATTATAGTTAATCGCAACATACTGTCTTGTGAAGAGGACTTATCCGCTGATGAATTATTTGGCATTGAATGCAATGTATACAAGACCTGGCGCAGTAATATAAAAAAAAGTACCCATATTTAGTCCGACACTAGCAAATAATTTTAATTTTTGCAATTATTTAGCTCTTTTAAATTCAAGTGGGTAAAACAGCTCCTTGTCTTTGCTAAAACAACAGTAGGGTTGGACCAACGGCCATGCTATGATACCGAAAGTACGGAAAGTACCGGGAAGTACCGGGAAGTACCAGGGACAGACCACAATTACAACTCTTCAAAACAAGATGATGCACCAGAAAAACCGGTGATCAGCACGGTTAAAACCTATAAAATAATACCGTCGTAAATTAGTGCCTTACTCCATAGAAGCTGTAATAAAAAACAAGAAATTATGAGATCGCCTTAAAATCATAAACTTAGAGTTATCACCAGATAGTGAACGTAGTGAGACCTTCGAGGCACTTATCCAGTGATACTAAAAAAGTTTCCGACTTGTCGGGTTAGAGAATTATTTTTAAAAAACTATTATACCACTGGAAAAATGTGCATCCTAGACATATACTTAACCTATGGATAAGGTATACATAAAAATATTGACTCAATGTAAAGGTTTTGAGTGGGACGAAGGAAATATAAATAAAAATTGGCTGAAACATAAAGTCAGCCATGCAGAGTGCGAACAAACTTTTTTTAATAGACCTTTAGTAATCCAAGACGACCTAAAACATTCAGAGGTCGAAAAAAGGTTCTATGCACTTGGTAGAACCGACTCAAAAAGAAACCTCTTCATTGCATTTGCTATTAGAAACAAGCGTATTCGTGTTATTTCTGCAAGAGACATGAGTCGAAAAGAAAGGAAGGTATATAGTAATGAGTAAACAAATACCAAAATTTAAGAACGAAGACGAAGAAAGGGAGTTTTGGGAAACTCATGACTCTACTGACTACATTAACTGGAACAAAGCCGAGAAAATCACATTCTCAAACCTCAAGCCTTCAGTTAAAAAAATATCTCTACGTCTTCCTGAAACCATGCTTGAAGAGCTCAAACTTCTAGCAAACAAAAGAGATGTTCCATATCAATCTCTTTTAAAAATATTTCTTGCTGAGCGTATAGAAAAAGAACTTAGCGCACTCTAATCTTGATTAATACAACAGAAGTAACCGTTCACCGCCCCCTTCAAAAGACTGCTTAACCAGAGTCCGTAACCGTTCGTCCAGTGCTCCAGGTTCGTTCAAGCTGGTCTCCTGGCTATAGTTGGCTATGCCAGGAGGCCTGATCGGACGAAAATGGGGTGCTGGTGAACGGTTACCAACAGAACACATATCTGTCCCCTTTCTCGCCTGACTTCCCCAATACCATCTTGTATTTATATTGTTGTCAGGTAGTATAATGATCGTGTTTTGGATTGTTGAGTAGTTCCTGGCCTGCCAGGAATTACTCAACAAACATTTTATCAAATGATGAGGTTAAACAGATCATGCCCAAATTTTATCTTTCCTGCGCCGTCGTTTTCAGCTTTATGATGATCAGTACCTCTCACCACGTTTTCGCTGAAGAGGGATTCGGTATTTCTGTAAAAGGAGGAACACTTGGTGTTGGAGCCGAACTCAGTACCACGCTTTCCGATAACTTCAGACTCCGCGGTGGTCTCAACTATCTGACCTATTCATTCGACACAGAAATTTCAGATATCGATTATGAATTTGAGCCGGAGTTTAACTCAATATCTCTCCTGCTGGACTACCACCCTTTCGGCGGTTCATTTTTCCTGAGTGGTGGTGCCTTTCTCAACAACAACAATGTCCCGGTCTCAGGTTCCATGGGAAAGGACAAAGTTCCATCTGCCTATTCCCAATATAATTCCGCTACCGATCTCGTCAATATCAGCGGCGATGTCGAATTCCAACCAGTTGCCCCCTATCTCGGTCTCGGCTGGCGTTCAAAAAAAGGAGAAAAAGGCTGGGGCTTTGCCTGCGATCTCGGTGTCATGTTCCAGGGGGCGCCTGAAGTCAATGATCTCAGAATAAATGCTCCTGTCGACGTCAACGGTCTGCCCGAGGTTCAAGAGTTTCTCAAAGAGCAGGAACAGGAGATTGAAGACGAGCTTGAGCGCTTCCAATACTATCCGGTTGCCTCGATAATGTTTCTCTACAATTTCTAATCACAGATACTATTTTATGGATCGAAGTCGCCGCTTATCTGCCGATAACTACCTCGGGCATGACGAAGTCGGCCTCCCCTGCTGTCATACCCGCATGTTTTTAGCGACAGATAAGCGTAGACTTCGAAAATATTTTCGTGAAGATACTTATCCAAGCATTTTAGAAAGTTCCGATCTATTCGGGTTAGGTGTTAAATGAGTATCTCAGCTGCTTTCCCTGCCTCACTTATGGTCTGGCGACAACCTTTCCAACGATCTTTCGATCTAAGATGACCTTCAGGTCCCGTCAGGATACCGGGCCCTGAATCGGAGAACTGGAAAAATTACGACAGCGTCTATCGAATCTTAGCTCTTTTGAAATCGACGATTTATTTTTGGGTAGATGTGGGGTAGGTGTAATTTTTCAGATTTACTTAAAAGGTTAACTGAGAACACAAAAAGGCCACTAATTTAAAAATAGAGAGGCGCATCCGCCTTGTGCAGGCGTGCTGAAAAACCTGATTGTAATTTGTCCACAATCCTACATTATACTTAATTAATCAGTCAGGTGTCAAGCAGACAACGAAAACATTATTTTTATCTGACAATTAAACTAAATTTTCTCACAAATTGTCACCCCACCAATTGATCAGGCACACTATTATGCTTACATCGTTTTGTTATCCATCTAGATGGTTAGGCTTTCATCTTATTGCATTTTGAATACTTTTGCAAGGAGTGAACAAGTAACAAAACAGGACAAGTCCCAAAATGAATAGTTTATCGCAAAGTTGTGGAACGTTGCTCCTTGTACTAATCATTATACTACTTGATCCTCACACTGAGGCACATACAGGTGGGCTGTCCCCAGAGAGTTTCAATGGGAACAGTTTTTCCATTTATGTGCTTTCCCGGGGAAAAGGAGTACCAGACACAGCCTGGCAGGTGTTGAAGGATATCCGAAGATACTTTTTATCTCAGCAAGCCAGTGGCTTCACGACAAGGGTGCATGAGACAATAATAGGTCTTGAAGGGGAACGAAGGATCTGTGCTGAATTTATTGACGAAATAGCAGGCCGGAAGGCTTGGATTCGAGCCGAAGCAATCGTCGCAGGGGTCGAACTTGTGAATCTGCGAGCTGAACCCTGCGTCCCAGAGAGTAAACTTAACTTCTAGAAGGAGTCTCAAAGATGAAAAAGTACCGATATTTACCGTGTTTAATCATGGCATTGGTGTTTGCAGGACAAGGACTCCACGCCGGCGAGCCAACCATTGAACAAGCGAAAATATTTCTCAAAGAGGCAACAGAGACTAAACGTTTGGAAAGCGCGAGTATGAGCTTTGACGCATTTAAAGCGTCTGTGTACAAGGAGACTTTTGAAGGAGGAAAATTTATAGTTAACGGCGACACACCTATAGTAAACGAAAAGCAACTCAGGGAATTCTATGACAAAAATATCAAGAACAGGCCTGCTCCGCGCAGCCTTGAGGTCACAGAGCTTACCTTGGCCGTGATGGGAGGTTTAGATGCCGTATGGAGCGATGCTGAAAAACGCCGACTACTATACTGTGTGAGTGATCAATTCGCTAGCCGGCATATAGAAACTGTTGCTGCTATGAAAGTGGCCACGGCTGCCTGGGAAGCGGTAGCAAATGTAGATTTTATATATTTAGCGACAGAAGACGGCCATTGTACTGCCCAAAACAGAGAGGTCGTATTTGATGTCCGTCCTGTGGATGTGGGTGGGAGATATCTTGCCCGAGCGTTTTTCCCCAATGACTCTCGCTCAAGTCGTAATGTGCTCATCGACGAGTCAGCTTTTGAACTTAACCCAAACGGTAAACTCACACTTACAGGTATTTTACGCCACGAACTGGGACACTCACTGGGGTTCCGACACGAACACACACGCCCCGAAGCAGGTAAATGTTTTGAGGATGAAAATTGGCGTCCATTGAGTGACTACGATCCTTTCTCTGTAATGCATTATCCGCAGTGTAATGGTTTGGGGGATTGGTCGCTTACTCTTACCCCCATTGACATGAGCGCAGCTGCATGTCTTTATGGACCGGCATCAGGTTTTACAGTTGACCCAACCATCTGTAGCGGGGTAGCAGCAAGGACCAAGACAGAAACGTTCGACAACCAGGTAGTCGAGAAAGGGGAAAAACGCAATTACGCACCTACGGGACCGTTTATGGTGCTGCCTGGGACACCCTTCACGGCTACTATGAGTGGCTTCGGGGATACCCCTGGTGATCCGGATCTCTACCTTAAATTTGATGGCCACCCAAATGTTGGGGAGTACGATTGTCGCCCGTACTTAAATGGCGCAGATGAGACCTGCTCAGTCGAAGTCCCACAAGGAAAGCAACAGGCTTCTGTCATGGTAAGGGGTTACCAAAGGGGAAGCTATACTTTATCAGTAACCTATACTTCGCCGGATTGATAGTGAGGATATGCTATCAAGTCAGTAAAAATTTGAAACAGAGCAGAAGAACCAGAATGTTGTGCACCTGTAAAATAAACGCCAGCTGATATACACATCTGACCTTCATGTGGGTAGCAACTGGCGTGCTCTTCTGGGAAGATTTTCCATAATGACTTGGTCTTTTGAGAGCCTTACTTCAACTGCCGCCTAAGTAAAAGAGGTTCATCATGATGAATGGCTCGCACATAGTAAAGTTGGTTCTGACTCTTATCTTTCTCCTCACGCTCCAGCCAGTTGGCTGGGCGCAAACTCTGGATAGCTTTGAGGAACAAGAGGGGATTGAGATGCAATGGCGTTCAAATAACAAGTCTGCCGACCAGCTTGCTCTTGATATCGAACAACTCTATATAGTGTTATACAATACCGGGAATTTACCGATAAGGGCAATTGTAGACGGAGATGGACGTTTAGTAGAATCGATCCTTCGAACCGAGATGCTGTTTTGGGGGAATTTTTTTCCAGTGGGTATCGAGGCAGTCATGTGCGATGTTAATCCTAGTGTATGCAGTCGCGCTCTGGACAAGGTCAATGCAAGCACTCTGACAAAGGCTGCTGATCACGTAGGTGGCTATAAGAAGACTCGTGGACAATGGACAAATCAATCAGGAAGTACTCTTTATATTCCAGATCTGGAAATGGAACAATACACGACACTTTCTTCGGTACCCTACCCGCAAAAACAAAGTGTAGAAAGTCTATTGAGCCTTCAGGATGCTGACTGTTCACAATGGCAAAAGTCATGCATGAAGGTCGTAAGGCAGTTAAACCAGGCATTATTGGATCCAAAGAGAAGGCGAGTCAATTGGCCAAAGGAGATTGTTTTACCAGTTAAAAGAGTAAAAACTGAACTTGTCTTTACAGGCACAACTGGCAGTGAGATAAAAAAGAGTCTTGAGAATATCGGCGAATTGAGCCAGGGCCAGATCCTGTTGCCCACAAAGCGTAGTCAGTACTATACAGAAGAGTATAAAAACACATTCAAATCTCTGGTCCCAGCAGATGTAGCCATGAGGGCACTCTCACCGTATATCCCTTCTTTCGGCATAGTAAAAGGCATTCAAAAGGAATACAACAAGCCACCTAAAAAAACTGGGTTAGGCTTCAATATGGATAGTAGCAATGGGAGTGCAAATTTTTTCTCAGCATTAACTGTTGCTCGAGAAATTGCACCAGTGGAAATAGAGGCAAACGATTCTCAATTGCAGACGAATCATTCACTTTTAACGTTGATCCGCCACCCTTTTGATAAATTAGGGGATGTTCCGCAGAAATACAAAAAACAAATTCCGGTAGCGGTTCTGGACACATGGATAGACAAGGAACACTGCGAACTGAGTAAAAATGTGGAACTCTTGAGTGAGCAACCACAACAAGGGTCGAACCGACCGGAAGCCAGTAAATGTGGTGATATCATGAGTCAACCACCCAATCCCGTGGATGATCATGGCACCCATGTAGCGGGGCTTATAGCCGGCTCGCCCCCTGGTCAGAAAAACGTTATGGGGCTGAATCCCTTTGCAAAACTGCAATATATTTTTGTAGATATGGACCAACTCAGGGGGCAGCAATACCGAATTAATATTGGAGACAAGATATTGGCATCATTCATGAAAAATGACGCTCTTGTCGCCAATATCAGCTGGGCCTATACAAACCAGATTGGGAACGATTATATCAAGAAAACCATAGAGACACTCACCCAGAGCATGCTGTTTGTTGTGGCTGCTGGCAACTCTGCCGAGTCTCGCAATGATATCTGCGGAGATCGCCCTGCATGTTTGAGTAATTTTCCAAATGTGATAACTGTCATCGGTCTTGATCGTGATCTAGATCACCCACAGTTGTGGCACGATGGGGAGAACCGGGGTTCCAACTGGAGTCAGAAGTTTAATATTGGTGCCATTGCCGAAGATGTCCTCAGCACCACTTACCAAAATTACACCGGCCGATTTTCCGGTACTTCCCAGGCGGCGCCGCAGGTAACTGCCGCAGCCTCACTGCTCTTTTCGGCATATGAGACCGATTTCCGTACCGATGAAACGAGCAAACTATTGCCTATTCGCGCTAAAAACAGACTGACTTACACCTCCGATCTTTTCGGGGGACTACTTGACAAAGTGCAGGGGGGACGGCTCAATGTCGAACGGGCTCTTGATATGGCAAACGATTATGTGGTGATTGAGAAGAATGGCGTGTTTACGACTTTGAGAGGTACGCTTGTTCGGTTCGGCAACAACCAAGAGAGCGAATACATCGAATGCGCGGTGCAGAATGGACGGTCTGAACAAATTAAACGCGAAGATCTTAGAAGGATGTTTTACGATGAAACTCGGAAGAAGTACATCATATTCAGGAACTCCGAATCAAAAAATCGTGATAGTCCTCTAAAACGTATTGCTGATTGCCGGCTCAGAACCCGAACACACATAGCTTCAATTGAGGATGATAACGGCGAAGAAATCGAATTTCAATTCCGCGACATTCGTGACTTCATTTCGGCCATGTATTGATCGGAGGTACTATTCTAATGATGATCCATTTACTGACTAATTTTAGTTGCGGATTTATTCTGATACTCCTCCTCCAACTGTTGAAACCATGCTGGGTTATTGGTGTAGAGCTTGAAGCGCAAAGCGATGGTATCATAGAGATAGTAGATATCCAGACACCTCCTTTTCTTGAGCAATCCCCAAAGACTCTGCACTGGCAAAAAGAGATCGAAAAGATTGGATCGCATTACCTGCGCCTTCATATTAGAAACGTTCAGGGGTTCGACATCGATAACACTATACTTGAGCTACGAACACGTGGAGGAAGATTGGTTCGTGAGTATACCGGTGAAGAACTCAGGACACAACGGTCGTTTTGGACGAGGGTAATTCCTGGAGACTACGTCCTTATATCGCTGTTTGCACCGACTGCTCCAATCGGTTCCAGCCTGAGCATCGATCAGATCGCATATCAGGTATATTCAGGTGCACCCCTGTCAACTTACGGAAAAGATGAGAAGGAACCTATTTCTAACTATTCAAACGATCCGACAATAGAGGCCGTTGAGCGCTCTGTTGCCAGACTCTATTTTATTCAAAATGGCGAATCGAAAACCTGTACCGGATTTCTTATCGAATCGGGCCAACTTCTAACGAACCACCACTGCGTCAATACACAAGAAGTCTGTGAAACAACGGTTGCTGTTTTCGGCTTCCAGTACGGTAGCAATGGGTTATTGAATTTAGGAGAACAGTTTGATTGTGGAGAGATGGTTTCTGCTAAGAACAGTTATGAGCTGGATTATGCTCTTCTGGACATCAAAGGTACCCCCTCAACTAAATGGGGTACCCTGAACCTAAGTGATGGTGATCCGGAAATCGATTTACCCTTGTTTATTGTACAGCACCCCGGTGGATTACCAAAACAGATCTCTAAAATCAATTGCAGGGCTGTAGCAGTTCCCGTTGATGGTCGTGGGGAACAAACGGACTTTTCCCATACCTGCGACACAGTTGGAGGCTCCTCTGGCTCACCGGTTCTTAATGAGTCAGGGCAGGTAGTCGGCCTGCATCATTACGGTTTTGGTGAAGCTGGTGAATGGGAAGAGAATCGTGCAATTCGAATGAATAGGATCATTGAACATCTTTCGTTTTAGTGCCTTACTCAACAAAAGCAGCAACCAAAAACAGGTAGCGCAGACTCCTAGAAGCTTAAAACAACCTCCGTAACACTTATCCCGTCTTGTTTTCCCGTTCAACGGGGTTAGGAATGAAAAAATCTGTGCGGCAATGAAAGTGGTTACATTGCTTTTATAGCCTTTCGTACGAAAGGCGCATTAAGGGGAAACAAGATGAGCGGATCATCTGCGCATTCCCCTATACCAGCACCTGGTGCTATTAACCCGACTGAAGAAAGGAGGACGACATGTTAAAACCGAACTATTGTTTTAAAAATTACTGGATTATGTATGTTTTACTGATTTCACTTGTTTGGCTAGCCTCGGCATCTGTTATAGCTGCAAGTGAAGCCGAGTCCCAATTTATTGGGGAAGAAATAGCAGAAACTGCGGCTGCAACCTCTCCTTTTGACGACTCTCTGACGTTCGTGCCACCAGAGCAGTTGCCTATTAGAGACACCTATATCGGAGAGATTTCTGCTATGAGTGACGCGCAGGTTGCTGAAGATCTTGAAACAATTTCTATTACTCCCAACGGTGAGATAGAAACACTTCCAGTTGACAGCGCAGAGGCTAAGGCTTTTAAGGATGCGATTCGGAAAGTAATAAGTTCATTTTCCCAAGAGGAGGGGGACCAGGATCCAGGCTTAACTGCTGTTGAAGCAGGTGTAAATGAGATGGACACTTTGGCCGATTCGGTTATTGGTCGAGACACAAGGACCCAGGTTAGATCGACAACCAGTTTTCCATACCGCACAGTAGGCCGAATAGACATCGGATGTACAGGCACACTCGTTGGTCCGCGGCATGTCCTTACAGCCGGACATTGTGTCTACAATACGAGAAGTGACAAATGGTATTCTAATCTGAGCTTTAGTCCAGGGCAGAGAGGTTCTTACCGCCCATATGGAAAAATAGCTTGGAAAAGGGCTGTTTCTGTCAAAGGTTGGACAAAAAACCACAAGCGCAATTTTGACTATGCCATGATCGTTTTGAAACAAGATATAGGAAAGCGCGTCGGTTGGATGGGCTATGGATGGAAAAAACCAATGCCCAAATACAATATTAATATTAATGGCTATCCAGCAGATAAACCCTTTGGCACCATGTGGCATGCTTACTGTAAGATGAATAAGATTACTTCTTTCCGCTTATATTATCCTTGTGACACATATGGTGGGATGAGTGGAAGTGGTGTGTATGTTTATTTTAAAAACAAAAAGAAACGTACTATTTACGGTATCCATGCATATGGAGTCGATTCTACTGGATTAAATGGGGCCACTCGTATTCGTAAAGCGGTTTTTAACAATATAAAGAAATGGAAAGCAAAATATTAATTGGCTTCAAGGGCTTTGCCTCTCACTGGTCTGGGGTAACACAACTCCTTACCCCAGACTGGGTGATTATCATCTTCTGCTATTTCCTTTTAAACATTTGGCTACCAGCAGCAATAGCTGAGGAGAATCTTGATGTGAAAACGTATTCTCTGACAAACAGCCCTTTGCTCATAAATCCGCAAGGGTTTCAGGGCAACAACCAGCTGTTTGTAAAAGCACATGTCCGATTTGTAAATGACTGTTACGCGGATGCTGGGGTAGATGTTACATATATCGACCTGCCCGTTTGCGGCAGCAAGAATGTGCAGAGATTATTAATACTCAAACAGAAGATCAATCCGGAAGGATGTCCAGATATATATCAGCCTGTGATACGTCCTTTCAAAATATTTTCTAAAGCTCTTTCAACTATTAATAATCTCATGCTGATTGACCATGTTATTGGAACAGACAGGAAGATCATTCCACCTCCTGTCTCGCTGCAGGTAACCAGGCAAGGCAATATTCCATGCGACACAGATGAAGAAACGGCCCAGGAAGCCTTTCCTCCGAAGGGATCTAGTGGAAAAATTCCAGAGTTGAGCGCGGCACGTATAACTTCTATAAATATTGATGATCTGGTTAGGTATACCTTCGAAGCAAAGGTTCCAGTCTCCAAAGGAAAAACGGTGGGGGAAGATTTTTCGGTATGGCGATTTGAAACGCGTTTTGGTGTCGAGGAACACCTTGAGTCTCAAATTACCGACTGGCTGTTTTTATTACCAAAATTTCAAAAGAAATCTGGTACGACCCTAGAGTCAAAGGTCTTTCACATAGAGATCGAGGGAGCCAAGGGGGCAGCAAGAAGATTAGGTATCGTTAATCCGCTTTCATCAATTTTGCATACAGAGCAAAGAGGGAAACCGTTTACCTTTCTGGATGTAATCTGAGCGCGTAAAGATCATCATTGCTGTCCAAAAACTGGATAAGGGGTACGGAGACTAACTCAAATAACTCAGTTACCAGCAATTTTCGGCTCGAAAAAGACTCTCTCGGTGAGATGAAGATTCCCGTCGATGCCTAACAGACCTCGTAAATTTTGCATATTGGCCTCTTTTCACAACACGTAATATCAGTAATATACAGAAAAACCCGACATTTCGATTCGTCATTCCGGCAGCCAGGTAGGGTGCGCATTACGCACCATTGGAGACCCAATTACCACCCGATTGAGAAAAACAGATAACTGTCGAATGGGTCGCCACAATAATTTGACGATTATTGGCCGATTGGATGGTGCGCATTGCGCACCCTACTGGCTGTATTATACTCGTGATATCTTTCCTACGCTTGAAAAACTCCTTTCAACCTCATTCTTGCAGAGTCCGCCAACCACTTTGAACGATCAATTTTTTTTCGCTTAACTACCCGATCAACATCCGCCAACAAAGTCGCATCAATCATAATATTAATTCTTTTCTTTGGTTTGTACTCTTCCATTACCTTTGCATCGGGTAACACAGGAAGTACAAGATCACCTTTGGATGCTATCTTTGCAATTTCGCTAAACGAACTTGGTTTTTTGTAATCTCGACCCTTTCTGCCAACAGCTAAAATGGCTGAAAGTGCGTCAACTGCCATCTCAAGCGCATCATCCACACTAGACCCCTCTGTTATAGCTCCTTCAATATCAGGAAATCGCATGCTATAGCCGCTGGCTTCTTTGCTAAAAACAGCATAGTATCGATTATTAAGTCCCATTTTATACGTAGGGGCCACCGACCCCTCTCCCTTATTATTCGGCTTGATCAAGAATTTGTTTGCCGTATTCTCGTTAACCTCTTTGTGTCTTGGAACCGTAAGGCTCCCCTTTCCCAAACTTCGGGAAAGGGGTCATGTCCGCTTTTGACCTTTCTTTGAAATTATGTTAAAAAAAGGAACCAGCATGAGCCAACTAACTGAAAAGAAACATTTTTCAGTAAATTGTGATACCCGAAGTAAGAAACCAAGACCCGCGAAATAAGTTGATTTTATGCGTTTGTGTGCACTACGGGGTTTCCAGAAATGAACTTCTTGTATCAAAAAGAGGAACTGAAAACCTGCCTAGGGATATCGGGATTTATCTCGTTCGCCGATTATGCTGTCTGACCTTGCCAAGTGGCGGCCAGGAGTTCGGAATCAATAACTATAGTACTGAGAGCAGTGTAGTCCAGAGGATGAATCTGCGTGTTGGAAAGGACAAGCACCTGCAAATGGAAATCGATGCTATCAAAGAAAAGGTTTTGAAAAGTCAAAAGCGGACTTGACCCATTTAATGACCCTGACTGTTGATCATTTTCAATCAAACAAGCTTTGTCAGGGGACATCTATTGTCGTTGAGAGACTCATATAATATACCAGATAATCTTATAAGTAACATTTTATCTCAATTGTAGCGAATTAACCACCCAATAGGTATAAATACCTATTTGATTTTCTTTCCTTCGTTGGTAAAGTGTGTCGCCGTAAGTAAAACTGAATAGAATAGATTGAAACGATGCCTGGGGTATCAGACGCTAAATATGAGAGGTTTATCATGCCCAAATGTATTCTTAACATGTTTTTTTTATATATTTCCCTCTTGTCTTCTCACGCCAATGCAATAACCCATCTCCACTTAGTAATAGCGGTTTGTACCTTGAAGAATATGACTCCTTGGTTACTAACCAGGGACCTCTAGGCAACTGGCCTGCGTACAATGACGATTTTACAATCGAGTCTTACATATATTTCCCTTACACAATCAATGGGTTTGATTTTTTCAGTAAAGATGATTTTTGTCATATTTCAATGGATGAAGATGATTACGGTTACGTAGATTTTACCGTAGTTGTCTCGACAGGAATAGTAGGAGAACTAAAAGGGTTTAGTTTTTTTACAAGAGATTGGAATGTAACTGGAGGCTGGCACCATATAGCCGTCACGTTTGAAGCATCGAGTAAGACAATAGGCTTTTATCTGGACGGCGATTTGCTACCAGCAAGTTCTTCTCTTACTACTAACGTTTATACACCTACAACTACTCTGAGACTTGAAAGAGGCTCGACCTACAAACCATACGTTGATGAATTGAGAGTTTCAAAAACTATAAGGCACACTACAGAGTTCACTCCATCGACGATCCCTTTTTCCACAGATTTGGACACCTCGGGTTTGTGGCATTTTGAGGAAGTATCAGGTGCCACCCAATTTTCAGATTCTTCCGGAAACAGCAACACTCTTGTAGGCTCAGACGGTGCTAGGATAGCGGTTCTAACCACCCATGTTGTAAGCATTAACCGACCTGGAAACGGTACTGGTAGCATCAACTTTGATTCGGTTGCTACAATTTGCAGCGACACAAGTACGTCATGTAACCGAACATTAGAAGAAGGAATTACAGTTACTCTTTCTACAGAGGCCTCTGTAGGTTCAAATTTCATCGGTTGGAGTGGTGAAGGTTGTTCAGGAACCCCAAATTGCATAGTTACAATGGATAGTGCAAAGATTGTTACTGCCAATTTTTCCCTCACAAATTCTCTCACTGGCGACGTCGATTCAAGCGATGAGCTAACTCTAGCCGACGCCATTGTAGCTCTTCAGGTTGTTACTGCTGCAACAGCAGATGGACAATCGCTTGATAAAAATGCCACACTCATCCCCTCGGAACCTATTGGGGTCGTTGATGCGATATACATCATGAAGACTCTGGCGAAATAGGGTTCAGAGCAGGAAGGGGGAAAAGAACTTCATCTCTGGGGGATTTATATGAGTGGATACAGCAAAATGATGTTTGTTGTCTGCTTTCAAAAACCACATGTAAGTTGAACTACCTACGGTGTCAACGCCCCCGGGACTAACTTGACTACGCATCTAGTTTACCCGTATCTCAGGGAGATAACTATATCATAAGAAATGTGGAAAAACTTGATTCTCAAATGGAAAACAAGGTGATGGCCGAAAGTCAAAATGAGAAAATGGTGCAAAAAACAATGTACTTAAAATTAGTATTGGTACTGCTTACAATATTGTTTCCTTGTGGAGTTTATGCAGGCTATTCGACTGGCTCTGTCTCTGGAAGGGTAACCGATGGTGACACAGGATTAGGCGGTATATTGGTTACTGTGTATGATGCAAGTTACGCCTACTTGAACGATACTGTGACAGATAACAACGGAGCGTATTCAATTACAAATTTACCATCAGGTAATCATAAAATAGAATACTCAGCTTATGGTACGGATTACAGCAGTGAGTGGTATGATAGTAAGAAAGATTTTGAAACTGCTGATTCTGTCACGGTAACAGCTCCCACCGATACCACCATACCCGATATTGCTCTTGAACGTTCAGGTTCCATTTCCGGCAAGATAACAGATGAGACAACAGGCACAGGACTCATTGGAGTAAAGGTTGTTCTCTGTTCTCAACCTATTCCTTCTATGTGGTCATGTGTTTCAGGAGCTGTTTTTACTGACACCAATGGCGATTATACGATTACTGACCTATCTCCTGCTGATTATAAGATAGAATTTAAAGCAGACGCCGGTTATGTCAGTGAATACTATAATAATCAAAGCACCTTATCCAACGCTAACCCGATAGCAGTAACCGCAGGATTCGCTACTCCAGGAATTGACGGGAGCCTTAAACGTGCCGGTTCCATCTCTGGTAGGGTGACCGATGGAAATGTTGGGATCGCCGGGGTGTTTGTAAAGGTGTACGACACATTAGGGAATCAGTTCTTCCATACGCCTGACATTGTTGAAACCGACATAAATGGAGACTATACTGTAACAGGATTACCAGTAGGTAGCCATAAGGTAGAGTTCTCGGCTGGTGAAGTGGGTTATGTCAGTGAGTGGTATAATAATACAACCAATTTTAGCAGTTCCAACTCGGTCACGGTAGCCGCACTCGCTGACACGCCCAATATTAATGCAGTCCTTGAACGTGTACCTCTGGGCTCGATTTCTGGCAGGGTTACCGAAGGAAACACCGGTATTACGGGTGTTGATGTGCATGTATACGACAGTAGCCAAACTCTTTTAGGTAGTAACACCACCGACTTTAATGGAGACTATATCGTAATAGGTTTACCTTCGGGGAATCATAGCGTAGAGTTTTCTGGGTCCCGTATTGGTTATATCGATGAGTGGTATAATGACAAAAGTGATTTTGCAACCGCCAACCCGGTTACGGTAAATGCCCCAGTTGATACTACGGCCATAAATGCTGTACTTGTGCAGGCACCCACGGGATCTATTTCCGGTAGAGTGACAAACGGAAATATTGGGCTTGCAGGAGTTGAAGTATGGTTTTATTCGCATCAAGGCTCTTCCTGGTCAGGTTATTCATCAATCTATACCGATTCTGAAGGTTATTACACAAGAACTGATTTGCCATCCGGGCCTTACTCCGTTAAGTTCATAGCTCCACCGGGTTATGCGACCGAATGCTACAACGATAAAGTGTCTATATTCAGCTCGAACCTTGTGACAGTAACTTCTGCCACAAACACGCCCGACATTGATGCAGTGCTTGAACCAGGTAGTGCCATCACGGGCAGGGTGACCGATGGGAATACTGCGATTTCCGGAGTTTCGGTGTATGTTCGGAATAATGGTGGTGAAATTTTAGGATCTGACAGTACTGATAGTAATGGTGATTATGTGATTAGCGGCATTCCTCAGGGTTCCTACAAGGTTGAATTCAATCCTCCGATTATGACAAGTTATGTCGAAGAATGGTACAACAACAAGTATGTTGATGAACACGCAGAGCAAGTCTTGGTCGTCCCACCCACAGACACCACAGGTATTGACTCTATCCTGGAGCTAGGAGGTTCACTCTCAGGTAGGGTCACCGATGGGGATGCCGGTATCTTCATGGCATCTGTTCAGGTTTACGATAGTAACTCCAATATGCTTAACTCTACCAACACAGACAATAACGGCGATTATGTGATAACCGGATTGCCGCCAGGTTGGCACAGGGTTCATTTCTCCTATTGGGACGATGAATACCATGGTGAATGGTATAAGGATCAGGCTGATTTTGACAGTGCTGATCAAGTTAATATAACATCGTCAAGCAACACGGGTAACATCAATGCCAACTTTGCATTACTCGGTGATATTAATGGAGATGATACCGTTAACCTGAAAGATATTATTGTAGGATTACAAGTCTTATCAGGTTCTCATCCCATTGGTTTGAATATAAATGCAGATGTGGATGGAGACGAGGTATTAGGTTTAGGGGAAGTAGTCTACAGCTTGCAAAAATTCGCACAGTAACTTCAAATGCTACATACAATGAGCTGAGGTGACCTCCAACTATTAATTATCAAATATAGTTTATTATATTAGGACATATATATATTAGGGGACAGACCCCGATTAAAAGTCTTTGGTATCAGCAAACTGCGCGCCTCCGGCTTAATCGGGGTCTGTCCCCTAATACCCCGGCTTAATCGAGGTCTGTCCCCTAATATTCACTAATATTCACTAATATTCATTTAGCTGATTGTCATTGGTATATAGGTCTTTTATACTCCTTATACCTGCAGTTACTGCGCCGTGAAATTTGATAGTTTTTGTGCCTATACTGAATAATTACACGGAATGAATAAATGGAAATACCAAAACAAATAAATATTGGCAGCGGCAAGAATTTTTTAGCTGATTTTTTAAATATTGATATCAACGAGTATTGGCGGCCTGATATCCATTTAGATTTGAATAAGCCTTTTCTTGGCAAAGGGGTGCGTTCATTTAATACGGAGCGTTTTGGCTGGGTGACAATTAAGAAAGGTTCTTTTAAAAAAATTTTTGCCAACGATGTCTTGGAACATCTTTCCGATTTGCCGGTTTTAATGAAAACTTGTCTGGATCTTTTGGAAACGGGAGGGCTTTTTGAAATTAACGTGCCCTATGATCTTTCCCTGGGCGCTTGGCAGGATCCCACCCACATCAGGGCATTTAATGAGAATTCATGGCTGTATTACACGGACTGGTTTTGGTATTTAGGCTGGACGGAAGCAAGGTTTGTTCATAACCGTAATATTGCTTTTAATTTAAGTGAGTATGGCCGTAAACTCCTAAACTCCGTTAAAAATATTGAAGACATTATCCGGACGCCAAGGGCTGTAGATTCCATGAACGTGGTTTTGAAAAAACGGACTCTGGACAAAAATGATCTTGCCCAGCTTGAGCATTTCCGCGGAAAGCAACGGCAACCCCTCAAGCCTGAGAATAATGAAGGATCTCCACTGGAAGAAACTGTGCTGGAAGGATCGACGCCTGAATGTCAAACGGCAAGCCAAAAGGCCGCTGCTCCCTCCATAAATATAAAAAATATCGCAGGCCCCGGGGAATTAAAGAAACAGCAATATTGCATCTGGCTGGTGAATCCCGATGATTATGAAAATACGCCGGTATTTCTTGAATTGGCCCGCGGGCTTAGAAGCGGATTTGCAAGCCTTGGCTATGATGCGCCCATTGTTACCAGTGAAAAGGATATTTCTGGAACCGCGATTGTTTTGGGGGGGAATTTAATCCCCAGGCTATTTCTCATGGAGCTTCCTGAAAACCTTATTCTTTTTAACCTGGAGCAGGTTCTCCTTGGATGACTCAGTCCTATATAAATTTGCTCAATTCCTATCCTGTCATAGATTATAGCAGGGCGAATATTGAAGCTTTGTCTAAAATGGCAATAACCGGCGTTAATCTTTGCCAGATAGGTTATGAGCCTGAGTTGTCATCAATCATAGGTAAAATGGCCGGAAAAGAAAAAGATATTGATATTTTATTCTACGGTTCGCTAAATGAGCGCCGTTTGAAGGTTTTAGAGGAATTAAAGGCAAAAGGAGTGAATGTTGTCCATCTTTTCGGTGTTTATGGCAAAAAACGGGATCTTTATATTAGCAGGGCCAAGGTGGTTTAAAATATCCATTTTTATGAATCCCGGATTTTTGAAATCGTCAGGGTCTCCTATCTTCTTGCCAATAAATGTTTTGTGATTTCTGAAACTGGCAAGGACATGGATTTAGAGGAGAGGTTTGCAGGAGGTGTGGCATTGACCCCCTATCAGGATTTGGTTGAAAAATGTCTGTATTATTTGGCCCGGGAGGATGAACGGCAAAAAATCGCAGCCAAGGGTTTTGAAATTTTTAGCAGAACAAAACAGTCCGAATATCTTGGCAATGCTCTGAATCTTAAATATGAACCGACAGATCAAGAAATTAGTCAAGATGGCAGCGAAGATGGTAGTGGAGATGGCAGTAGAATATTAAGCCAAGAAACTAGAAAAGAAATCAACAAAGGAATCAGCGAAGAAGTTTTCACTGAAATCAGCCATGAGTCCAGACAGCGCAGCCTATACTTGGATCTCATGCAAAAATGTTTGACAAATACAATCTACCAGGACCGGCCTCAAGATATCTGGTCCGGGCAGGCCTATAGCAAGAAAAAGAGAGCGCGTGGTTTAGATTGGCCCTCCATGGCCCATACCATGATTGGCAGTTTGAGGATGGCCAATTTGCGGGAAATTGTTGAAAAGGTTCTAGAAGATGATATTGCCGGTGATTTTATTGAAACCGGAACCTGGAGGGGCGGGGCTTGCATCTTTATGCGGGCTATCCTCAAGGACTATGGCGTAACAGATAGAAAAATTTGGTGTGCTGATTCCTTTCAAGGCCTGCCAGTTCCAGAAAGCAATAAATACCCCGAAGACGCAGGCGATACTCATTTCACCTATGATCAGTTAAGGGTTTCCTTACAAGAGGTTCAGGATAATTTTAGAAAATATGATTTACTGGACGGCCAGGTGGAATTTTTAAAGGGCTGGTTTAAGGATACTCTGCCCATTGCCCCCATTAAGAGCCTGGCGGTTTTACGTTTGGATGGCGATTTGTACCAATCAACCATGGAGGGCTTTCAACATCTTTACCATAAACTTTCCAAGGGCGGTTTTGTGATTATTGATGATTATGGGGCTGTACCGGCCTGCAAGAAAGCTGTTCACGATTTTAGAAAAGAAAAAAGCATCACCGATCCCATTAATGATATTGACGGAGTCGGGGTTTGGTGGCGGAAGATCGGTTAATCCCGGCAAACATCATGACAGGCAATATTTATACCTTTTTGGGTAATTGATACTTCTACTTCCGTGGTCATTTGCCGAATAATATTTTGAGTTTGGAGGAGCTGGCAGATTTGAATTAATGTTTTTCTTGATAATCATATTCGTTGACCAATCTCTATGGGATGAACATATATCAGCCGCTTTGCCGAACTTCCCCGATACAGTTCCGATATGAACTGTTTCTGTTCTTCACAAATATGGTCTGCTTGCTTCAATAATTAGCAAATTTCTTTTAAGACCTACACTGGTATTTCTGGTTGTGTGAAAGTAATTGATGTAGTTTTGTTTAAAACTCATTATATATTGAGACGGTTGAGGTGAATGATCCCAAATAAGCCATTCAAAATCTTTATAACTTTGATTATCAATCGCATGATGAATTGTTTCCAGGTATCGATCCCTATTCTTTGTAGGCGCAATGATACTTATAAGGGGTTTTTTTTACATAAACAATATACTAACCCGACAAGTCGGAAACTTTTTTAGTATCACTGGATAAGTGCCTTGGTGATAACTCTAAGTTTATGATTTCAAAACGATCTCATAATTTCTTGTTTTTTATTACAGCTTCTATGGAGTAAGGCACTAAATCAAAGCTGAATGTAAGAAAAGATAAATTAAATCAATTGATAGAGAGTAGTTAACTTCCTTATCCGTATAAGTTTTAACCAACCCACAATATTGCCTATATCTATTAGAGCCATCTCAATTGAGGTGGCTTTTTTATGAGTGAATGGATGCTTATTTGACAGGCCGTGTGAAAACTATTTCTCGTTTTTAAAAGTGGTTTTACAGGGTTAAAAACATGTCTATATTTGAATTATTGTGGGTTTTGCACAATTCAGGACTTGACCCCAATTTTTTGCAATTTTCTTACACTGTCACATCTTGCGGTTTGTGCCCAGCAGAGTGACGTTCCCAAATGATTTCATAAGCCTGTTCCAGTTGTTTTACCCGGACCGATGTATCAAATAATGGTGAGGAAAGACGCCTTTCCTGCCATTCTTCACGGATACTTTGGTAACGCTGCCTGTCTCTGGCCAAATCTATTGCCAGTTGCCGATATTCACCTAGATCATCGACAATAAGTTCTTGCAGTCCTGCCGCCGTTAAGAGACTGGCCGCCACACGTTCAGTAAAACGTTCACCTGGACAGGTAATTACCGGAACACCGGCCCAGAGTGAATCGGTAGCCGTGGTATGGGCGCCACAAATGGTGGTGTCTAAAAACAGATCACCCAGACGGCAACGCGCCAGATGTTCCGGTTTTGATACCACCTTTGAGAAGACCAGACGGGATGGATCTATACCTTGCCGCAGGGCCTCGTTTGACAAATTTTCCTTAAACTGAGGCGCCCTCATCAGCAACCATAGCACACTGCCAGGTACAGCCTTCAAAATCTCCATCCATACGGAAAAGATCTCAGGCTGAATTTTGTAACTGTTATTGATGGCGACAAATACAAATGAGTCCTCCGGCAGACCATACTGAGATCTCGTCACCTCCTCATATGATACTGGTGGTTCATCGTCTGTCATCTGATAGGTATCTGGCAGATAGATCAATGCCTCTTCAAACTCATCACGTAATGGACTATCGGGGGGGATAAGTACAGGGTCTGTGATAAAATAATCGACTAGACCACCCAAGGTGCTGGGGTGACCTAAATAGTGTACGAGCAGAGGTGCGGGGCGGGCCAACAACACATCGGGTCGGCCATTTCTTACATAGCCACAGAGGTCCACCAGAATATCGATCTCATCGGCAAGGATGCGGTCTATGATTTGGTGGTCATCGGCACCATCAAGATCTATGAAATGTTCGCTGCCCGCTTGAATGCGCTGCCGATAATGGCTCTTATCATCAGGCCCATAGGAGTAGGTAAAAACCTCTATTTTTTGACGATCATGATAGGCAAACATCGAACACGTCAAATGCCCGGAAGCATGATGCCGAAAATCGTGCGAGAAATAGCCAACCCGGAGTCGCTCATTGCGGCTGCTTGTTCTTGTACTGGGCTGTGACACATCGCCTCTAATCCACTTCTGGTGCCGCAGCCATTTGGTTTGCCAACAGGCAGCCTGTCGCATCATGCTGCAAGGCATGGGAAAGGAACCCATTTGCGACAAATTGAGTGGGATTTGCTCTTCTGCCTCCAGTGCCATAGCTTGGTTATCTATCAATTGCCTGACCTGTTGGTCCCAGTCATCGCGCCAATCACAATATTCAGCTCTTTGCCTGAGCGCATTGGCCTGAGCAGTCACCATAGCAGGGCGGAGTTCATATGCCTTCTCATAGTGCCGGGCCGATTCCTCGCTCTTATACACCGCTGCATAGACGGTGGCCAGGTTAAAATGGACATCAGAATTACCGGGATCTAACTGCACCGCTCGCCGGAGTAGTTGAACGGCCTGCCCTTCTTGCCCGATTGCGTTCAGTGCAGCGCCAAAATTGAGCAAAGTTATTACATGATTTGGTCTCAGAGCCAGAGCCTTCTTAAAAACCTTAACTGCCGCCTTCCCTTGCTTTAGGGCAAGCAATAGGTCGGCATAGTTGAGTAGAAGCTGGGGATTCCCAGGGGCAATCTTTAACCCCTGTTCAAACCAATGCTGCGCTTTCAGCAACTGATCTTTCTCTTGCAATACCACACCCAGAATATTGATCGCCTTAACAGAGTGACCATGCCAACGCAGGGCCTCCCGTGCGTACCGCTCAGCCTCATCCATATGTGACACTCCGTAATGCTCTGCCGCCAAAACCATATAGAGATCAGCTAAACCGAACCTCAGTTCAGGCACTTCGGGCTGCAACTCGATGGCACATTTAAAACAGTGAATAGCCTCCTTGTAACTTTTTTTACTCCGGGCATTAAGGCCTAGCAACTGCCAGGCAAGGGCCTTATCTCTGTCTTTGGCATCACCCAACTGAAGTATTTGCTCGCAGCCTACTTGAGTGTTTTCCAGGTCATTTTTTTCATAAGCAGAGAGCACATGCGCCACTAGATCGTCCGGCGATGATGGAAATGAATCATTCATATATGTGAGTGTCCATAGCCTTTTATTTGTTTTTGGGAAATGCTTCTAGAATAGACGGGATAGATCACTGGCGATGTCTAAAATCCCCTTCTTAACATGGGACTTAAAGTGGACCCCATTGTCAAGACATCTTTTCTTTAAAAAGCTAGAGCAAGATTACCTGTTTCCACTCCATCAGCCTGTACGTTGGAGCCCCGTCGGAGACGCCTCTCCGTCATCGCCACCTTCAGGTTCAGTGGATCTATCTGTGGGTATCAAGGCTACGAGGAACGAGCACTTGCCTTGGCCTTGATACCCACAGATAGATCCACTACCGATTTTCGTATAAGCACGGAATGTATTCGTAGTTTTACGGCTAATATGCTGTATTACCACCTTTGAGAGGGTAAATTTAAGCTGCCTTCTTTAAAGTGAGAGGGCCCCAGCAGACCTCTGCTGGTGTTTTCCTCCAAGCCCGGCGTGAGTTCGTTCATTATTGTAAAACTCAAAGTAAATCCTTAATGACCTGGTGAGTTCGTCTATAGAGTCGTATTCTTTTGTATAAATTTCTTCGTATTTTACACTTCTCCAGAATCGTTCGATAAATAATATTAAGGGACAGACCCCGATAAAAAGTCTTTGGTATCAGCAAACTGCGCACCTCCGGCTTAATCGAGGTCTGTCCCCTAATATTTACTAATATTTAAATCGGGGTCTGTCCCCTAATATTTAAGCCAAGTCAATGAAACGTGCAAAAGGATGGCACTCTAACGGACAGACACCAGTTGTTACTCTCTTACTCTACCTCCAGTTCCCTATAAAGAGCGAGAATTCCTGACCTGGCCACTTTTTTAATTCCGTATGGCCGAAG
>JAAELB010000644.1 GCA_024227155.1 Desulfobulbaceae bacterium
CACTCATGAAATATCCAGAAGTCTTGAAAATCACTTGGAATTTTAACGGTCATTCCCCCCTTCAACCCTTCATCAATTGTATTGATATTACATTTATTCTCAATAAGATTTCGACAATCGCTTTGCTACTCAAATCAATATCAAAAGTCATTTTGGTCTTGTTAGATTATCCTGCTATTGTGTGATGTCTCATGAGGAAAACACACCCACCCATTTCTCAAAAACTAGTCATTTTTAGATTTAATAATATCCTTCTTTTGTCTGATGAGGAAAACACACCCACCCATTCCTCACTGCCTAGTCATTTTAGATTATCCTGCTATTGTTTAATGTCCAATGAGGAAAACACACCCACTCATTCCTCAATGACTAGTCATTTTTAGATTGTCCTGAAAACAAAAACCCCTGCCTCCTGAGACACTTTCCCAACAACACCCCCCCCCCATCCATACTATAGAATAAAAATAGTTTTTCACCCCCCGGGGTACTTAGCCCAGGCCCCACTGCCCCCTGGGGCACCTCCTCAACAAGCCCCGCATCCATACTGTAGTTTTTTTTGAGAATGAGAAAAAAAATCCCCCCCCAACTAGTCTTTTTTTGTAGACGAAAAAAATAATTCACCCCAAGCACCCCACACCAACCCACATTATTTTTGTAGAAAAAGAAAAAAAAATCACCTTC
>JAAELB010000645.1 GCA_024227155.1 Desulfobulbaceae bacterium
AATTTCTTTGCGGGTCTGGCGGCGCTTGCTGGAAAACTCACTATCGGCAAAAGTTAACTGTTGGCTCATGGACGGTAATGGCTGTAATTTACTATGCAGCTATGATCTCACATCGGGGACTTATTCGCATCTTCCCTAGCAAACTCTTCGTTAACCGAACAAGCGCGACTATATCAACTAGCAGAGCTAATAAAAGGAACTGCTCTTTATATTTTCCCTCGTGAAATTATTGCGCGACAAACAGGAAAAGATTGGTTTAATTTTTTAAATACTCATAATAAAAAACAAGTATTTGATAGTAATGCCCACCAACTATTAGGTGATAACCTATACCAAGTACCAAAAGAAGCGTGCACAGAGAAACAGTGGCACTCATTAATAGAACAAACCAAACTTTGGATCCAGCAGCATCCTTACGAAGGAGTGAATCCCGTCATAAAACCTTTTAGCTTATTAAACTTAGTTAAGAGCAAGTAACCTAATGCTTGAATTTGTATTCCCTTGGCTATTTCTTCTTCTACCGTTACCTCTGTTGCTACGCTTTCTTCCAGAATACCTACAACAAAATCAAATGG
>JAAELB010000646.1 GCA_024227155.1 Desulfobulbaceae bacterium
AATTAATCACCCATCCACTCATATTGACAAGTAGAAATTGAGGAGAACAAGGAGGACGAGTCAGAATTTTGGTTTAGATAATATAAACAATAGGGAGGACGGGTTGATTCTCATGACAAGTAACAGGTTTTGACTTGTAACCCTGCTTAATCAAATACTTTTATGTCATGAACATTCATTGACATTTTTTCTATGTCCATCATGTCAATGAAACTTCGAGATGTAGCGATTTATAAATTACAAGGTTAAGTTCAAACTGGGCACTAAGGTTTGTGAATAGACTTGAAGGAGGGAAAGTATTGTAGATTTGATTATATAAAATTAAGTTTTTCAAGAATAAAACCAACAATTGGCCATTTGATAGTTTGTAACTTTCATTGACCATTAGAGATTATATAAGTGTCAAAGAAAGATTGGGTACACTTTCTGTTAACATCATGAACATTCATTGAGCAAATCATTGAGTTCTATCTAGCAAATCAAAAACTAGTTGTATTTCCTTTAATCAAAATACTTTGTCATGAGCATTCATTGACCTTTCTTATGTCATGAACATTCATTGACATTTTTTTGTAATGTCCATGATGTCAATGAAAGTTTGAGATGTGATG
>JAAELB010000647.1 GCA_024227155.1 Desulfobulbaceae bacterium
ATATTCGGGTTGCCCTCCTGACGGCTATTTGGAGGCATGCAGTGTCATTTGTGGTGTGAAAAATACACAGATTTGCATAGAAATCAGCCGAAAATAGGGTGTTATGTGCTAAGCTCGAAGAAACGGTGAGACGGTATGCCATTAGCGTGGTAGTATTTTTCGTAATTTATCGGATAGTTGTGTTGTGGTAACTGAATTCTGACGCGGTACGTTTGCGTTCTGTTGTTTCAACAGCATTACCTTAAAGGCCACCTTGACAGCAGTATGTTTTTCAACGCATAATTGGAAATAGGCGAGTGATATTTCAGGTGAGAAGTTAAACTCACCTTCCTATATCGGTTTTCAAAAGGATAGACCATGTTCAAGGCACAACTCCTTGTTGTTGATGACGATCCGCATCTCCTTACACTTCTGGCCAGAAAGCTGCGTTCCTGCTCCTACAAGACCTTCTGTGCTGCGTCAGGACAGGAAGCCCTGAAAATTCTTCGTCAAGAGCATGTTGATGTTCTCATTACCGATTACCGGTTGCCGGTAATGGACGGGTGTCAGTTGATAGCAGAAGCGATACAAATCGACCCGTTGTTGCAAAGCATTGTTATAACAGGGTATATTAATATTGAGTCCGCTATAAGCGCCATGGGAGCAGGAGCATTTAACTATTTGCAGAAACCCATAAATTTTGACGAACTCAATATCACTATAGAAAAAAGCCTGGAAAAACAAAAATTACTACAGGATGTTCAGAAAAAGCAGCGAAGTCTGGAAAAATATCGTGATCAACTTGAAGACCTTGTTGAACAACGTACTCTTGATCTCACTGCAGCAAACCGTATCCTCAAAAAAGAAATTGAAGAACGAAAAAATCTAGAAATCTCTTTGAGGGACGCAAAGAGCCAGGCAGAAAATGCCAATAGAGCAAAGAGTGAATTTCTGGCCAACATGAGTCATGAAATCCGAACCCCTATCACCAGCGCCATTGGACTTCTAAACCTTGTGCTGGATACGAAGCTTGAGCCAAAGCAAAAGGCCTACCTCGAAATGGCAAGAGTCTCAACAACTGTTATGCACAATCTGCTAAACGATATACTCGACTTTTCCAAAATAGAGTCTGGTAAACTGAACCTTGAGTCAATTTCGTTTAATCCCAAAAAGATCATTTCCTCTGTCATTGATTTGCAAAGTTTATATGGTGCAGAAAAATCTATCGAACTGGTGTGCTCTGTAGCAGCAAATGTACCAAGCAGGGTCACTGGAGACCCGACTCGTCTTCGGCAGATCCTTTTAAATTTGGTCTCCAATGCCATTAAATTCACACAGTTTGGTAAGGTCGAAATACTTTGTAAACTCACAAATAAGGACAAACTGAAAGGAACTGCTGCGCCTAAGGATACTGTAAATCTTCATTTTTCTGTTCGTGACAGCGGAATCGGCATTGAAAAAGACAAGATGGATATCATATTCATGGCCTTTACCCAGGCGGACTCGTCAACAACTCGCAAATTTGGAGGAGTTGGACTTGGGTTAAATATTAGCAGTAAACTTGTTGCACTTTTAGGCGGACGGATCTGGCTGGATAGTGAACCAGGCAAAGGAAGCACTTTTCACTTTACCTGCCAGTTCTGTACCCAGTCTAAAAAAATAATAACGCCCGATGATCGGACAATGATAGCCTCCTCCCACGCCTCAGGGGATCAAAAGCCCCCCATGGCAACGGTGCTCGTTGCTGAAGATGACATGACAAATCAGCTGGTTATTCGAGAAATTCTTGAGTCTAGGCGATATACCGTCATCATTGCATCGGACGGAGTGACAGCACTTCAAGAAATAAAGAGCCGCTCCATCGACCTCTTATTGCTGGATCTAAAAATGCCAGAGATGGATGGTTACGAGGTCGTTCGTCAAATCAGACTCAATGAGAGTCTCTCGGGAACCACTCAGGAAAGGCGTCTTCCAATTATTGCCTTAACAGGGTTTGCCAGTGAAGATGAAAAGCAGAAATGTCTCGATGCCGGTATGGATGATTTTTCTGCAAAGCCTTTTGGAGTAGACAGGTTGCTGGCACTTGCTGGTAAATATATTCCCAAAACACCGAGACAGGGGAGGGAGGAAGTGCGCCAACCTCCAGCTCCCGATATTTCTCTCCTCCAGGATGTGTTGTTTAATGAAAAAGTGGCCTTAAAAAAAGCTTTGGGTAACCGCTCGACCATGCTCACTAACATTGTTAATTTCAAGCTCTTACATTCGCCACTCCTGGAGAAACTAACAAAAATAATTCCTGCCAACACAAACGTGCACCATCTGGTGCCAAACATTCAAAAACTCAAAGAAATGGCGATGGCAAGTGGAGCTACCAAATTAGCCGATGAATATTTTAGTTTGCTGATGCAAATGAGAAATAATCAGGAAATGAAGCTTAGCTATGAACAGCTAGAAACGCTAAGGACAGAATTCGAAAACTTTATTAATTCCCCGGAAATAAGACGAATATTAAACTCCTGATAGTTCTTGAAGCTTCGATTAAATTGGCGAGTCGTTTATTATTACAGTGTTTCTGGAGTAAGGCACTAACACCCCACAAGGGGGTATAAGTGCCTTGCCGGTTACTTTAAATTCTTAATTTCAGTACAGTCTTCAGACTACTTGTTTTTTATTGCTGCTTTTATTGAGTAAGGCACTAATAACAAGAAAATTCTCTACACAGCAATGGAGGTAAAGTATGGCCGGTGGAACTAAAGTAGAGCTCAGAATACTTATCGTGGAAGATGATTTTATGGTCAGGCAGGTTATCCGGGATATCATGGAAGAATATGGGAGTTGCGACATTGCTGTGAACGGGGAAGAAGCCCTCCAGGCTTTCCGTATTGCATGGCGGGAAAATCACCCTTACGATCTTATCTGCATGGATGTTATGATGCCTGTAATGGATGGTAATGAAGCACTGGAAAGCATCAGGGAGGTAGAGACATCCATGGGAATTATTGGTCCGGAAGAAGTTAAGGTCATTATGATTTCGGCTCTGGATGATGCAAAAACAGTGGTCAAGGCCTATTCAAAGGGAGGGGCAACCTCATATATTGTCAAGCCTATTGAAAAAGATCGTTTAGTGCATGAAATGCGTGACATTGGTTTGCTTGGTTAAAACAAAGAAACTCCATTCAGAAGACGTAAAAATATCGTTTCCTCATTCATATCTAGTCTTTACATGGCAGATATTATACAATGAGTTTAACTCTAGCAGGGCCTTGTTTTTTTAATCGTAGACCTGTTGAGGTATGAAGACCAAGCGATCTAAACATCTCTTCTTTCACACTAATTATACTACATTTTCTTCAGAAACTGGAAGTAAGGTGCCATATGACAGTTCGGATTCTTGTTGTTGATGACGATCCCGCTCTTGCGGCCATGTTAGTTAAAAAAATCGAACGTGAGGGCTATACTGCTCAGGCTGTCAACACTTTACAGCAAGGACTGCGTATTGCCAGGCAAGAATCCTGTGATATCGTTTTGTTAGATGTGGTCATGCCGGACGGCAATGGGTTGGACTATTTGCCTGAGTTCAAGAAGTGTCGATTTTGCCCGGAAGTCATTATCGTTACAGGATACGGTGGCCGTGATGGTGCTGAGATTGCCATTCGTGGAGGGGCATGGAGCTATATTGAGAAACAAAAAGTAATTCATGACCTCCCTTTGCATCTCAAACGCGCCTTGCAATACCGTGAAGAGAAAAAAAAGTTTAAAGTCGCTTCCGTTGCTTTGAAACGGAAAAAAATCATTGGTGAATCTGATGCCATCCAGCGCAGCTTCGATGCACTTGCCAGTTCTGCTGCCAGTGATGCCAGTGTCCTTATTACCGGGGAAACAGGAACGGGAAAAGAGCTTTTCGCCCGTGCTGTTCATGATAATTCATCAAGAGCCAATGGAAAATTCGTTGTCGTTGACTGCGCCTCCCTACCTGTAAACTTAATGGAGAGCGTTCTCTTTGGTCATGTAAAGGGAGCATTTACTGGTGCTAATCTACCACGTGAAGGTATCATAAAACTTGCCGACCAGGGAACCCTTTTTCTTGATGAGATTGGTGAGCTACCACTTGCCATGCAAAAGACTTTCCTGCGGGTTCTGCAGGAACGCAGTTATCGACCTCTTGGTTCAGACAAAGAAGTAACCAGTAAGTTCAGGTTGGTGGCAGCAACAAATCGTAATCTTGTGGAGATGGTTGATCAGAAAACATTTCGCCAGGACCTGCTCTTTCGCCTCAAAGGTCTGGAAATGCATCTACCACCACTGCGAGAACGCAAGGAAGACATAAAAGAGCTCGTTATCTTTTGGCTTAACAAGCTCTGCGATCGTCACGGCCAGGAAAGCAAAGGTATGGCACCAGACTTTGTCGAGGGCCTCAGGACGCATGACTGGCCCGGTAATGTGAGAGAACTTTTTCAAACACTTGAACAGGTTTTTGCAGGGGCAGCTGATGTGCCAACGTTGTTCTCGGTCCACCTACCCGATAATTTTCGCATCCGCATGCTCCAGGCGGGTATTCATTCCGTCCTCCCTAGAAAGGAAAAGGAGCGGGTTCACCGTCCCCTTCAAGAAATGCGCACTTGGCGTGACCACAAGGCCATGGTCGAAGAAGAATATATTTGTGATTTAATGAAAGGATGTCGTGGAAACGTCAAAGAGGCATGCCGTATCTCGGGTATTTCACGTGCCAGGATATATCAGCTGATAAATAGACATAGCGTCAGCGGTAACTGTTCACCGACCCCTTCAAAAGACTGAATAACCAGAGTCCATAGCCGTCCGTCCAGTTCTCCTTAAAACGGCCCAGTCTAAAAAAGTAGACACTTTTTTCTTCCTGAGACCTTCTGCATAGCTTTCTTCATTATATACAGGATTATTTCCTCCAAAAACAGCAACCCAGCACAAGCATCATCCATTCAGGTCAATCATCAATCCGCTTGGAATCAAACAACTATTTTTACTATTCAGCAGTAACGCCTCATCACCTTTTAAAAATATCAAAGCATATTTACTCCAGTCATTGTCTAAGAAAGTTGACAAAGTTCTACTTTTTTAGACAATTATCTCTTAAATGGATAGGTATGACCAAATGATCCTGCTGGTGTTTTCTCAAGGCATTGGAATAAATGGTATTTAGTGGATGTAAATGTTTGGTGTGTTTTGGCATATAGATTGCAAGTCTACACTGTAGACTCATCTTATGTTCATCCCAGAACTCTTTTAGAGAATAATGGCTATGACCCCACAAAATATATTTTTCTACGCAGGTACGGCGGGAAAGCAGGAGCAGCAATTTGCCCAAAAACTATTAGAGCTGGATAGCTTTGCCAATATGATCATCTTGCCGGGAGGCTGCGATCTGAATTCACCCCTTAGTCTTAAATTGCGAAGTGGTGACCTCATGATTCTCTGCGCCTCCTCGGAAGAGTCACTTGAGTCTCTTCTCTCTATCTCTGAGAAATTTGAAAACTTCAGAGTAATTCTTGTTCTTTCAAAACATGATCAAGATCTGCTAAAAAAATCGCTCGATCTCAACCCCAGGTACATTACCAATCTGGCCGGTGATCTGGAAGAACTCAATGGAGTCGTTAAAAAAATTATTTCAACAATAGAAAACACGCGTTCTCTTCAAGAGAGAAACTAACAGAAAATGTAGCAGAAAATGCCTGCATAAATCCTCGCCCAGTAAGATGATGAAGATATTATGACTCAGACAAATAAAGAATCTCAAAAAATAGCAGATTCCGGGCAGATGAAATCTTGTGCTAAAGATTTGAATTCGCTTGGTCCTGACACTGAACCTGAATTTCTGAAAATTGGTGAGACCCTCAATCAGCTGGCTACCATTTGTTTTGGAATGACCGATAAGGCCCTGCAACTCACTGTGAGATCAAATTTCAGGGATGATGATAATGAAAACGGTTCTAACCACGGTTCAGTAATTGAGGAAACCAGAGGGATTTTTGATGAAGTTGCCTTGAAGATAAAGGATACACTCGATTCATTGCTTGATGGTGAGCACCTTCTCAATGAGCTTCTTTTGCAGGTGAAAAAACTCCAGCTCCCCATTGAGCAACTCTTCACAATAGGCAAAACCTTTCGTGTACTGGCTATTGCTATCAAGGTGGAAAGTTCGCGAAACACCAGTGCAACTGGCGGCTTTCAGCTTCTTGCCAGTGAGGTTGCAGACATTGCCTCTCTGGTCCAGCAAAATTGCCACAACTGTAGCGATAAGACAAATACCATTCAACGGGATATTTGCTCCTCAAAAAATGTGCTCAACAGCAGTGAAACTCGCTACGATGATCAGAGTGAAACTTCTCTTTTCAATATCTTAAGTGCGCTGGAGGAGGTGGGGTCAAAAGCCGAAATGCTCGCTTCTGAAATCAAGGAACGCTCTACTCTCATGAGCCAGGGAATTGGTGATGTTGTTATGGCCATGCAGTTTCATGATATCTCCAGGCAGCAACTTGAAAATGTAGCCCATGCTCTTCGTGAGACCAGCGAAAAAACAGAATTTGTTTCGGTTGAATCCTCTTATGAAGAGCAGGAGGAAATTGCTCTTGAGGTATACGGTATCCTCTCCATTCAGGTAGCCCATCTCAATTCAATTTTCGAACAGATCTATCTTGCAAAAAAACAGATAGAAACAGGGCTTCAAAAAACCATGGACCAGGCAAGACAACAGGCGAAAGATGCCGGAACTCTTCTTGGCATGGAAGGAAGAATGGGAAGTAAATCTGTCATCGTCAACCTCGAGAGCGAAATAGATAATATAGTTGTATCCCTCAATAAATCACTGGCTGTTGTAGAGCAAGCCGCAGAAGTCAGTAAAGGCGTAAACGATAATGTTTCGGAGATAGGAGAGTTTGTCAGCAAAATTGAAGAAATTGCTTTTGATGTCAAGGTACTGGCAATTAACGCAATGGTTGAAGCCATAAAAACTGGCAGTAGCGGTAATACCCTTACAGTCCTTGCCAGAGAGTTAAGCACACTCTCACAGGAAACGCGAGATGGTGCGTCTGTTTCCATCGATATACTGCAAAGTATTATGGAGGGAGCTGAAAGACAGATGCAGTTTTCTGAAAATCTCAATCAAGAAAGCAACGCCATTGATGCAATAATTGGAAGGGCCAAAATACTTACAGCCACTATTCTTGCAACAATGCAGGAAGTCAGTAATATTGCACAAAAAATTGACAAAGAAAACAGGGAGCTTTCCACGAGGATTACGAAATTAATACCTAGCATAACCTTTCCAAAGGTTATGGGCGATAGAATCGACAGGAACTGGCAAGTTATCTGTCAGACTATAAATCAGCTCGAAACCGATTTCCCTCAACTCTTCGAAAACAACTCTAAAGTCGAGAAAATGATGGAAAAGCTTAAGCAGAAGTATGTCATGGAAAGAGAACGCTCAATCCATGCCGAGGTTACTGGGAAAAAAGCTGAAGGCAACAATGATGCTGGCATCGACCTTTTTGAGGACGATGGATTTGAATTATTTGATGATGATCCAGAAAAACCACAGAAGAAGGAAAAGGCTAGGGAAAGCGAAGATGACTTTGATGATAATATTGAGTTGTTTTAGTCTATTAGGATAGAGCTACTCCAAGGGAGAGACTAAATGAAACATATACTGCAAGTTAACACCACTGATGATGGGAATGAAGGAATGCTGTCCCTGCAGGGGGAATTAACCATGCTCAATGGTCAAGAGATCAAGAAGGTACTTCTCGATGCAATAGAACAAGTCGATGCCCTTCATCTGCGTCTTGAAGATGTCGAGTCGGTGGATGCTTCCTTTATCCAGTTGATCTGCGCTGCTCACCGTGAATGTTTCCTCTCCGGTAAAACAATCGATTTCAGTGATGATGTCATTGTTGTTATGAAGGAAACGCTGGAACGTACAGGGTACAGCAAAAACATAGGTTGTTTAAAAGAGGCTAAGACCAGTTGCCTGTGGAGCGCTATGTGTTCTTAGTAATTTATAAGGCACTAAATTACAGCAAATATAACGCAACTATTCAGCATTTAATTTTTAAGGAAAGTGTGGGAGAATTTCAATAATGGGAAATACGATTTTGACCGTAGATGACAGTGCCAGTGTCCGTCAAATGGTCTCTCTTACCCTGAGAGGGGCTGGTTATACCGTAATAGAGGCCGTTGATGGTCAAGATGGGGTCGCCAAATTGGGCACTGCTGACATAAGCATGGTTATTACAGATCTGAACATGCCGAAACTTGATGGTATTGGACTTATAAAAAAGGTTAGAGCCAATCCAAAGACTAAATTCATTCCTGTTATCATGCTGACAACAGAATCCCAGGCAGAAAAAAAACAGGCTGGCAAAGCTGCGGGAGCTACTGGCTGGATCGTTAAACCGTTTAAGCCTGAGCAGTTACTTGGCGTCGTTAAAAAGGTGCTGCGATAGTATCTGGATATACAAACGAACGCTATCACCTTATGGGGCAGGGATTTTTTACATAATGACCACCTCCTCCGGAAAACAACAGCACAGGTTGATTTCCCAGGAAAAACAATCCTTTTCAAGCACTCGGGAGTCCGAGGAAATTGGTGTTAAATCGCTGAAGATGGCAAGAGAGTCATCCTTAGTCAAGGAGCCAGAGAGTCATGAGTGATGTTCAAGGTCTTGATGCAGGTAGAGTGGTATTTCTTGAAGAAGCAGCCGAGCTTTTGGAACAGCTAGAGGAATCGCTTCTTGAGCTGGAAGATTCACCGGATAACATCGAACTGGTGAGCAGTGTTTTCAGAGCGCTGCATACCATAAAAGGTTCTGGAGCTATGTTTGGCTTCGATGAGGTTTCCGCATTTACCCATGAGGTAGAAACGGTCTTTGACCAGGTGCGTTGCGGTACCATGGAGGCCAGTCGGGAACTTATCGATCTAACCCTGGCTTCTCGGGATATAATTCGGGGAATGCTCGATGCCGTGCTTCATGGAAGTGATGCACCAAAAGAAGAGGCCAATCGTGTTGTGGCTGCGCTCCAAAAGCTTTATCCTGCCGTCCCCACGCAACAAGAGTCATCCTCCCCTTTACAAGAACAACAGGAGCCGGACGAAAGCGAAGGAGACCAATACGTTACCTGGAGAATTCGCTTTATGCCGCCGGAAGATGTTTTTGCAACCGGTACCGATCCCATATTTCTTCTAGAAGACCTGAAAGAACTTGGCGATTGTGACATTGTCGCTATAAGTGATGCGATCCCCCGTTTGTCAGAGCTTGATCCCGAAAGGTTTCATATTGGCTGGGATATTTTATTAACCACCGATAAAGGCAAAGATGCAATCGAAGATGTTTTTATTTTTGTAGGCGATGACTCAGAGCTGCAAATAGAAGCTGTGGAACACCATGACTCTTCAGATGATGAGGACTCGAAGGAGAAGATGTTACGGTTGGGCGATATACTTGTCATGCGTGGTGAGCTGAGCCGCGAGCAGTTGTCAGAGGCAGTAAATAGCCAGAAGCTCCTGGGTCAAATACTTGTTGAAAAAGGCCTGATATCGGAAAGCAAGGTTAATCTAGCCCTCAACGAGCAGGACCATCGAAGAAAAACCAAATCCAAAATACAGAGCCAGCAGAAGCCAGTAATTGATTCAAGTATCAGGGTGCCGTCATCAAAACTGGATGAGCTTGTCAACCTTGTCGGAGAATTGGTGACAGTACAGGCCCGCCTCACCCAGGTTGCCAACGAAAGTGAAGATGGCCAACTCCTGTTTCTCGCTGAAGAGGTGGAGCGCCTCAGCGCAGAAATGCGCGATAATACCATGAATATCAGGATGGTACCAATTGGCTCAACGTTCAGCAAATTCAGGCGACTGGTGCGTGATTTATCCAATGAACTTGGGCGGGAGGTGGTCTTGACCACCGTTGGTGCAGACACCGAACTCGACAAAACAGTTATCGAAAAACTCAATGATCCCTTGGTGCATCTGATCCGCAACTCTCTGGACCACGGTGTCGAACCTCCCGCGGAGAGAAAAGCGGCGGGGAAAAGTCCAGAAGGTTCAATCCATCTGGAGGCAGAACATTCCGGTGCCCACGTCCTCATTCGTGTCAAAGATGATGGTGCGGGTATTGATAAAGACAAAATCAGAAGAAAAGCAGTGGAGCGGGGACTCATGGTCCAGGGTGCAGAGATTTCCGATGACGAGCTCTATAGCTTCATATTTTCCCCAGGTTTTTCAACAGCAACGGTTATCAGCAGCGTCTCCGGTCGTGGGGTTGGTATGGATGTTGTGCGGACAAACATAGATGCACTGCGAGGAACTGTTGACGTTAAAAGTGTTGAAGGCAAGGGGACAACAGTATCGCTGAAAATCCCGCTGACTCTTGCGATCATAGAAGGCCTTTTAACAAGAGTTGGTGATGAATGCTATGTTCTACCACTGTCCGCTGTTGAGGAATGTGTGGAGCTTGAGACAGAAGAGGCGGGAGCGTCTCGAGGTCGCAATCTGGCACACATTCGTGGAGAACTTATCCCCTATGTGCATTTGAGACGACATTTTAAGATTCACGGTGAACGCGCTGCTATAGAACAGATAGTTGTGACCCATGTTGATGGCCAGCGCATCGGTTTTGTTGTTGATGAGGTTATTGGTCAGCATCAGACTGTGATCAAGAATCTTGGCCATATGTATCGAAATGTAAAGGAGATATCTGGGGCCACCATTCTAGGGGATGGTACCCTTGCCTTAATTCTTGATGTTCCCAGCCTCGTCCAGGAAGCACGGAACAACCAGCTAGAGCTGATGGAAGCCGCTCAGTAAGGTTTTAACTCAGGGAGACAAGTGCATAATTGAAGGAATCTGCTTTCACGAACACGACAATCCTGAAAATTCGTAAACATTGAGATGGGAGGAAATGCTATGAGTGAAATTGGCAGTATAGAAATGAACCAGTATCTAACCTTTAAACTGGACGAAGAAGTCTTCGGACTGGCTATTGGCAAGGTGAGGGAGGTCCTGGATTTCACAACGGTGACACGAGTGCCCCAGACCCCCGCATACATGCGCGGTGTCATCAATTTGCGGGGCAGTGTGGTACCGGTTATCGATCTGAATCTTAAATTTGGTATGAAACCGACAGAAAAGACCGTCAACACCTGTATCATCATTGCGGAAATTGTAATGGATGGCGAAGTGACAGTCCTGGGCGCTCTGGCTGATTCAGTACAGGAGGTAGTGGAACTGGAACCCGATCAGATTGAACCTGCACCCAAGATAGGCACAAACCTCAATACCGAATTTATAAAAGGCATGGGAAAGCATGGAGAAATATTTGTCATCCTCTTGGATATCGACAAGGTCTTCTCTTTTGAAGAACTGACCATGGTGCAGGGAACTGACTCTGTGGTTGAGGAAAAAGAATAGAATTTGAAAAATTAATCGGGTCGCTGGTAGAAGGTCAGCAAGCTCGATCATGGCGTTCAATGCTGCTTTAGAAAAACAGAGGTGATAAGAATGAGTTACAAAAATCTTGGTATGCGAACCAAAATATTGTTCGGGATTTTTATCCCTATTATAATGTTGATTGTTCTTGGTGCTGTCAGCATGCTCAATATTAAATCAATTGTCAAAACAAGCGGTTGGGTCGAACACACCCATGAGGTCTTAGCTGATGCCACTGATATTCTCGGCTCGGCAGTGAATATGGAGACCGGTATGCGTGGCTATCTTTTAGCTGGTAAAGAGGAATTCCTCAGTCCATATAAAGAAGGTGAGAAAAACACCTATGAAAGTATCGGTAAATTAAAAATAGTAGTCAACGACAATCCCAGGCAGGTTCAACGACTTGAGAGTATGGAATCTGTTTTGCGGGAGTGGCAGGAAAAGGTTACCGAGCCGACCATAGACTTACGACGCAAGATCGGTAATGCTAAAACCATGAACGACATGGCAAGTTTGATAGGAGAAGCCAAGGGTAAGGTCTACTTTGATAAGTTCCGCGCTCAGATTGGCACCTTCATCGAAAGAGAAACAAAATTGATGATCGAGCGCCAAGAGCTTGCTAAAACAGCGACATTAAACAATGAAGCCAACGTGAAATTACTCGCAGATACAGCCGGATGGGTTGAGCATACCCATGACGTGATCGGGGTGGCTGAAGAAATTCTGTCGGCTGCGGTTGATATGGAAACCGGTATGCGTGGTTATCTGCTCGCCGGAAAAAAGGATTTTCTTAATCCTTACGTGGCTGGCAAAAAGAGTTTTTCTGAGCTGATCGTCTCTTTGTCAAAAACCGTGAGTGATAATCCAGCACAGGTACAGCTTCTAGCTGAGACAAAGAGTACCATCGAGCAATGGCAGCAAGACGTAACTGAACCCGCAATTGCCTATCGCGGAACCGCTTCAATGGATGAGATTGCAGAGCTCGTTGGTCAGGCCAAGGGCAAGGTCTATTTTGATAAATTCCGTACACAAATTGCGACCTTTATCTCAAGAGAACAAAAACTGATGGATGAGCGGAAAGTGGAAGCCCAAACTGCATCAGATGCTGCTACAGAAAATAGGAAAACGATTGCCCAAACCACAGAATCGGTGGAGCATACCCACGCCGTTATTGGTGAAGCTGGTGATATTTTGTCGGCTGCGGTTGATATGGAAACCGGCATGCGTGGCTATCTGCTAGCTGGCTCAGAAGATTTTCTTGCTCCCTACACTGGGGGAGCAGAAAAATTTTACCAGCTTATCGTTGAAATGAAATCGACGGTGAATGATAATCCGGCACAGGTCCAGCTGTTAGGAGCTATGGAAGATACTATCAAGCAGTGGCAGGAAAACGTTACCGAGCCCAATATTGCTTTGCGCCGCAAAATTGGTGACTCCAAAACGATGGATGACATGGCGGATCTGATCGGTGAAGCACGGGGCAAGCAGTATTTCGACAAGTTCAGACAACTGATGACAGATCTCCATGAGGAAGAAGCCGGGCTGATCATTGTCCGCCAGGAAGCCAACAACAGCACGGTGAGCTCGACAAATTGGATTATTCTTATCGTTGCGGCTATTGCAATTATTCTTGGCCTCTTAGTCGGTTTTATCGTCGTGAGAGATATTCAAAAGCAAGTCGGAGGAGAACCTTCAGAAATCGCCGATATTACAAACGAAATTGCCCAAGGTAATCTGACAGTTACACTGCCTCAGGGGAATAAAACGGGTATCCTTGAGGCTTTGGCAGGCATGGTGGAACAATTGAAAGATATTGTTACAAATGTCCAGGGTGCCTCCGATAACGTTGCCTCAGGGAGCCAGGAACTTTCATCTTCATCGGAACTGATGAGTCAGGGGTCAACCGAGCAGGCTGCCGCCGCCGAAGAGGCCTCCAGTTCTATGGAGCAGATGGCAGCCAACATTCGTCAGAATGCTGACAATGCAATGCAGACTGAGAAGATAGCGAGCAAAAGTGCAGAGGATGCGAAAATAGGTGGCGAATCAGTTGCTAAAACTCTTGCAGCAATGAAGGAAATAGCCAGTAAAATTTCTATCATTGAGGAAATCGCCAGGCAGACCAACCTGCTTGCACTTAATGCAGCCATTGAGGCAGCACGTGCCGGCGAACACGGTAAGGGCTTTGCAGTTGTTGCAGCCGAAGTTCGAAAACTGGCAGAACGTAGTCAGCATGCCGCAGCCGAGATCAGTGATCTCTCCGGCAGCAGTGTCGAAGTGGCAGAACAGGCCGGTGAAATGCTCTCAGAGATGGTACCGGATATTCAGAAGACAGCTGAACTGGTGCAGGAAATATCTGCTGCCAGTAAGGAGCAGGATACCGGGGCGGAACAGGTAAATCAGGCGATTATGCAGCTCGACCAGGTAATCCAGCAGAATGCTTCCGCCTCTGAAGAGATGGCCTCTACCTCAGAAGAACTCTCAAGTCAGGCTGAACAGCTTCAGGATGCCATCGCTTTTTTCAAGGTCGACACCAGGTCAGGTTCTAAAGTTCGTCAAGCCTCGCAACAGCAGAAAAAGAAGCAGG
>JAAELB010000648.1 GCA_024227155.1 Desulfobulbaceae bacterium
AAGAGGCTTTCTATTTAGTATAGAAAGCCTCTTTTGTTTTTATAATAAGACTAATAGTTTATTATCTGACTATTAGTGTACCTATTTCTTAGTTTTTGGATGGCATTTTGTGCAACTTGCTGGAGCTGGTCCTTTTCTGCCTTTTGGATCACCGGCTTTTTTATTTACGTCTTTATGACATGATATACAATTTCCATGTATTGCGTTTTGATGTACCATAATGTTCTTTTTGTCTTCTTTTCTTTTTTTAATTTTATCATGGCATTCAACACATCTTTGAACATCGTCACCCATTTTTACATCAAGAGGTTTGTTATCTTTGTCATGATGACATTCACCACAAGAAATCTTATAGTCTATATTATGTTTCTTGTGAGTAAACTCAACAATTCCTTTTTTATGGGATTTGTATTCTTTGCTTTCCATTTTAAAAGTGTCAGCTACTTTGGTGCCCGCTTGAAGACCAGTTGCAACAAAAATCAAAGCTACACCAATAGCCATTAAAAAGATTAATAATTTTTTGCTCATATCAGACTTGCTCCTTTATATTGATAAAAATTCATTCTTAAACAAATATAATCATATATTTCTATACACAAAACCTTTTTCTGTCAAGTTAATCTTATTC
>JAAELB010000649.1 GCA_024227155.1 Desulfobulbaceae bacterium
GATATCTACTAAAACCTTGGCCCCACAAATGAGCTTATAGAGCATCGCAAAGAAAATGCCTGATACACTTGGCTCAAACAAATGGACAATATCAAATGGGTTTGCCGCTACCTTTTGTATGGCTTGCTTGATGAAAATGTTCTCATTTTGAGTATAGAGGGTTTTGCTAAGAAAAGTACTCTTGCTGTTAGACAACCACGATGCAGTATTGAATTGTGAAAATTCTTCATTCACAATGTGTACTTCAGCAAAGCTACTATAGAGTTCAGAGAAGGTGTCTATCTGGTCTGAGGTATGAGCTAGATCAGATCCATACAGCGCAACAGACAAACGTTCTTTGGAACTCCGTAGATTTTGATATTTGCTCCAGGCCAACCTAATTTCTCTTAGGTAAACCCCCGGCTTTGCCGGGGGACAATAAAAGTTTGACGTTTCCAGAAAAATGAAGAAGCCTCCAGACTCGTGGACCGCTCAAAGTCACGAGAAGGAGGCTTCAATGAACAACATAAATAGCTTAAGTCACTCAAGGTGGGAATGCAAGTACCATGTAGTCTGGATACCAAAATGTAGGAGGAAGTCCCTCTATGGTGGACTTCGAAAACACCTTGGTGAAGTTTTCCATGAGCTTGCACGACAAAAAGAAAGCAAGGTTTTGGAGGGGCACCTCCAGTCGGATCATATTCATATGTTGGTATCGATCCCTCCGAAATATGCAGTTGCTCAGGTCGTTGGGTATATGAAGGGCAAAAGTGCAATTCACATTGCTCGAAGCTATCTTGGGCAGAGAAAGAATTATGGTGGTATGAGTTTTTGGGCACGGGGGTATTTTGTTTCAACTGTTGGCACCGATGAGAAAGTTATCCGAGCATATATCCGTGAACAAGAAAAAGAAGATCAACGTGTTGAGCAACTGAAATTATTTTAACATTTGACCACCAAATGGTGGTCAGTGAATCTTTTTAACATACCGCTTTGAGCGGTTCACATTCTAAAGCCACCGGTTTTACCGGTGGATATTTACTTGAGTTGTAACGAACTGAATAAATTGAACATACTACTTTTAGCTCCTCAGCCTTTTTACCAAGAAAGAGGCACGCCTATCGCTGTAAAATTGCTAGCCCAGACCCTTGGCGAGCTTGGGCATGACGTGCACCTGCTGGTATTTGCAGAAGGGGAAAGTATTGAAATAGCCAATGTCACTATTCATCGCCATATTCACCTTCCAGGAATGACCGGTATTAAACCTGGAATATCCATTAAAAAACTTGTTTGTGATGCCGTTTTCTTTATTAAGTGTTTTCAATTGGTAAGAAGATACAATTTCCATATAATTCATGCGGTGGAAGAGTCGGTTTTTATGGCGATATTTTTTAAAAAAATATTCAAAATCCCCTATGTCTATGATATGGACTCTTGTATGTCTGCGCAACTCATAGACAAATTTCCTTCCCTAAGATTGGGAGGTAGTCTCATGGCTGGACTAGAGAAGAGCGCTATCGTCAATAGTGATGGAGTGGTTGCGGTGTGTTCAACGCTTGAAGATATGGCCTTGAAATATGCTCCGGGTAAACTTACCACCAGGCTTGAAGACATCTCCCTACTAGACGACGGGTGTCAAGGAGAAGAAGATTTACGGCTTGAATTAGGGATACAGGGTACTCTAATAATGTACGTTGGTAACCTTGAGAAATATCAAGGAATAGATTTGTTGTTAGAAAGTTTTAAACAAGCAGTGGATGTGAAACAGGAAATGCATCTTGTTTTAATTGGTGGTAATGAAAGGGATATTTCAGTGTATAGACAAAAAGTGAGACAACTGAATATCGATACCAACGTTACCTTTTGTGGTCCACGCCCTGTGAACATGCTTGGGTTTTATCTCAAGCAGGCGGATATTTTGGTATCTCCTCGAATACATGGTAGCAATACTCCCATGAAGATATACTCATACCTGGATTCCGGAGTATCGGTTCTGGCTACAAACCTGCCAACCCATACCCAAGTTCTGGATGAGAGGATTGCGTTTCTGGTAGAACCGCAGCCAGCTAGAATGGCAGCGGCAATAGGTCTCCTTGCCGAAGATAAGGTGAAACGTGATAATCTTGGCCTTGAGGCCCAAAAAAGAGTCCATCAGGAATATTCTTTGCCTGCTTTTAAAAGAAAATTATCCTTATTTTACGAAAAACTATAAATGTGACCTCTTGTGCTTAGCGCAGAACATCATTAGGAATGAATTAAATGTGTGGAATTTGTGGGTTTAATTGGAACGACGAAGAGTTGATCGGACGGATGAACAATCAGATAGTTCATCGCGGACCAGATCAGGCGGGTGTGTATTGCTGTGATCACGCCTCCCTTGGGCATCGAAGGTTAAGTATTATTGATCTTAGTGAAAAAGGCAGGCAGCCTATGTTCAATGAGGATGGTAGTCTTTGCCTTGTCTTTAATGGTGAAATATATAATTTCAGGGAATTGCGTGACACTCTCAGCCAAAAAGGTCATATTTTCATCAGTCAGTCAGACTCTGAAGTAATTCTTCATGCGTACGAAGAATATGGAATAGGAGTACTTGATAAACTCCGTGGTATGTTTGCCTTTGCCCTGTATGACCTTAAGGACAAGACCATTTTTCTGGCCAGAGATCGTATAGGTATTAAGCCACTCTACTATTACCACAAGGATGGTAAGCTTGTATTTTCCTCTGAAATAAAAGCGATTTTAGAAGATAAGAGTATAGAAAGAAAGCTCCATCACCAGGCCCTATATGACTATATCGGTTTTGAGTTTGTGCCTGCTCCCTCGACTATGTTCCAGGATATCTATAAAATTCCTGCTGGGCATTACCTGCATTGCCGTAATGGAGAGATAACCATCAAGCGTTATTGGGATCTCAACTGTGAAGTACAAGATGATGGTCTTTCCTACGATGGGAGTGTCGAAAAATTACGTGAGATGCTTGATTCCTCGGTAAAGAGTCATCTGGTAAGTGATGTACCTCTTGGTGTTTTTCTTTCCGGAGGACTTGATTCCAGTACCATTGTTGCTATGATGCGCCGGCATATATCAGGTCCTCTGAAGACCTTTACCATTGGCTATGAGGATAAAACATTTAGTGAGTTAGATTACGCCGCTCAGGTAGCACAATTTTTTGAAACAGATCACCAAGTCCTTATGCTTGATGATATCAAAGCTGACTATGTAGAAAAAACCCTATGGCACCTGGATGAACCAATGACAGACCTCTCCACGGTCCCGCTTTATCTTCTTTGTAAACAGGCAAGAGAACATGTAACTGTTTGTTTAAGTGGGGAAGGGGCCGATGAGAGTTTTGCTGGTTATGATCGATTTAAAGCCAGTAAAATGAATCTTTTTTTCAGGCTACTTCCTTCTGCTGTTCGCAAACAATTAGTCGGCAGACTTATTGGAGCCCTCCCTGATCAACCTCAGAAAAAAGGTGCCATCAACATGTTGAAGCGATTTGTTGAAGGGGCCAATCTTCCTCCAGAAGGGGAGCATCTACGTTGGCAATATTTTACAAGTGAGAGCCAGAGTAACAGGCTCTTTAATGATTCCTTTAAAGCTAGTACAGTTTTTGATCCATTTAGAATTGTTCGCGCGTATGCAGGACGAACCACTACGACTGACAGAATTAACAGGGAAATTTATTTGGATATGCGGTATATGATGACCGATAGTGTCCTTATGAAGGTTGATAAGATGAGCATGGCCAGCTCCCTTGAAGTCAGGGTTCCTTTATTGGATCATGTTTTGGTGGAATTCCTGGGGTCACTACCGGGTCACTGGAAACTGAAAGGGCTGCGTACCAAGCATATTTTTCGCTCGGCACTTAAAGACTTATTGCCGGATAATATAGTGAATCGCGGTAAGCAAGGATACTCTCTTCCAGTCAAACACCTCCTCCGCGGCGAAATGAAATCCTATATGATTTCACTTTTGAATGATTCTACTATTATTCGTGAAAATATGCATATTGAGTATGTAAATCATCTTATAAAAGAGCATTGTGATATGGTTCAAAACCATAATCATGTTCTCTGGGCTTTGATTAATGTTGCAATCTGGCATAACCGTTTTTTTAAATAACTAACTATTGAAATAACTATCGTAAGTATCTGGAATAATAGTTGTAAAGAAAATCTAACTATTCCTGTAAGTCTAATGGTGCTTCACGGATAGAAAACAAAAGAAATATAAGGAGTGACAATATGAAGGTTTTGGTTACAGGGGGAACCGGTTTTACCGGAAAAGCTCTGGTACGGAGACTTTTGAACGACGGGCATGAAGTGGTTGCTCTTGATTATCAAGAAGGACTTAAGACCGATGAACTACGTCAATGGGGTGCCCAGGTGGTTATTGGTACCGTTACAGATGCCAAAGTCGTTGAACAATGTATGCAGGGTGTTGATGTTGTACAGCATCTTGCAGCTGCATTTCGAGAAATGGATGTTCCCAATTCCTATTACGATGAAGTCAACGTCGAGGGAACTCGCATAGTCCTTGAGTCTGCATTTAGAAATGATGTTAAAAAATTCATATATTGTAGTACATGTGGTGTCCATGGCAACGTAGAGGATCCCCCTGCGCCTGAGACAGCTCCAATAAATGCCGCCGATTATTATCAACAAACCAAATATCAGGCTGAACCCATTGTCCTTGATTATGTTAAAAAAGGTCTGAAGGCAACCATCATTCGACCTGCAGCTATTTACGGCCCAGGCGATCATGAACGTTTTTTTATGATATTCAAACGGGTAAACAATGGAACTTTTCCTATGTTTGGTAGTGGCAAGACCTTTTATCATCCACTATACATAGATCATCTGATTGATGCTCATGTGCTTGTCATGGATGTGGAAAAAGGTAATGGTGAGGCGTATCTTATTGCCGATGAGGAATATGTGGGTATTAAGGATTTGGTTCGTCGTACAGCCAGGGCTCTTGGAGTTAAGGTAAAGATTCCTCATTTTCCGATTTTACCCTTGGTTGTAGCCGGACATATTTGCGAGAAACTTTGTAAGCCGTTTAAGATTGTTCCACCGATTTTTCCCAGGAGAGTAGACTGGTTTCGCCAAAACAGGGCGTTTGACATTAGCAAGGCTAAGCGAGATCTGGGGTATAACCCTCAGATAAGCCTCGATGAAGGTCTGAAGAGGACCGGAGAGTGGTATAAGCAGGAAGGATATGTATAAGCTTTATAAGGTGTTTAAATAAACGACAATTAGTAACGAGGAAAAGGCACATGTGGCA
>JAAELB010000650.1 GCA_024227155.1 Desulfobulbaceae bacterium
ATCAATTTTCGCATTTTGGTATAGTTAGCGAGCATTCTGCGGGCCTTCGGTAACTGTGCGTTAGATATATATACTGTTCGCGTCTTTTGCTGTTTGTCTTTGTAGGTTAGCCGGTACGCCCTTCCTTTTGGCCTGCCTGTACAGATGCAGGCTGCCCTGTTGCATGTCGAGCATACGCTGGTGATTGAACCACGCAGAAATTCCGAGCAGTCGGAAATTCTGTGCAACAGAGTTTCTTTTTTCCTGAGCAAAGCTTTCATTGATCCTCCTTTTATTGCATGGTAGACGTATTATATACGTTTACCAGGATAAATCAATGCCTGATAAGGGGGTGACAGATGGGGTGGGCTGCTGATGAGTTTAAAAAGGTAGAACTTGGTGACAAGAGGCTCGATTCAAGGTTGATAAAACTGTGCGACTCATTCTCCAAAGCTCCGGAGAGCCCGATCAACCAAGCCTGTGCCGATTGGGCCGAGACAAAGGCCGCTTATCGCTTCTTTCAGAATGAGAATGTCGATGTCGAACGTATTATGTCTGCGCATCGTGAGAAGACATCTGGTCGTGCCGCAAACCATCGCACTGTTCTTGCCATTCAGGACACAAGTTATTTGGTCTACACGAACCACCCCAAAACCAAGGGGCTGGGTAAAATATCTCTGAAGAAAGGAAAAAATATCGACAAGATCTATTCTCGCGGTCTGGTAATGCACACCTGTTTTGCGGTAACAACGAAAGGTACCCCACTAGGTCTTTTTGACCAGAAGATATTCGCCCGAAAACTTCGTCCTGAACATGAACGTCGAAGTACAGGCGGAAGGTATGTCCAAGACGTGCTTCCTGTAGAAGATAAGGAGAGCTACCGCTGGATCAAAGCCCTGGAGGCTACCACAAATTTGTCTACCGAAACGCAGGTTATAACAGTGTGTGATAGGGAGTGCGATTTCTATGATTTTTTCAAAAGCGCCGAGAAGAGCGGTTCTGCTGTGCTTGTGCGCGCATCTCAGAATCGTACTGTCAACAGAGGCAGTCGGTATGCAGAAAAGGATGTTTCGAAGCTATGGGATCACATCATGTTAAAACCGACCGCCGGCTCCTACATCATAGATATCTCTGCACGACAGAAAACGAGGCACTGCAAAGGACGAATGGCGAGAGCAGCTCAGATGGAAGTAAAATTCGGCGATTTCATAATGAATCCACCGCGAAACAATCCAAAGCATAAAATGGAGGTTTTGCCCAACATTCAGATGTATGCTATCCATGTATTGGAAATGCATCCCCCCGAAGGAGAGGACGCCGTGGAATGGATGCTTATCACCAATCAACCAGTGACAACTTTTGATGAAGCTTGTGAGCGGGTACGTTGGTATAGCCTTCGATGGCGGATTGAGATGTACTTTAAGGTTCTAAAATCCGGATTTCGTGTGGAAGCATGTCGGCTTGGAACTGCAGACCGACTAATATGTTATCTCACTTTAATGAGCATCGTAGCTTGGCGTCTGTTTACAATTACGTTGATCGCTCGCACAAACCCCTCCATACCCTGCTCGGAATTGTTGTCAGAGCTGGAGTGGACGGTACTTGTAGCAAAATCTCTGCGCAATGGTAGTCAGCCTGCGACTGCACCTTCCATTGCCGAGGCGCTTATATCAATAGCCAAACTTGGAGGCTATTTGGCAAGAAAGAAGGATGGTCCACCAGGAACCCTCGTGCTTTGGCGAGGATGGAAACGGCTGATGGATCTTGCCGAAGGGTGGTCCATGGCCTTAATGTAATGATATTTATGGGTAATAGAAAGCCCACACCACCCAGCGTGCGGGTCCGCACTGGGCGGTTCCCAGAGCCGTCCGGGCCGTAGCCGGGATTTTGAGTGATCGACCATAGCTCTTTGAGAGAAACTACAGGCGGCCATTAGGGGCACAGTGGCTTCATATCGCGCCAAGCAAAAATAATTGGCCTGTTCGGCCCTATCTGCTTGAGCATATGATCACTGGCACCTGCTCTGAGTTCGGCCCTTCACCATGTCCCGGGCATTACCCCGGGCGTTGGGCTACTATGGCCTCGGCTGACTTCTGCCTGATCACCTTGACGGTTTCCCGAAAAGGCGCTGCTGAGTGACGTACTAATCTTGCTCATCCTGTTTGGCCCTTTTTGTTCTTAACGCAGCCGTGGGCGGGTGCATTCCCAAGGTTGCCGGGACTTAATATACCGGTTGTCCCTGCCGGTGGTTTCACTGGATGAGTGATCGACGTCCGGCTCAGTCGCCCCGTCCGGCAGATCTCCCCGGATAAGGTGCGTGAACTGTCGCTGCACAACCGCGCCATTTACCCTCCTAAACCCGGGGCTTTGTTATGTTGTGCTAACTTACCCAAAGACTCGGCCTTGTATGACGTTTCTGTTCGTCGGCTCACAGCTTTGCACTCGGACTTCCTTCAGACAGGGCCTCACGGCACCGCCCTTGTCGTCGGCTAATGTTTTATGTCCACGTCTCACGACGTTGACCGGGTTCACACATAGGGGACTTGCACCCCATAAGTTCACGCCCATGCCGGGCGTACACAAGCAAATCCAGCGGACGCAAGAAAATGCGCCGCTGATTAAAACGTTAAATGAGAGGGCTATTTTCTCAATGTCTTGAATAAAATTGAATTAAAACGACAATCCTTCAAAAAAGGGGCATCTGGCCTGAAAAAAATTACAATAATAGAACCAGAATGCTATTGTTGCCCATTGTGTAAAAGACTATTTGTCGCTCAAGCAGTCGATGAAGGCATCCTTACAATTGAGCATGCTCCTCCTGAGAAAGTTGGTGGTACACCTTTGGCATTGACATGTAAAGACTGTAATTCAGTATCTGGATATACAATTGACGCTGCGGTAGTCGAACGAGAAAAATTAATTGACGCTGCAAAAGCTATTACCGGTCAAAGGCGTAATTATGAGGGGCGTGCAACGCTCAAGATGGGGGATGAATTAATAAACGTCAGAATTGAAGTAAATGAAGGGGCTATATCGATAAAACCACCACTAAACATCAATGACCCAAAAAAATTAACAGCTTATATAGATTATATGATGTATCTTCATAAAGAAGGGAAATGGGATGGAGAAACATTTAATATTAAGCCAATGGCAAGTTTTAAAAATAAGTATAGCAGAATTGGCGATCTAAAATCTGCATTTATTGTTAGCTTTGCAAAATTTGGGTATAAATATGTTTTAAGCAAACAACTTTCACCTGTCCGGGAACAGATCCTTAATTATGATTCAGATATTATCGATAAGTATTGGCTCTCATCGGATCAAAAAATTGATCATAAATATTTTATTTGCATATTGGATGAACCAGTATCTGCTGTTGCTATAAAACTCGATAAAGCAACGGTCTTATTACCTTGGTTTGGCAGTCCTGGTAATTTCTATCAATATTTGGAACATAATTTTCAAGATGAAAAGCAATTGTCTTTTCACGGTTCCTTTTTAAAGTGGCCAGAATCACTTGAAATGGAAATGGATTTTTTCAAAAACATATAACCCATCACTTGTGCCGACCCAAAAAGCCGGGCGGCACAGTTCAATCGTTATGAATAGGAAATAGTTATCAATATAGATCATAAAGGCAGCATTCGGCTGGGCTGTTTATTTGCTATTATTTCACCAATAATTGGCATGTCAAGCCTTTATTTTCTATCTGAATTGATATCTGATTCAGAAACACCAATATGGAAGACCATCAGAATTGTTATTTACCCATTATTTCCTTTTGCTGAATCATCTGATGGTGGTGACGGAAGCTTGAGCATGATCTTTCATATTTGGTTAGCAATAATCTATTTTTCGATTATCGGTTTTATAGCAAGTTTTGTGTTGGCCAAAATATTCAAAA
>JAAELB010000651.1 GCA_024227155.1 Desulfobulbaceae bacterium
GTCTGCCTGAAGATGGGACCTGGATTGATTCCCATTTTAATCAGATCTTTACCTCTTATGCTGATGTTTACATTTCGCAAATTTGTGTGGTAGTTGGATATCGCCTTTTTAACCTTTTGTGATCCGGCAAATGTCATAATGTATAAAATGAGTTCAGTATTGAAATCCGACAGCATCGTATGAAGATCGCTGTTTTTAACCAGAGGATTCTGCTGGAGCAAATGCAATTGCCGTTCAGCTTCAAAGCGCCTGTTATAAAAGAGTTTTCCATATCGTGGCGCAATTTCCATATTGTTACAGATTTCAATTGTGGTCTTTCTGTTGCACTGGCGAATGATCGTCAGGAAATAGACAATCCATTTTTCATAGGGTTCTTCAAGAAACAAAAGATCGTGCCAGTCGATAACTTTTTTTGCTATGGCCAAGTGTGATTTCAGTTTTTTATCAATGGTTATGGAGGGGTGAATTACATTTAACAGATTGTAGTCCATTAGCCTTATCACTGCAGGTGTTGGATTTTCTTCCTGAAAAATCAGCTTTAACTCGGAAAATACCCGTTTCCCACTTAACCTTTTGAAAAAGTTCATTTTAACGGCGTTGTTGATAAGACTTGATGTCAGCTTTCCAATGGTAAATCCGAACCGTTGTTCAAATCTGAGTGCTCTGAAAACCCGTGTGGGATCCTCTACAAAACTAAGATTGTGCAATACCCTTAGCGCCTTATCTTTAATATCCTTTTGTGCTGAAAAAAAGTCTATAAGCCTTCCAAACTTATTGGGATTGAGCTGTATGGCGAGCGTATTGATGGTGAAATCCCTTCGAAAAAGATCCATCTTTATTGAGCTCATTTCAACAATCGGTAGAGAAGCCGGGAACTTGTAATATTCTGTTCTGGCTGAAGCGATATCGATCTTAAATCCATCGGGAAAAATGATAACCGCCGTCCCGAATTTCTTGTGAGCGTGAATTCGGGCTCCTGATTTGTTTGCAAAATTTTTAGCAAATTCAATACCATTCCCCTCTACAACAATGTCAATATCTTCATTTTTTCTGTAAAGGAAAAGGTCACGAACAAAACCACCGATAACATAGGCGCCATAATCAAGCTGACTGGCTGTTTTCCCAAGTTCTTTCAAAGTCTTGATAATTCGATCGGAAAGTCGTTCATTTAAGAAATGAACTATATTTTTCGTCCGGACATATCCTGGTTTTTGATTTGGATCAATGACCCTGTCATTGTTGATCTGTGTCTGCTGAACAAGGACCTTCAGCAAGTCTGTCCTGGTAATAACGCCCAGTATTTTGCCATTTTCCATGACCGGCAGTACACGTTGTTTGTGTTCTATAATTTTATCCTGTATTTCCATAAGATCCGCATTGGGTGTGACATAGGCGATCTCGGAAGACATGTATTCGCTTACTGGAATTTTATCCAGTTTGTGAAACAGGGCTTTTTCAATAATCTGACGGGTAATGAATCCAACCAGTTTTGTTTTGGATTGAAGAGACTGTGTTATCAGCAGCGCGTTGATGTTATAACGGGTCAGAAGGTTTTTAGCCTCCTCACATGAAGTTTCCGATAGCGTTGATATGGCAGGGGAGGACATAAGGTTCCCGGCAATATGCCTTGGATTAACTTTGCTGTACAAAATGCTCAACAGTTTCTGTTCTGTCTGGGCAAGTGTTTGCTCTTTAACAGTGGCTGCTGCGGCAAATGGATGTCCGCCCCCCCCTAAAAGAGATACAATTTCACCCGCATCCACATCTTCAGTTCTGCTTCTAGCCACAACGTATACTTTGTTTTCCATCAGGGCCAGGGCGAAAATGGCCTTCAGGTTTTCCATTTTTATCATTTTATGAACAAGAAATGCAAAGTCCGGAAAGTAGTGGTCAGAAGTAACAAGGGTCACAACAATATCTACACCATTAATGTTAAAGTGGTTGGCGGATTGTATCATTTCGTTGAGCATTCCCACCTGTTCCGGGCTGATTTCTCTTGCGATCATGCTTGAAACAACATTTAAATTGGCTCCTTTTGACAGCAAGAACGCTGCGGCGTTAAAGTCATATTCAGTTGTGGAAGGAAAAGAGAAGGAACCCGTATCTTCATATATGCCCAGACACATAATGGTGGCTTCTTCCGGGGAGATTGCAATTTTTTTTTCTTTTATGATGTCAACAAGAATTGTGGTTGTCGCTCCAGTGGGTCGACAGATTTCAAAGCTGCCTTTTATATCGTCCTTTTTAGAAGGGTGGTGATCATAGATATGAATTTCCGGAGTATATTTTTTGATAATATGGGATAGCTTGCCAATTCGCCCATTTCTTTTAGTGTCCACTAAAATGAGCTTTTTTACTTTTGAAAAATCAATATTTTTAATTTCGATGATGTTAAACAGATACACCATTGACTGGATAAAAAAATTTCTCAGATTTTTTTCCTGAGAGCCTGGAAAAACAACCTGTGCTTCCGGGTATAATTTTTGTGCGGCCAGCATTGATGCCATTGCATCAAAATCCGCATTGATGTGGGTCGTGATGATGGTGAGATTTTTATTCTGTTTTTGGATGGGTGAGGCCATGATGTATTCAGATACCGTGGTTTTTATCGTTAATTTTTATTCGAACATATGCCATGTACACCTGTTTATCAAGAATAAGGTGGTTTTGAAACCGCCACTCAATAAGCTGTTGAATCGTTAAGTTTTTAGAATTTATAAAGTGGACTGATTATTGCATTCATAACGATAAACATGTTTCGTAGACCGGAAAGTGATAGATAAAAATAAGGCGTCATAGATCTTATGAGTGTTTTGAATGACGTCAAAATCCCGATATTATAAAAATTATTGTTGTTTTACGCTGTTTGTGTTAGCAGTTAATTCAAAATATGAAGCGTCAAATAATAGACGAGAATACCCTATTTAAATTTGTTTGTTCCTATATCGTCAATTCGATATTATAAAAGGTAAAAGATTATATTGGATGATTATCCTAATTTTATAACTGCATAGGGGGATAACTATGCCGGTCTATTTGTGGGAAGGAAAAAACAGGGCCAACCAGATTCAAAAGGGAGAAGTTGAAGCTCCCAATGCGGATGCTGTTCGCGCTAACCTTAGCAGGCTTCGTATAAATCCCACCAAAATCAAAAAAAAGCCAAAAGATCTGTTTGAAAATGTGGCATTTCTTCAACCGAAAGTTACGGAAAAGGATGTTATATTATTTGCACGGCAATTTTCAACCATGATTGATGCAGGTCTTCCAATTATTCAATGCCTTGATATTTTGTATTCCCAGCAAGAGAATGCAACTTTTAAGAAGATGCTGAAAGAAATTAAAGAATCTGTTGAAAGTGGGTCAACGCTTGCAGAATCCCTTAAAAAATATCCCAAACAGTTTGACAATTTATTTGTCAATATGATTGCCGCCGGAGAAGCCGGCGGTATCCTCGATACCATCTTGAGGCGTCTTGCCGCATACATGGAAAAAGCAGCGAGACTCAAAAGACAGGTCAAGGGCGCCATGACTTATCCTATTGTAACGTTATTTGTCGCGATATTGGTCGTTGCTGTAATTCTTGTTTTTGTAATACCTGTTTTTGAGGAGATGTTTGCTGATTTTGGTAAGGCATTGCCTACGCCTACCGTTGTAGTAATAACGATGAGTGATTTTGTTAAATCCAATATTCACTGGATTATAATCGGCTTAATCATTTTTATTTTTGCGTTCAATAAATATTATAAAACCAAAAACGGTCGTAAAACAATAGATGCGCTTATGCTGAAACTGCCTGTGTTTGGTCTTCTTATTCGAAAGGTGGCGGTTGCAAAATTTACCCGAACCATGGGGACCATGCTTTCAAGTGGCGTAGCCATTCTTGAAGCGTTGGATATTGTTGCAAAAACAGCTGGTAATTATTCTGTTGAGCAAGCTGTTTATCATGTGAGAAGTGGCATCGCTGAGGGGCGAACAATGGCCGACCCCCTATCTGAAAGTGGTGTATTCCCGCCAATGGTTTGCCAGATGATCTCTGTTGGCGAGTCCACAGGGGCTCTTGATGCAATGCTTGAAAAGATCGCTGATTTTTATGATGAAGAAGTTGATCAGGCCGTCGAAAATCTGACATCTTTAATTGAACCCTTTATGCTGGTGTTCCTTGGCGTTGTCATCGGTGGCCTTGTTATCGCAATGTATTTGCCGGTATTTAAAATGGCAGGAGCAGTTTAAACATATTTTCACTAACGGTTGCACAAATTGCGAATTGATGCACTGATAGTATCTATCAAGTTGACGCTGAAAAAAGTCTAAGATGCTTGTATGAGTGATTCTTTTAGAGATGAACTTACCGGAAAGATTAAATGGCTTATTTTCATCAGATGCTTATTTGGTGTTTTTCTGCTGGGATCAACTGCTATTTTACAAACCTATAAGGGGTTGCCTCTTATCTCAACCCCCGTTTTGCCTCTTTATCTCATATCGTTATTGATCTTTATTTTATCTTTTTGTTGTGGTCTTTTATTAAGGCTCAATAAAAAGCTTAAGACCCAGACTTATGTTCAGATAATTTCAGATACCATTGTCGTTACCTTGGTTGTATATGTGACGGGCGGCTCATCAAGCGTTTTCTTGTTTTTATATCTCATCGTTATCATTTATTCGAGTAATTTTCTTCCACGAAAAGCAATTATTGCAACTGCCGCGATTTGTTGCTTCCAGTACAGTATAATTATCGCTTTGGAATATTTGGGTGTTAAGCGTCTGTTCGGGTTCCAGCTTTTTCCTTCAGAGTTCAGCCTGACGATTTTACAAGCTGCTTATAAGATGGTCGTTACCACCGCAGCATGTTTTTCCGTTGCCTTTTTAAGTGATTTCCTGGCGCGACAGGAAAGAAAATCAAAGAAAGAACTTCTGGCCCTTGAGGATCATTTGAAAAGAGTTGAGCGTGTTGCTTATGTCGGAGAGATGGCGGCAGGTCTTGCTCATGAGATTAGAAATCCCCTTGCATCGCTTTCCGGAGCGATCCAGATGCTTAAAGTTGATCTTGGGCATGACTCAGACAGCAGTCGGTTAATGCAGATTGTCTTAAGGGAAACCGACAGGTTGGGTGAGCTTGTAAATAATTTTCTATTATTTGCACGTCCGCCGGAAGGAAATAGAGAATACGTTGATTTGGGAGAAATGATTGTTGATCTTGTTGCGCTGTTTGAAAACGATATAAATAGAGAACCTGGAATAGCTGTAGAAAAAGAAATTATATCAGATAGCTATATTGAAATGGATTCTGATCATTTAAAGCAGGTGTTGTGGAATATGCTGCTTAATGCCGCTGAAGCTATTGACGATTTTGGCGTTGTAAAAATTGAAATGGTAGCGGCTAGAAAAAGTCAATATGTTCTGGTTCAAATAACCGATTCCGGAATCGGTATGACAAATGAAACCATAAAATCTATGTTTGATCCCTTTTTTACCACAAAACCCCATGGGACGGGTCTAGGGCTTTCCATTGTTCATCGAATACTTGAAGCCTATGGGTACAGGATAGATGTTGAAAGCAAGATCAATGAAGGGTCTTGCTTTACAATTAAATTTACAAATGCGCTATTCTCAAAGCCTGTATAAACAAGCCGCTTAATATCAATGGCATAAAATTGATGGGTTGTTTTAAACCAGATGTGAACCACCCGATTCCAACGGCAACCCTAATAATACCGATATCCTTTCGATTCGCCAATCTGTAATAAAAAGTGCACACTCGATCCGTCTTCTATTGTCCATAAAAATACACATGCTTCTTTTTCTTGGCTGAATAAAATCCATACCAAACAGCTAACGTTCTATTTGGGCCATAAAAACAGAATGGATACAGAACTGATCATGCTGGTCCCAATCGATTCTTTATGTTGGCATTATATTTGCTGTAGTATTTGCTGAAATTTGATCTTTTAGAAACAAATATCTCGAAAAGGGCAAAACATTCGAAAGGGTGTGACGCAAAGTCAACGGTCTAAGTCCAATAAAAATTGGATAAGGCGGCAGGGCTGCCGAGTGATAACAGCATTTTCCAGTTCGGCTGATAAATCACACGGTAAATATCACCATCTTGGGAGATGCGTTATGAATAAAAAGAGTCAACATCTGTTTTTAATAATTACCATCATATTTGTCGCCACTTTCACTTTATCCGTATCTGAAGCGTATTGCGCAAATGCTGTAGTCACATGGAGCGCCAACCAACCTGCACCAGAGGGCTACAGGGTTTTTGTCAAGCTGTCCGGTCAAAATTATAATTACAACATCCCGGCCTGGTATGGAACTGCAACTACATGTACGATCACGGGACTGTCCGAAGGCACCACATATTATTTTGTTGTCAGGGCCTATGATGGGCAACAGGAAAGCGCCGATTCAACTGAAGTCAGTCTCGTTACCGGCAGCTCGACTACAAACACTGCACCTGTTGCAGATGCTGGTAGTTCACAAAATGTAACTGAAGGAGATAATGTAACCCTCAACGGCTCCGGTTCTACAGATTCAGATAATAATATTGCATCTTATCAATGGGCACAGACCAGTGGCGTCAGCGCCGTACTTTCTGATGGCACATCTGTTACGCCTACCTTCAGCGCCCCTATCGTGGCTCTGGGGGGAGACACACTGACCTTTTTACTTACGGTGACAGACTCAGAGGGCTTATCCGATACCTCATCTTGCACAGTGAATGTGGCAAAGTCTCAAAGTACGGACAGTGATGGTGATAATGTCGCAGACGTACTGGATGCATTCCCAAACGATCCAACCGAATGGGCTGATAATGACAATGACGGCACGGGAAATAATGCCGACACTGATGATGACAATGATGGGATGCCCGATTCATGGGAAACACAATATGGTTTGAACCCTCTGGTGAATGACGCCGACTTAGATCTTGATGGCGATGGAGTTTCGAATAAGGACGAGTATGATAACGGTTCTGATCCTTCTTATGTGCCTTCAAATTATACGCCCGATAAACCGGTTGTCTCTTCTCCAACCGTAGTTGGAAAAGTTGGGCTCACACCTGTATTGTTAACAGAAGCCTATTTTGATTACGATAATGATGCACATCTTAAAACCCAGTGGCAGATAAGTACGGAATCTGATTTTACCTCATGCGTCCTGGACATATCTAGCACATCTCAGCTCACATCATATACGGTAACAGAACTTGTACTTGATACTGACACGACATATTACTGGAGAATCAAATTCTTTGACAGTAGAAACGGTGAATCGGACTGGTCTGAATCATCAACCTTCACCACAATTGACGCAGCAGATTCTATTGATGCGGATGGTAATGGAATGCCGGATGACCAGGAACTTGATGTTGATGTTGATATTGATAACAATGGTACCCTGGATAGTAGCCAGGACAATATCATGTGCGTGAAAACGGTTCAGGGAAGCTCCATAATCGGTGTAAAGTGCACTTCAAATGATACCGTTTTGGTTTCTGTAAAATCAATTGCATATGATACTGAAAATTACGGGGTCAATAATTCAGCGGAAATGTCACTTGGCCTGGTCGGGTTTAAACTCTATTTGAATAACGGGGCCACAAGTGCAACCGTAACGGTTTATTTTTCAGAAGCGGCTCCTGTTGGATCCCAATGGTATAAATATGCCGTTGACACCGGGTGGCAAGTTTATGAGAACGCAGTGTTCAGTGATGACGGAAAATCCGTTACCCTTATGCTTGTAGATGGTGGGTCAGGTGACGAAGATGGTGTTGCCAATGGTGTCATTGTTGATCCATCCGGATTGGGATTTCCGATTTCCGTAGCAAGTACTGCATCTGATGGCGGTGCAAGTGCCGCAGGTGGCGGAGGCGGGGGATGCTTTATTTCGGCATCAAATTCCGCTTCACCATCATCCTCTGACAGAATCGGTTGTTTCGTTGCAAAACAAACCACAGTCCTTATCAGCATCCTTGGACTGGCCGCTGCAATTTTATTATCCATCAATCTGGCGCATAAGGAGCGGAAAAATACAAAGGTTGGGATCAATAAGTATTAAGGACGATAATATTCAGATAGAAAGGCGTTGCAGTGATGGCTGCGACGCCTTTTTAATTTGAAGGTGATTTCTTTATGGATGTCTGTCAATACGGAGAAGTCACTATGAAGAATCTAAAATCTAATACCAACATTTGATCAATGATAATCCACAGGGTAACTTATTACATGTTTTTTACAGCATCAAATCAAGATTGTTTTTCGGCAACTGATGATTGTTAAAGTGATTTGTTATCTTCTGTAATCTCTAAAAATTTGTTAACAGCATCCGTATTAAACTGCATATCATAGAGTTTTTTGTATTCCCCGTTTTTTTTGATTAATTCATGATGTGTCCCTTGTTCAATTATGTTTCCGCCAACAATAACAGCAATGCTGTCTGCATGGCTGATGGTGGACAATCGGTGGGCAATTACAAATGTTGTTCTTCCCTCCATCAAGTTTTTAAGGGCTTTTTGCACCAGCATTTCAGATTCAGTGTCCAGCGCTGAAGTCGCCTCATCCAGAATAAGAATGGGGGCATTTTTAAGAAGGGCTCTGGCAATGCACAGTCTTTGCTTTTCACCACCTGAAAGCCGGGCGCCCAACTCGCCGGTTATGGTGTCAAATTGTTCGGGGAATTTTTGTATAAAGTCGTATGCATATGCTGCTTTTGCAGCTGCTAAAACCTCTGCATTCGAGGCATTTGAATTCCCATAGGCGATGTTGTTTCGAATGGTATCATTAAATAATATGGGTTCTTGCGTTACAACGGCAATTTGTTCTCTAAGGGATGATATTGTCGCATCCTTAATATTAATAGCATCGATTTTTATAGATCCTTTTGTAATATCGAAAAATCGTGGGATGAGGTTGACCAGCGTTGTTTTTCCGCCGCCGCTCATTCCGACCAGTGCCAGTACTTTTCCCGGTTCTACATTGAGACTGATATTGCCAAGGACCAAGTCCCTGTCATAGCCAAAAGATACATTGGCAAATGAGACACTGTGGGGTCCCTTTTTAATGGACACCGGATTTGAAATCTCTTTAATATCTGATTTTTTTTCAATGACATCGAAAATCCGGTTCGCAGCAGCCATTCCCTCCTGCACCGCATTGTTGATCCTGGTTAGTTTCTTTAACGGGTCATAAAGCATGATAACATCTGCCATAAAAGAAAAAAATGTGCCGGGTGTAGA
>JAAELB010000652.1 GCA_024227155.1 Desulfobulbaceae bacterium
GCAATAAAAATACTTCGCCCTTCACTGCCAACCACTATTGAGATCAATCAAGATATCACCTCCACAAACGACCTGGTCTTAGCGGACCCAACCCAAATTCACCAAATACTGATGAACCTCTGTACCAATGCATTTCATGCCATGGAAGAGACTGGCGGCAATCTCGGCATTTCATTAAACGAAGTAACTCTCAGTACTGAAGATCTTGTGCACGAGGCTGATGTCGAAGCTGGTAATTTTGTTCAGTTATCAATCAGTGACTCAGGGTCAGGAATCCCACCAGAAATAATGAAAAACATTTTTGATCCCTATTTCACAACCAAAGAGACTGGTAAGGGTACCGGGATGGGACTTGCAATTGTTCATGGCATAGTAAAAAGCTATAGAGGTTTTATATCGCTTTACAGTGAACCGGGAGAAGGTACTGCTTTCCACGTATTTATACCTGTTATTGAGAAAGAACTGCTGCCTGAAGTCGAAGATGCTAAACCGATACCAGTTGGCGAGGAGCGAATCCTTTTAATAGACGATGAGGAAATACTGGCTGAAATGGGCAAAAGCATGCTTGAAAGGCTTGGTTACCGTGTTACGCTAAGAAACAATAGCATTGAAGCACTTGAGACTTTTCAGAACCAGCCGGATCAGTTTGATCTTGTTATCACAGACCAGACGATGCCTGGTATGACTGGTGCTGATATCGCTAGGAGAATGATACAAATCAGACCCGATATTCCTATTATCCTTTGCACCGGCTACTCTACAGTTATCTCAGAGGAAAAAGCCAAGTCTTTTGGCATAAAAGAATTTGCATTGAAGCCACTCTCCAAGAAGGATATTGCCGTGTTGATAAGGAAAGTGTTGGATCACTCTTGACGTCCCGATCATTAAATAACGGTTGTTATCACTCCAATGAACTCGTTGAGTGTACAGAAAATTTCACCATTAAGATTGCCACATCAAAGGTAAGAAAATTTATTTCAGTGCCAAACAAAAGGTTGTTCCTGTGCACCTCCCAAATGTGCCAGGAATAGTCCTAATTTGCAAGTTTACCTAAATGGTTAACATTGCCAATAATAGTTTCTGTCATTGCAACGAAATGCACTCCAGTAAACTGCAATAGTTAGATAAAGTTGGAGCGTTAGCAGAAGGATTGTATCTTCAATGTGGTATTATTAACATGTTGATCATCGGTTTATCCGGTGCATAATTTTGTGATCGAATATTAGCAATGAAAGTCAAAAGTCGACCTCTTTTTCTCGGCAAACTATTTTATATTACCTATTATATAACAAAAAATGTCATTTGAATTGAACAATGCACCCTGGTGAACGATTGCACTTTGGAGCTGAATTTGTTTGCATATTGTAAGTTCCTGTTCATGTGAGCGTCTTTGAACAATTAAATAAATGAACTATAGTTAAAATGTAAATTATTGACGAAGGTGAATGTGTTAGATTAGATAACCGGAACAAAATATAATTAGGGTTAGAGACTCATTTATTTTGGGTCACCTGAAAAAGCAATTACTTCTTTCTGCAGAGGCTGAATCCAATGAAAAAGAATCTTACTTGGTTGAACTGGTTGTTGTGGTTGACAATTGTCCTGGCCATAGGGTCGAATATTGCACTTGCGGCTGAATGTCCCTCAGATATTCAAACTGTAACAAGTGAAGATGCGAATGTATTTATCGAAATACTTGCGCATCAGGTCAAGCCATTGACTAAGTGTGAGCTTGAAGTTGAGGCGAATGCCTGGGTAGTATTGTTGCAGAAAAAAGTGGCAGCAATCAGTGCCACTGAAGTGGCAGCAATCCAGCAAAAGATGGAGATAGAAGAAGCTGAGAAAACAGGGGGTGTAGATAAAGCTTCACAGGAGACTGAAAAGAAAATATCTCAAGATGAAACCCAACAGAAGATTGTTGAAACAGTAAAAAGTGAGATAAAGAAAAAAGGAGAATCCGCCGCAACACCAGGAGAAGCGAAAGTAGTGACGGCTGATCTTAAAACCGCTTTACTTGAGCATGTTACTGAACTAACGGCAGAAAGAACATTGCTGATAGACAGGTTTAAAGTTGTCTTAGCAGAGTTGGCCTCCAAAGGTGGCGAGACCGTAGAGTATGATACGTATATAAAAGCGGTTTCTGGGCTCAAAGTTGATGTGACGGATGCCAGTGCAACCTGGACGACGATTTCTGGTTGGTTGATGTCAGCTGAGGGTGGTTTTCGGTGGGCGCTTAACATAATTCAGTTTCTCGTTATCGTGATTGTCTTTTACCTCCTCGCGATTATTGCAGGAAAGGCTACGAAAAAAGCTTTCTCAAAGACCAAGAATTTCTCAAAACTATTAAGGGATTTCCTGGTGTTGACTTCACGTCGCTTGGTTCTAGTTATCGGTTTGTTTGTCGGGCTGGCTGCTCTGGAAGTCAATCTCGGTCCAGTACTGGCAGTCGTCGGTGCTACTGGTTTTGTTATTGCCTTTGCATTGCAGAATTCACTGAGTAATTTTGCCAGTGGTATTCTCATGTTGTTGTATAGACCATTTGATGTAAATGATCTGATCAGTGTGGCCGGTACTACGGGGAAGGTTGAGTCAATGAATCTGTTGTCTACGCAATTGAGAACACCTGATAACCAGCTTGTTATCGTACCCAATAATTCCGTTTGGGGGGATGTCATTGTTAATATTACTGGTATTACGGAGCGTCGTGTTGATCTGGTTTTTGGCATTGGCTATAGCGATAATATTGATAAGGCACAGAAGATTCTGGAAGAAATTGTCAACGGACATGAACTGGTTTTAAAAGATCCTGAAGCGGTAGTAAAGTTACATGAGCTGGCCGATTCATCGGTCAATTTTGTCTGCCGACCATGGGTGAGACCTGATAATTATTGGGATGTTTACTGGGATATTACGCGAGAGGTCAAACGTCGCTTTGATGCTGAAGGTGTTTCCATACCGTTCCCACAGACTGATGTTCATCTTTTTCATGAAAATAGTTGATCATATACATCTCAGAAGGGTTCAAGGCTAAAGAAGAGTAAGAGGTGTAGAGGTTGCCAATTCAAATCTCTACAATATCAACAAATAGAACAACTTAATAGATTTCCTGTGCAGTTACCGTTTGGCAGCGGTCAATGTTTTGCTTATAGGAATTTGAATACAGGAAGCATCTAAACTTAGGTTGGTTGAGAAAAGGTTTGGATTGGTAGGTCGAAGCTCAATCATTCATCTTCATCGCAAATCTGACCCTATCGCAGAGAAGCTCAACTCGAGAAGAATTACTAATTTGTTGCTACTTAGCAAATTTCAAAATTGAATTACTGAGTTAAGTTCTCACAAAGGCTTTTTTTGTTAATTGAATATATCTTGCCAAATTCAAGGTAGAATAAGACGGAATCCTCTACCTTGAAAACGATTGTCCGGAGTGTTACCTCTCCTCTTCGCAGACCGAGCAGCCTCGGCCGATTCACCATAACCTGCACCTCTATTCACACGAAGGGTACCGGTATCACCTAATGGGTCTGTTATAGAATCAGCTGAATAAGCAGATAAATCCCACAAATCCTGGCACCATTCGCCAACATTACCATGCATATCATATAAGCCCCAAAGGTTGGCTTGCTTTTGTGCCACCGGTTTGGTGCCGTCTTCATACCCCAGGTCGGCAGGGAAGTAACCTGTGCTAGCACGGTTCCAAAAATACCAACCCATGGCACTTAGGTTAGCATTAAAACCGGTACTGGTTTCCGTATCAGTATCATCAAAACTGTAAGGGTTTGCATATGCAGTAGAAGTACCAGCTCGAGCAGCATACTCCCACTCAGCCTCTGTAGGAAGGCGGTACCCCTTACAATTAGAGTTAAAGCTAATCCCAGTACAAGTCATTCCTGCACCAGGGCTTCCACTACAACCAGTCAAGTTATAGCATAGGCTGCGGCTTTCCCACCCTGACAAGGTATTTGCAAAAAAGGCTGCTTCAAACCAGTTGACGTATTCTACAGGATAATTATCGCTTGAATGGCTTCTTGAAGGATTTACAGTACCGTAACCTGTATTATCAATAATAAGTGTATTCCACTGCTTGTTCGTCACCTCTGTAGTCTGCATATAAAACGACTTGGTCAGAGTTACCTGGTGTAGTGTTTCATTGGTGAGGTGGCCTGGCTCTGAGACAGAGCTACCCATGGTAAATGTACCGTTTTGGATAAGGTTGAAAGTCATCTCGATACTATTGGTAAAACTATTTTCAGTAGGATTAATACACTTCTTTCCGCCAAGAGGGATGACAACAACCTTATCTGCCGCAAATGCAGCAACTGTAAATAATAGTACTGATACCAATGTTAGAATAGCTAAATAAATTTTCATACCCTCTCCTATTTTTTGAGAATTTACTCGATCTTTAAATTAAATCATATTGGTGAAAAGAAGACAAATTAGAGAGGTTACACTTGGCAATCCTAATAATACGATAAATTCAAAAACTTAAGATTCATCGTAAACACCCAAGCCACAATCCTTTATTCTATAACAAGAAACTGTGCGAGTAGTCAAATGCTATTGGCAGTGGTAAGGTTAACTTATCTCAGGTAAACAGGAATTTAATATTCTTCCTGTCTATACGTAACAAAATCCAGGCCACAGTAATGGTATAATACGTCATTAACGTTCTGTTTTTTCTAAAAAAGGAAAAGGAGACGATGATGGCCGCACAAATCTATAAAACAAAACCTTTCTTTTATCAAAACAGAGCAGAATCTGTCGTTTATACGGCAAGCAATTTTGCTCATCCATTCATCAACTATCCGAGTGATAAGCGTCGGGTCTTGACCCGATGGTGTTCACGGTTAAATGACAGTGGGTTATCTGGTTCAGACCTTGTTGTTGAATACCTCCACGCCAAGTATATCAAAAACCTTTCCGTGAGTACAATTCAGCAGGCAGGCCGTATCATTCTATATTTCTTACGTTTTCTTTCTCGAGATGGGACCACGGTCTATACAATGACTCGTCAGAACATCAGCGCTTATGTAGAATACGAACAAGATCGTGGTCTTAAAATGCAGTCTGTTGCTAACCATTTAAGAGCACTTTATACCTTCATCGTATTCCTTGTCGAACAAGGTGTCTTGACCCAGGAAATTATGCAGCGTAAGATTCGAATCAAACTGCCAGACCCGCTCCCTCGATCGATTCCTGCGGAGGATGTTCAACTACTCTTTGAAGCGATTATCACTATCCGGGACAGAGCAATGCTTTTGCTGTTGTTAAGAACAGGGATGAGAATCGGTGAACTGCTGATGGTAAAAACTACCGACATAAGCTTCACTGAACGGAAGATTTTGATCTATCTGGGAGAGAAGAATTTCCAGGGTCGAGCTGTGTATTTCAGTGAAGATGCAGAAAAAGCTTTGAAGCAATGGCTTAAAAGTAGAAACAAAGACTCAGAGTACCTTTTTCCAAGTCCCCGTAAATCCAGTCGATCAAGTATCAGCTATGTAGCTGCCTGGGGCGTGATGCGGAGAGGACTGGAGCGTGCCGGTTTATCGGGTAAAGGATACAGCTTACACAGTCTCAGGCATACCTTCGCAACAGATATGCTCAATGCAGGCATGCGGTTGGAAGTTTTGCAGCACATCCTTGGCCATCATGAGATTGATATGACCATGCGCTATGCCAGGATATCAAGCCAAACCAGAGAGAATGAGTACTTTAAAGCAATGGAATGTATTGAACAGGGGGAATATCATGGATCTTACCGCATCAATAATAAGTTACAGAAGGTACTTGAAGAGAAAAAACTACTCCGTTCATACAGTAAAAAATTATCTTAATAGGTTGAAACATTTTTTGATTTGGCTCCCAGTGCGAGTTGAAACAACAGCGCCGGTACATGTGAAGCTCTACCTCGATCATATGCTTGAAAAGCGTATGAGCCCAAAGACGATTAATGAGCATCTGTTTGTAATTCGAAGTTTTTATCGTTATTTACATGATGAAGAAGGTAAATCCATTACTAATCCGGCCATCAAAGGAATGGCATTACGTTTACCTAAACCCCTCCCTCAGCATGCAAGGGACAGTGAACTTGAGGCATTTCTTGCGGTGATAACCAAAAAACGTGATCGTGCACTATTCATGCTCATGCTGCGATGTGGTCTACGAGTTGATGAGGTTGCCAGTCTGACATTCGATGTAATTGACTACCACCGCGGTCAAATTATGGTAAGAAGTGGAAAAGGTGCAAAAGATAGAGCAACTTATTTCAGCAATGATGCAGCAGAGGCTTTGGCTGACTACCTGAATGTAAGGGCGCCGACAAGAGAGTCGAAAGTCTTCCTGGTTGAAAAAGGGATGTGTAAAGGAAAACCCATTTCGGTTAGGGGGATCCAGAAGCGAATGGAATATTACTCGAAGAAAAGTGGCGTCTCAATCACCTGCCATCAACTCAGACACACAATGGCAACCCAACTGCTCAATGCTGGAGCGGACGTGGCTACCATCCAGGAGCTGCTTGGTCATTCTAAAATCGAGATGACAATGCGATACAGCAGATTGTCAAACATGAGGGCTCAGCGTGATTATTACAAAGCAATGGAGAAGATTATGGCAGGAAAAGATGCAAAAGAATAGGTCCTAATCCGCTCTACCAGGGTCCAGATGCTGCGACGAGCGTTTTTGCGGGGCCCATTCTCGCACTGGACCCTGGCAGAGCTCACTTCTGAATAAAACTTGACGAAGCTCTATAAAATATGAGAAAATAAACAATAGTTAAAGTATTAATAAAAATAGAAAAAACAGAATTTGTTACGTATAGTTCCTGTGAACTTAAAGAAAGGGGAGCGCCAAAAACCTAACAAAAATAAAGTGAATTCAAAGTTGAGGTCTTCCCGAAGAGGGTCAAGGTCAACCGTCTCTTGGAAGTGTTCAACTTTCAAGATGCTCCATTTCTGGCCGGTTTTCTTGACAGAGTCAAGTTGATATTAGGAAGAATCAGGAAATAAAAAAA
>JAAELB010000653.1 GCA_024227155.1 Desulfobulbaceae bacterium
CGCCACAGTTTTGCCACACATCTGCTTGAACGCGGCTTAAGCCTTCGGCATATTCAAGCCCTTTTGGGACACGCCAAGCCTGAAACAACTGCCCGGTATACTCACCTGACCGGTATTTCCGAAAAAAACAGCAGTGCCACCATTAATGATCTGGTCAACACACTTCATGTCGATTTGTGGAAGGTGTGATCATGGATTTAGTCGCAATTATTACCCAATATTATTCCGCTTTGAAAATCAAGTATGCCCAAAAGTTACTGCCCAGTCATCATAAGGCACTGAATGCCATTTGCCGCTGCCGCACACCTGATTCAGGAGAGCTTTTTGTTCAATGCCCTGATTGCACTCATGGAGAATGGAAACCACTGTCCTGCGGTCACAGAAGTTGCCCCAAATGTCAGAATCATGAAGCCAGCCTTTGGGTTGACCGGCAGCAGGGCAAACTACTGCCGGTCCTGTACTTCATGACCACTTTCACATTACCGTATGAACTGCGGTCTTTAACCTGGTACCATCAAACCCGTGTCTATTCAATCTTTTTTGCCTGCGTTGCAAGTACGTTAAAGGATTTTGGTTTGAATTCCAGACACCTGGGAGCACAAATCGGCATGACCATGGTATTGCATACCCATACCAGGAAATTGGATTATCACCCTCACATCCATGTTGTGATTCCCGGTGGCGGTGTTGATCAATCCAGACGTCAATGGAAAAAGAATAAAGGCAAGTACCTGTTTAACCAAAAAGCGTTGGCCAAAGTTTTTCGAGCACGCTTTCTGGCTGCTCTCAAGGAAAACAACCTGCCTATTCCCGAAAAGGTGCCAAACGAATGGGTTGTTGACTGTTCTCGTGTGGGCAAAGGGATAACTGCATTGAAATATCTGTCCCGGTATTTATATCGTGGCGTTATCAGCGAAAAGAACATTGTTTCCAACCACAATGGCCGTGTCACTTTCAGGTACACCGAAAGCAGCACCGGAAAAACACGATACCGGACGCTCAATGGAGAAGCTTTTTTATTTCTGATCATTCAGCATGTCCTTCCCAAAGGTTTCAGAAGAGTCCGGGATTTCGGGTTTCTCCATGGCAATTCTAAAAAACTGCTGGCACTGGTTCAACTGGTTTTGCGTGTGATCATCACAAAAATTCAACAAAGGCCCAGACCGATTTTTAAATGTCCGTGTTGCAAGAAAGCAATGATTGTTTTGGGTTTTCGGCAGTTCAACTGGGAATCCGGATGATTGGAACTTATGACAATCACCAGGCCTTCATATAAAAACAGGAGGTAAACGTTTTATATGACATAGAATGATTTTCTGCAGCCACTTCAATGGTTACAGCACCCGTGCGCCTTAAAAATGATACACGTTTTTAAGGCCCTTACTCTCCGCCTTTGCATCAAAAAGATATTTTCTTATATATAGTGACTTCGGGCTTGTTCAACACCGGATGAGATCATGGTTCGTTCCTCACATGATCTATCCTTGTTCGTTTTAAAGCCGTCATTCTATTAAATAAACAAAATCAATAATTTTCAAATTTATCAATAATTTCAGCCAAGTCGAATTAATGCGAGGGACAGGGTGTTTTCTAAGTTATTCCCTTATTTGACAGCCTTCTTACTCGGTCCCACCCCAGTTGAAGGCTTTGAAGTTCATTGATACCAACAAATTAATAAAGCAAGGAAAATGCGTAATTGTTTTTCCCTGCATGTTTTACTGAATACATTGCTGTATCGGCTTTTTTGACAAGTTCATCAACATCTTGTCCATGGTCGGGGTACAATGATATTCCAATACTGACCCCTATGGAGATTTCTTTTTTCCCTATATTGAAAGGATTTCTTAATACTTTAATTATTTTATTACCAATTTTAGCAACATCTTCTGATTTGTGAATTTCATTTGTCACTATGAGAAATTCATCCC
>JAAELB010000654.1 GCA_024227155.1 Desulfobulbaceae bacterium
AAAAGCTGTACAAGCGTCATAAGAAAATGATGGCAGCCGCAGTAAAAATTAATTCAGAAAAAACATATGAGGGCAAGCTAAAATATTTTAACCGCAATAGTGCGTCTGCTGGAATGATGACAAATTATTTTAACGCAATGCGACTTTTATCTGAGTCTCTTTATAAGGGTTTAGATAATTCAAAAGAAGAAAAATTTAATGCAATGACCATTTCTGCTAAAAGTATTAATCAAGCTCTTGACAAACTAAGGAAAAATGCAGAAATGGAAATGGTTGCCGCATTGGGACAGGCTGAAAAGGCAAAAACTCAAGGCGTAACCATTCTAATAATTTTGACCTTAATAGCAGTTATTATCGCTATTTTATTGGGAGTAGTTATGAGCCGTTACTTTAGTGGCAAAATATACGCTATGGCTGAAATAACTAAAAAAGTTTCAAGTGGAGATTTGAAAAATAAAATTGATGTAACATCCAAAGATGAATTTGGGGATCTTGCAAATGATACAAATGCAATGATT
>JAAELB010000655.1 GCA_024227155.1 Desulfobulbaceae bacterium
ATTCAGGTGATATTGAAGTTGCCATTGGGAAGGTAGACAAACAAACCAAGCTGAAATAAGTGATGCTAAAATCAATACAGACAGATCTCATACCGACATCAGCAAAGATATCTGTTCCAACTTTTAAATTGAAACCCTAAATGACATATTGTACGGCACCAGAAATAAAGAACTCAGCAACACTTTTCAATGGATGTGTGTCATTATTCCAATTCGAATATACACTTGTACTTTGTACTAGGTTCTTCAGTACTTCTTTGTATCTGTGACATTGGAATAACCATCAAAGGTGTAAAAGTTACATTGCAATACAAGTAATTGTTGCTAACGACAAAGAAGACATTATTCCAATGCTGCAATGTTTGATAGGGTGGGATGTATGTATGCATGATTAGGTCTTGGAGATTTGCAAGGATGACAGGAGAGCTGTTCTGGCATAAGTTTCAGTACTAATGTATACTTCATCAACGAAATCTGTGTCAACAACAGAGGCAACCATCAGTGTTTGGGCTCACAAAATTGGGAGGATGTCTAAACCACCAAAGCTACAAACTTCCACCTTATACACCAGCATGTACATGTAATGTGATCTCTGTGACTATAAGAAGGGTATCTGGTGTGAAGTTCTTGAGAAACCCCCTTTTGTTTATCCTTGTGACTATGAAAGATAAAGATACAAATATACTGTTTGTCCAGTTTACCTCCTAGCTACAAGACATTAAGCACCAAGCTATGCATTTGCTGTAATTAAGGAAATTGACATACAAGCAAATGTAGTGGCTAAGATGCTAC
>JAAELB010000656.1 GCA_024227155.1 Desulfobulbaceae bacterium
GGTGCAACTGAGAAGAGCTGTCACTCTGTGCAGAGTAATGAGCGATGTCTAGCTGACTACGATGCAGGAAGTGGTGCCAGGGCACTGTCTTCATCTCCTAAGGAACCAGATCCAGAACCCTTTTAAATAAAAGTAAAGGGGGTTTTCCCAGTCAACGTCCTAAAGATGGTTGAAAACGACCATCGGTGGACTGATCTTGAATGGGAAGGGATGGAGGCTGCTCTACTAAAAGAGTGGACTTCTGCTTATGATGATGCTGCATCCAAAGAAATTGATCCACAGAGACTTAGGAACATGGTAGTTAATCGGTTACTCGAGTATCTAAACTTGGGGATAACTAATACCAAGGCCTTATGCTATGTTGCTAACTCTGTGATTGATAGACTAGAGGGGGAGTACTTCCAAAGTGCTCTCAGTAAGCAGATTACCACGAATGACCTATCAGTAAAGATAGATCAGGATGGGTATCAGGATGGGTATCAGGACCGGTTTCCGGCACCAGTGGTTGATAGGAAAGAGGTATCCATTGCAGCCGTTCAACGGGAGACAATGGAGGCCAC
>JAAELB010000657.1 GCA_024227155.1 Desulfobulbaceae bacterium
CATTTCTTATTGTCAGTTGAGAGCGATTCAATAGCTTCAGCTCTTCAAGGTATCCAGGGAGAAGATGGTTGAGTTTCATGGTTGTGGATGCGTTGTATTATGAGTTTGTTTGAGATCAACGGGATAGACCCTGGTGTAGAGTTGGGTTGTCTTGATATTGCGATGTCCAAGAAGTTGCTGCACATAACGGATATCCGCACCCTGTTGAAGAAGATGAGTTGCACAGCTCCTCCTGAAGCTGTGAGGGGATGCGTTCTTGGTAATACCGGCAGATTTTTTGTAATAGAACAGGGCTGTTCTGATGGTGTTGCCTGTAAGCGGTTTGCCCTCGTTGGTGAGAAAGAGTTTTCGTTCTTCTTTCTTCTTTTTGGCATACCGGGGCCGGATATTTGTGAGGTATTCTTTCAAGTACTTTATCGCATTCCTGCCGATGGGGACTACGCGCTGCCGGTTGCCTTTTCCTTTGCGGATAAAGAGGACCTTGTCTCCCAGATCCACATCATGGATGGTAAGCTGTACCAGCTCATTCAAGCGGATACCCGAGGAATAGAGGGTTTCCATAATGGCCTTATCCCTTACCTGGATCCGTAAAGAGAGATTTGGTTGCTGAAGCAGGAGCTGCATTTCCTCGATGGTTAGCACAAGAGGAAGTTTCCTGTTCTTCCTGTTGGTTTCCTTGATCTTCTCTGTAGGGTCGATCAAGAGCTGGTGCGTTTCCAGCAGCCAGCCAAAGAGCCGCTTTACCGGCCTGATCTGCATGGCCTTGGTTTCTTCCGCAAGATTCATACCCCGCACCTTCAACTGGTAGTCTCTGACCGTCTCATGGGTAACCTGCTTGAGGTCGGTGACTCCTATATCCTGCAAATATTCTATAAAGACAGACAGATAATGTGAGTAACAGGTAATGGTTGTTGCAGCATAAACGTGGGCCTCAAGATGTCTTTTGAATACAACTACGATACCTTGTATTTCCATACCCTCCCTCCCCCCGGCTTGTTCTCCTGGCTCTACCACCAAGTAGTTATCTTTTTTCTTTAACTACAAGAAGTTAACTGTTATTCCAGCTACCCTCCAAGTAGCCTCTAAGTACCTCCAAACACCCTCCAGGTTGATTATCTTCCCTCTAAGTGACGTTGTATTTCCTCCACTGGGGTAAGATTGAGGTAGCATTTCTCTTCCTCCTCTCCCTGGCCACTATAGTTGAGGACATAGCTGTATTCCTTGCCTTTGGCACCGACTCGAGCCACCAGGTATTCCTGTTCTTCAAGCTGTTTGATGTGGCTTTTTACCTGCCAGTCTGTCCAGCCGGTATATTCACGGATCATTCTGCGAGTAAAGAAGACCTCATCGACAGGCATGCTTTTATCTGTTTGCTCTTTCACCATCTTGTAAATGGATGAGAGCAGATTCCTTGAAGGTTTGGCCAGCTCGTCCATGCTTTGCCCTAGAACTACATTAGCAAGACGGTTGGCGGTTTCTATATCTGCGAGTGTTACCTCGATATACTCAACCGGCTTACCATCAACCTCAACGGTTTTTACTTCCCGCTGATATTGATGGAGAAAGGCAACGACCCTGATAAGACCTAGGTATTTCTTGTGGTCTCTTCTGGCTCGTAAAGAGTGGTTTGGGTAGCTGAGATAATTGGCGTAAGGGTTGACTACAGCCAGGTTTTTCAGCATTCTTTGAGCTGCATGGTGCTTTTGGGTTATAGTTTCCTGTTTCTTCTCTTTGATTAGACCTGCAAGCGTCTCAGCTTCTCTTTGCATCTTATGGATTGCCCCTGTCATAGCAGACGATTCATCGATGGTCAGGAAGAGGAATCGTGAAGCGGTCTCCTGGTCGATCTCGGTTGCCGTGGTGGTGGTCATCACACAGGCAGGGCCTCTGACCGTGTATTCTTCGGTTCTCATTCTTCCCTGTTGATCTTTGCCGGTGGCTGCAACAGTAATCTTTTTTGCTGATTGGATATTGCGGATTGAGTAAGCAGCTCCGCCCATGCCTTCAGCTTCCTCGATGGCCAGGATCTTGTTTACCAGGGAGTCTTCTTCTTTGTAGAATAGGGCCTGGTCGGTGACTCTTGTGTATTTGATATAGTCTTCATCTGGAATTAGAGAGAGAATAGCATCCTGCAAGGTGGATTTACCGGCAGCGGAACGGGATTGGATAAGGGCTGATAAAGGATCAGTAAGTTTCCTTGATGTTGCTGCAAGATAGCCGACCAGCTTGTTTATCTCCTCTCCGGTCACACCTAAAGTATCGAAGTCAGTCAGGAGTTCTGCGAAGATATCTTCATTTTCCAAGAATGATAAAGCCAGTTTCTTATCAGCCTTGCTGATTTCAGTTGTCTTTTCTTCCTGCTTTTCTGGTTTCCATTCCTCCACCAGCTGCAGGAGCTTGGAAAGATCTTCTTTTATCAGTGCTTCCGGCTCCTGGAAGAGAGCGGCACAGAGTTTGGCGAACCAGTGCCGGGAACGGGAGGAGTAGAGGTCGATGGTGGTCAATTCAAAGGG
>JAAELB010000658.1 GCA_024227155.1 Desulfobulbaceae bacterium
TTTGATTCCATATTAAGAAATATTATGAGACAGGACCCGGATATAATAATGGTTGGAGAAATAAGAGACCTTCAGACTGCCCAGAGTGCTGTCCAGGCTGCCCTTACAGGTCATCTTGTTTTGTCTACACTCCATACAAATGATGCAGTTTTAGCTATTGCAAGATTACTTGACTTGGGAATACCACCATATCTGATTCAATCTTCGGTTGTTGGATTAATTGCCCAGCGTCTTGTAAAAAAAGTCTGTCCTTTTTGCGCAACAATGTATGAAATGGATACTGATGAATTAATCGGTATGGGCTTAGATATAAAACAAAAAGGTAAAGTTAAGCTTAAATATGGTAAGGGCTGTATTAAATGTCGAAAGACCGGGTATAAAGGAAGAATAGCTGTATATGAAATATTGCCTTATTCAGATTTACTCAAAAGTATGACATCTTATGATATAGACCTTGCCGAGTTGAGAAAACATGCAGTAACAGAAGGTCTTACAACAGTAAGAGAAGATGGAATAAAAAAGATGTTACAAGGTATTACTACCTATCAGGAGGTACTCCGAGTAACATGGGCTGAATATCAGCAATAAAA
>JAAELB010000659.1 GCA_024227155.1 Desulfobulbaceae bacterium
CGCCACAGCAGAGTCCCACCCGGGACGTCAGGCGTGTTGTTTTGGTTAATAAAGAATTTGTACAGTATCCCATGCCTTCATTTAGTTTATCACCAAAAAATTCTATGTTCCCAATGGTATCTCCTAAAATATCAAATGATTTATCTGAGGTTTATCTCAAGGCATACGATGTTAATGCTTCACCCATCGATGTTATTCGTTTTAAACAATACCTTGCTGGCTACCCATCAAAACTTTTTTTAGATGTATTAGATTTAGTTAAAAATGGTGCCAATTTGCATTCCACTTTACAATTCGATCCCTCTTGGCCTGCCCCCCCAAATCAAAAATCCACTGAAATTTACAAAGATTTGGTCGACCAGTACGTCTGGTCCGAGTTAAAAATGAACAGGATTGCTGGCCCCTTTTTACATAGACCCCCGGGTCTGGTGGTGTCACCTTTGGGGGCAGTGCCAAAGAGGGATTCTGAAAAAATTCGTATAATCCATAATTTGTCTTTCCCACCACGCCAGTCAGTAAATTTTTTCATCCCAAAAAAGTTTTGTGAGGTGGAATACCAACTCATCGATAAATGCATTGAGATTGTGTCCTCTATTGGGGAGGGATGTATGATGTCAAAGGGGGACTGGAGTTGTGCATATAGACAAATTTGGATTAGACTACAAGATTTACATTTTCTGGGCTTCACCTGGAAAAACTTATACTATATCGATACTATGTTGGCCATGAGGGCATCCCCCTGATGTGCCATTTTTGAAAAATTTTCCAACGCATTCCATTGGATTCTGGCCAATAAGTTTAACGTAAAACATTTGTCCCACATTTTGGACGACTTTATGTTTTTTGGCCACCCCAGTACAAACGAATCTCTGTCGGGCATTAATTCGTTTTTAGCCCTGTCAGAATCCATTGGAATGCCGGTAAAATCACAAAAAACTGTTTGGCCGTGCACTTCCATAGAACTGCACAGCATTTTATTTAATTCTGTTACCATGACCATGTCTCTACCCCCTGACAAAGTGGTTAAAGCAAAATTGCTCATTGATTCATTGTTCAAAAAGAGGAAGGTCAAAGTGAAGGTCATCCAACAGATTCACAGCTTTTTGAACTTCGCCTGTCGGGCTGTTCCTCCGGGACGCCCGTTTCTTCGTCGCCTAGCCGACTTATTGATCGGACACAAGTCTAACAACCACTTTGTCAGGGTGTCGAAAGAATGCATTAAGGACTTACAAGCCTGGTATTACTTTCTATGTCATTTCAACAGTACACCCATTCTACCCCCTGTAGATTGGAAGGTAGACGTAAATTGGCGTCTGTATTCCGATGCCTCGGGCAAGGGTTTTGCTTCCATTTTCGCGGGAAAATGGTTTATGGGAAAATTTCCCCCCCACTGGTTGTCCAAGTCAATTGCGGTTAAGGAACTGACCCCAATTTACGTCTCCTTTTGTCTTTGGATCAAACATTTTAAAAATACAAAAATTGTATTTTTAGTGGACAATTTGTCGGTTGTTTATATTTTACGATCCAAAACTTCACGTGATTTAATTCTTATGTCTATGGTGAGAAAAATGGTGGTTTTGGCCATGCTTAACAATGTTCAATTCAGTGCCTTGCATGTTCCAGGAAGACATAATGTCATTGCGGATTTAATTTCACGCTTTCAGGTATCAAAGGCCAGAACCTGGGCCCCCTGGCTGGAGGACAAGCCCACCATTGTGCCCCGCAAACTGTTGCCATGGCACAGTTCTCTGCTGGAGTAGTAGTTTCTTCATTGGCCAAAACCACCATTAATTCTTACAACAAGGTTTCACATGAATTTTCCACGTGGGTGGGTTCACTAGAACCAGGTTTAAATTCACTGCCCGCCACCCCACTTCACATAACCATGTATATGGGGGTCTTGTTTAAAAAGGGTTTTCCCCAGCGACTATTGCCACTAAATTGTCGGCCC
>JAAELB010000660.1 GCA_024227155.1 Desulfobulbaceae bacterium
GAATAAGAAAACGGGAAAACAGGTGTTGGATACATCAAGAAACGTCATGCGAACGTTGATGGATCACCACTGGCCAGGAAATGTCCGCGAGTTGGAAAATGCCATTGAGCATGCATTTGTACTCTGTAAAAGCGATAGGCTCGAGCTCAAAGACCTGCCTATTGAAATTCGCCATGCCGCTAAGGGACAGACGGTCGTTGCTCAGAAATTACCACGCCAAACAACCAATAGAGCATCAAAACCCAGGGAACTCAATCGGGAAAAACTCCTTGAACTGCTGGCGGACTGTGGCTGGAATAAAGCGGAAGCGGGACGGCGGGCCGGGGTAAGCCGCACCGCCATCTGGAAGTATATGAAGAAATGGGATATTCCCCTGCAGTCTGATCAATAATATAAGGTTCCACACTTGCCGCTGTGTTTACCCGCTTCTAGCACAAAGGAGGTGCCTTATGAGACAATTATACGCAGGAATATATCTACATTCCAATAATAACCACAGTGGAATCCTCGATAAGGAATATACTCGCATTTACCATAGGCGCCTGCCGAACAGACGAGATGTTATCTTAGCAGAATTAGAGCCTTGCTCACCAACCTCAATTTTTCATCTACCAGATTAGCCATTTTTTCACTCTTATTCATATTTTTTTGGAGGCCTTTTTAAGATCCACATACAATTCATATAATTTGATATACCCCTCATCGTTGCTCTTAGGTTGATTGTCTTTTATGGATCAGGTGTGCCGACCATTAAAAAAAGTGATATTGATTTGCCTAAATGCATAATTTTAGTGTTAGCAATTCTTCAATTTTCTTTCTTCATTTCTGCCTCTGCAAGCTTATTGAGTTCTGCGAATCCTTTGAGCTTGTTTGTGGCAAGTCCATTTGCAGTTATCAGAGTTAAGTCTGTTGAAATTGCTTGTAGACATACTGCAACAGTTATTTTATGGCATTTGTCAAAGATATCACAATCTAAGCACTTGTGCGGTGGTTCCCCGTGAAGCATGTTTTCTGCTTGCTGTCCAAAACATTCTTTAGAATCCCATTCGTTTTTCATTTAAATTCCCTCGTTTGCTAATGGCCTGCATGCATTTGTTCGTATTTTATCTTGCATCAGCGCATGTTAATTTAAAATGGTATCTCTTCATCATTTTCATCGCTTTCGATATACTCCCACATTTCATTCTGATGCAACCAAATGGGGTCTGCATTTCTTTGGATGAATTCATCAACGTCCATTCCATCAATTGTGGGAGGGCGTTTTATTCTAACTTGTTTGCCATTCATAAAAACCCACTGATATTTCTTTTGCCGTTCAGCCTTTGCAGCTTTTTTAGTCAATTTCTTTATATTGATATTCAACTTGATTCCGACCATTATTCTTTGCCTGATATAGTAGCTTGTCACTAAAATTGACTAACGTTGATGGCTCGGAACCAACCGAAGGAATGACAGTGCCGACCCCAACACTAATCGTAACCACATCGCTGACAGTGGAAAGATTATGTGGGAGTTGCTTCTCAACAACTACACTACAACACTGTTTGGCCAATTGGATTGCCTGTTTGTTATTTGTATTAGGAAGCAACACAACGAATTCTTCACCGCCATATCGGGCAATTAAATCCATTGATCTTTTTGATACCCCATTTAACGCCTGCGCAATTTGCTTTAGACACACATCACCTTGTTGGTGTCCATAGTGATCGTTATATTGCTTGAAAAAATCAATATCGAGCATTATCAATGACAATGGCAGCTGATCTCTTTGAGAGCGCCCCCACTCTCTATCCAGGGTTAGATCAAACATTCTCCTGTTTGCGAGTTCGGTCAATCCATCTTGAAATGAAAATTGTTCTAGTTCCTTGTTAAGGTGGATTAGTTCTTTTTCTGCTTTCTTATTAAACAAAAGAAGAATGGTTGTGGTCCATATCACAAAAAGCGCAAGAGCTCTATTAGTAAGGACTATCCAAAGAACACTACCTGGCTCAGAGAACAAAAAGCCAAGTCCAGTCAGAATAGAGACTAAAATCGCCAGTACTACCGTATGCCACCATATAGGCAGCCAGATGCCAATCAATACTGTCGCAACGTAGGGAACGCCTCCCGCAACCCCAAGAGGCAATGCGAGGTCGAAAAGGAAAAACAGGCTACATGAACTCACAATGATCCCTAATAGAACGAAGGGAGGAATGCTTAAGCTCTTATGGGTGTTGTAATGCATATTTTATTTAGTGCCTTACTCCATAGAAGCAGTAATAAAAAACAAGAAATTATGAGATCGCATTGAAATCATAAACTTAGAGATATTGCCAAGGCACTTATCCCGACTTATTTCCCGTTTATCGGGGTTAGTAAGCTAATGATAACGTCAAACAATGCTAACGTTTTTCGGCAGAAAATGAAATTCTGCCTATAATAAAATATTAAAAGATTTTGCCAACTCTTAAGTTTTAATTTTTAAAAAAGCCGGAAGCCTTCCGGCCAGTAGAAAGATGGAGGAGGGTCCTCCGGCGACGCCTTTTGGAAGTAGTTGCCAAACCACTATGAACTGCGTTGATTAAGAGTCAAGGTGGTGGGGGGCTGGGGGAGAAAAAACCTGGCTACCCGATTAGCCGTTTTATCGATTTTTCAAGTAAGATTTGAGATCTTTGTAATAGTTTTCATGAGCTCCAATCATAATTAGTTCTAAGTTTTGCTCTACGATTCGATAGGATAGCAAGTAGAGAGTCTTTTGAATCTTGAATTTATGAACAAAAATCCCCCTCAGATCACCTTTTTTTTCCACACCAATTGAAGGAGTTTTGATAATCTCTATTACGGCGGTATCTAATTGTTTCTTTTCATTTTTTTTGAATTTCTTAACCTTTTTCGAAAAAGAACTCGATTGAAATACCTTCATTTTTTACTCAACCGAAAGTATATTCTTCCTTTTCACCCTGATTCAGTTCCTCTATTCCAATAAAAATTTCTTTTATCAGTTCGTAGGTGAGGTTAGGGTTTTCTTCCGCACATTTGCCGATTCTTGCCCAATGTTCGATTTGGCCAGTCAAAGACCTGTGATCAACTTTGCTGTATTTTCGTGCATCTTTTAGCAAAGTGTCTGAAATTCTAACTGCAGTTGCCATTTTGAATGCCTCCTTATGATTGAATTCTATAAGTAGAATAACAACGAAAGTAGCAAAATGCAATTTTATGATTCATTTTTGTTAAGGAAACAGGGGACAGACCACGTTTAATTGTTTAATTTTTTAACTTCTCCTGTTATCATCCTTTCTATGCCAAGACGATCCCGCATCATAGTGCCAGGTGTTCCTCTTCATATCATTCAACGAGGAAACAATCGGCAACCATGTTTTTTTACAGATGAAGATTACCAGCATTATCTTGAATGGCTAAAGGAGTATTCAAAAAGTACTGGTTGTTCAATTCATGCCTTCGTTTTAATGACAAACCACGTCCACCTCCTTCTTACTCCCCAAGGAAACGAAAGTGCTGGAACCTCAATGAAGCGGTTAGGGCAGCGCTATGTACAGTATATCAACAGAACCTATAAACGAACTGGTACTCTCTGGGAGGGCCGCTTTCGTTCCTCTGTTATAGAGCAGGAAAGTTAC
>JAAELB010000661.1 GCA_024227155.1 Desulfobulbaceae bacterium
ATCAATAATACAATTGCGTATAATAGTAGTGATGGGATTTATTTCCGTGATAACACTAACTACACTACTAATGGTACCACTAACATTAGCGGTAATATTATTGTCTATAATGGAACATACGGATTGGACCTAAGTGCTCACTCTGAAAATATCTCTTATAACAATGTGTATGGAAATTCCACCAATTATGTAAACTGTTCTCCTGACACAGGAAATATATCATTCAACCCCCTTTTTATAGACCAGAGTGCCGGTAACTATGCACTGCAAAGCACTTCTTACTGCATTGACAGTGGAATTCCAGGTGAACCCAACAACGATCCGGACGGTACCCGCAATGATATGGGTGCTTATAGCGGGCCCGCATCCGCCGCGTTCTGGCCATATATCCCCCGTGGACCGGTGGTAACTGAAATAGATATTACCCCCGCCTCAGTTCCACGAGGAGGAACAATCACTATTAAAGCAAAAGGGCGCGTGCAATAGACGCCTTTCTTTATCGACTATTTCAAAATAGAAAAGGAAGGCAATCATGAAAAACACCAAGATTATTCTGTTTATACTAAGCGTTTTATTAGCAGGTGCAGCTTATACACAGGCGGGTATAGGAGATGACAATCTCACCGCAGGGGAATATTTTTTCGATACCGATCCCGGTGAGGGGAATGGTTATGCTCTGCAAGCTGTGGACGGCACCTTTGATACACCTTTTGAAGACATAGATATGCCGATTAATCTACCGGAGCTAACCTCCGGCCCGCATTATCTCTACATACGTCTACGAAATGCAGAAGGGATTTGGGGCATTCCAAACAGACACCTGATGGTTGTTACCAATATAAACACCATAACAGCAGCTGAGTATTTCTATGACACCGATCCTGGGGAAGGGAGTGGCCAATCCTTAGAAGTGGTAGATGGAGATATTAAGGAAGATGTAGAGCTTTCAGATAGTCTTGTGGAAGGACTCCATAAGATGTATATCCGCATGAAAGATGAAGAAGGTTCCTGGGGGCCTGCACGGCAATACAGTTTCGAGGTGGTTGACTGGACCGGAACGAGCTATATCAAAGGCGCTGAATATTTTATAGATACTGATCCAGGAGAAGGAAACGGCACCCAACTTTCAGCTGTTGACCATATTTTCAACGACACAGAAGAGGCCGTTATGGCCAAACTTAGAACTTCAGAACTTGCTGAAGGGGATCATACCTTATACTTCCGCGCGCAGAATATTGAAGGAAACTGGACCCAGCCCACACCATATAGGAATCTCGAGATCACACCTTTTTACGGAAAAATTGGTGACCTGAACGACGATGACAAAGTGGATCTTACAGATGCAATTCTGGCCTTAATGGTCTTAATCGGACAAAACCCTGGTGAATTGAGAGAAGATTACCAGACCTCCGGCGTTGATGTGGATGATTGGAGAGTAGGATTGCCGGAAGCTGTTTATGTGCTAGAGAAAGTAGCAGAGTAATAATGGACGACAACACACTATGTACTATTCGTCCCCTATCGCTTCTTTCAGAGCCGGTCGTTACCAGCAACACCCTCGGGGTTTTCACTTACCTACGATTCGAATTGGTTTGCCCCATATCGAGGTCACGTCAGCTTAACGCTGGCTGGGTTTGCCCGCCATGCTAGGCAAACAAAAAAGCGTCCCGGACTGTCGCGAAGTCCGGGACGCTGTCAAAGGCAGGTAACCCCAGTTTAAACCTACCCCATTCCCAGCTTTCTGGTGATCTTAGTTTTTATGGTATCGATTACAAAGGGAGTCATTCTCTTTTTTTCTTTAAGGATCTGCTTAAAAAGATCCTTTTTCTTTTCAGGAATTTCAGCTCGATCCATGGGTACAAGAGAGAGGGAACCGGTAGGACAAGCACTGATACAGGCGCCACATCCGAGACAGTTGTCCGGCTCCACCCTCATCCGCTTTTTGCTTTTACCGTTCTCCATATCAATAAGTTCAAGAGCGTCAACATTACAGGCTTTTTTGCAAAGTCCGCAACCAACACAACTCTCACTGTCTATCTGCAGGGTGTAGTTGGTTTTCGCGACCCCCATGGGAAAACCTTTGATCACCCCCCCCAGCAGTTCACAGCAGCAGGAACAGCAATTGCAAATAAAGGATGGTTTATGGCGGATATTATCTGTAACATGGGTAAGGTTTAAATCCCTCGCTCCCTGCAAAATCTTTAGCAGCTCTTCCGTTGTTCTTTTTTCAGCAAAGCCCCTTCGCACCATAAATTTAGCAGCTGTTCCCAAAGAAATACAGATCTCTTTGGTTGGTGCATTTTTTTCACAACTCTGGTTGAGGTGCTCCTTTTTATGTCGGCAATAGCACATGCCAATGGCACCGTAACCCGCATTTTTGATAATCTCCCGCGCACTTTCATAGGTGGCGACCTGCGAACTCACAGGGATATGCTCTTCGTAGGCGAGGGTTCGTGTCAGGGGCGTCTTGCTTGCGAAAAACTCTTTACCCATCTGTTGATCGGGATCACCAAAAAGATATTCTTCCATAAGTTGAGCCAGCTCAGCGACAGGCAGATCCTGCCGCTGTTTCATAAAACTGAACTCGAAAAAACCGATCAGGCCAGGCATCAGCAGATAATATGTTTTACCACCATACTTTGAGTCAAAGACCAGCCCCTTATCCGCCATCTCATCCAGCTTTTTCTCAAGCCGCCTTTTGTCCCATCCCGTAGCCCGCACCAGTTCCTTTAGAGTTGCCTCGGTTAGAGGAAAACGGGAAGCGACATACGCCTCTTCTTCAGAAAAAAGGATGGCCAGAATTTTACGAAGTTTCTCGTTGTCCGGCAAACCTATTGGATATTTGTTCAACCGGTCAATAAGTGGAACAATATTGCTTTTCCCCTGTCCGTGGTGGCCCATAACATCTCCTATGATAATCCTATTCGTTCATGGTGTATTGGTCCCGCAAACCGTACACCTTTTGCCAGACGCTTTCAAAGCTCTCGTTATTTTTAATAGGTTTTTTGATCATTTTGTTAAAAAATTCTTCCTGGCTCGGCGAATTTTCATGACTCAATACCATCTCAAGACAATATCCGCTAAAATCCTTAACAAGGAAGGTGAAAATTTGCTCGACAACATCAGCGTCAGTCCCATAGATCCTGCTATTTTCCAAGATTAACTGAGCATAGACTACGAGGGTAAACAGCTCCCCTGCAGCCAGCATATAGTCGATATTCTTTGCCTGCTCTTTTGATGGGGGCGCCGTTATCAACAACTCCCGAAAAAGCTCCATTTGCTCTTTAAAAACAGTGATATTGGGGGAGTCAAAACCATCATAGGCGGAACGGTAATCAGAAAAGCGAATTGACGCCAGGGCTCCGGTCTTTTGTTTAAAGAGGTAAGTGTCATCGGCGGTCCCATCCATCTGGGGGACTGTCGGATAGTCAAAGGGCTCAAAAAAATAGTTGCTCACAAATTTAATAATAAGTGCCATATTGACATGTTCGGTACCTTCAAGTTTTGGCAGCATGCCGATATCCCGCAGACCCATTTCAAAGTAGGTGTCCTGTTCATAACCCTTGGCAGCTATGACCCCATGTAGCAGCTGCACCACCTTCTCCCCCTGTCCGGTCACCTTCATTTTAACCACCGGGTTAAAGAGCAGATATCTGCGATCATCATCGGATGCTGCCCGCATATAATCCGCGGCCCTGAAAGCAAAGAGCTTCATACCGATCAAACGGGCATAACTTTCTGTAAAAATATTTTTAACATGGGGAAAATCAGTGACAAAACGGCCGTAGAGATTCCGCCCGGCTGCGTGGTTCAACGCCTCATAAAAACAGTGGGTAGCAATGCCTATAGAGGCACACCCCAGCTCAAATTTTCCGACATTGATGGTGTTAAGCGAGGAATTCCAGGCGTGATCCCCCCGGGACAGGATATCTGCTTCTGTTATCGGGTAATCGTGCAGGGCATATTCAGCAACATATGCCTGACGCACCCCACTGGTATCTATCTTTTTGACACATTGATATTTTTCATGCTCAGGATCCACAACAAAAAACACATATTCTCCTGTGTTTTTCAGTTTTGCAAATGTCGAAACCAGAGCGGCACAGTTACCATTGCCAATATAGTACTTTGATCCTTTTGCCAGATAGGTCCCATCTTCCTGTGGAACCAAAACCATCTCACTTGAGTAGAGATCGGCCCCGTGCGCTTTTTCTGAAAGACCAAAGGCGAAGACCCCACCGTCTGCCAGTAATCTTCCTGTACTTTTTTTGACTTCTTCATTTTTTCCCATCCAGATTGGCCCAAGCCCGAGGATGGTTACCTGCCAGGCATACCAGTAGCAGAGACCGTAAAACCCAAGGATCTCATTGAATTCACTGATTCGGTACATATCCCAGCGGCCACCCACCTGGCTATATTTCTTAGGCGTAAGAAAGTGGGCAAATATCTGTTCTTTTTTTATAAAATCGAGAAAATCTTCATACCAGACCATACTCTGATCATCTTCTTTGATCTTTTTTAGACCTTTCTCTTCAAAGAACGCTATGGTCTTCAGCGCCAGCTCTCTGGAAGTGGGATCATTATGACGACGCTGGTATTTCTTAGGATTGAGTAAATTCATCTATGATTCTCCTGAATTTCTAAGGCACTAATTGGGATGATTATACCCCACAGTGGCGGAATAAAAGAGTTTATCCAGCCTCTCAAACAAGCCCGCTCTCTTAAGGGCTGTTTCCAGCAGTTCGGGGTCTTGCAACAAATCCTTCATGAACATGATTTCGGAAGCTTTCAGATAGATATGAAAAATATCAGTCATTCGACCGGAGAGAAGTTTGTCCACCAGAACCATGATGTTCGTTTCATCGCGATAAGGATGGAGCTGGGCCACCCTGCTTAAAAGCTTGGAAACATAAAATTCCAGAGTATTTTTGATGGAGACGATATTCCCTTTGTGTCCTGGGAGTACAGCTTTACCCTCCTCGGCAGCAAGTTTTACAATGGTTTCACAATATGCTCTGTAATTTTTGAATCTGCCACCATCCTGCAAATCCACATCAAGTACTGGCGATTGAAACACCCCCTTCAGCAGGGTATCACCTGTTACAAGCCACTCTTTACCAACATAGACCAGATCACTCTGGGAGTGGCCCGGACATTCAAGAACCCTAACTCCCAACTGTTCAGGAATCTCGGTTTCAGAGATTTTATAATTCTCCGGAAAAGGTGGAAATAGAGCTCCGCTATCAAAGATGGCACGTAATTGTTTCAGATAGTCACCATCAAACCCCAGCTCACAAAGCAAATGATACATCTGCTCTATACGGTTCTCATGCCCTATGATTTTCAAATGATCAAGATATGGCAGATATACTGTTGCATCACTGTTAAGCTCAAGCCACCGCGCCTGTCCGTAGTGATCAATATGTGCATGGGTTATAAACACATGCTTAAGATTTTTCAGATCAATATTCTGCTCAAGAAACTGCTGTCCCGCAGGCGTTGGCGGACCGGTATCAAAGAGCGCCAGGTCACCCCCTAATGTGGCGGTATAACAGTGTACCGGACCAACCATATAGGGGGTATTGATGGTGAGCTGTGTAGGAACAGTCATAGAGAAAATATCGAATAGTTCTGCGCCCTAGGAGACTGTATAGCTTAAACCTTCTCATTGAAGTCATCCCCTAGGTAGTAATCGGAGATAAGCGTAGACTTCGATCCAGATAGTAGCGAACTTCCTGGATGCCCGATTACAGCACTCGGGCATGACGGATTAGTCCAAATCGCCACTTTAAGGTTGGACACCGCACTAGTCTTGCGGACGCAGAGGATTAATTTGTTAAAGGCCCCGTGTTAAAAGAGATACTTCTCATCTTCACAGGCAGCCGCCGCTAAGGTGCGCTTGGCGGCAAGCAGGCCGGTGGCATCGTATTTGGTGAAACGCCTTACGCCTGAGAGGATCATGGTTAGCGTATCACCTTCCTCTATATAAAAGGCACCCTTTCGTGCTGCTGTCGCAGTGGTCTCGGCAGCCTCAAAGGCAAACACTTTAACCACAGCATTAAGTAATTCCTGCTTACGCTCACTCTCTTGACCAATAATTTTTTCAGCACGTAACACTGTACTTTCCAGGGCAAAAATCTGGATGGCTATGTCCGCTGCTGCCATCAGAATCTCCTGCTCATTGGCAATCTTATCCATAAACTTCTGAACCCCTGTACCCGCCAGAATAAGAAAGAGGGTTTTCAGGTTTTTAATAAGTTCTTTTTCATGAACAAAAGGAATATCCTCATCAAGTTCTTCAAAGCTTGGAGTCATTAACGCCTCAAAAGCCTTCATGGCTTCCGCCTGCAGAGGCATCTCCCCTTTCATGGCTTTTCTCAGAATCATACCGGGAATCAGCAGTCTGTTGATCTCGTTTGTTCCCTCCCAGATACGATTAATCCGTTCATTACGGTAGTATCCTTCCACAGGATACTCACTCAAGAAACCGTATCCACCGTGGATTTGCACTACTTCATCCACCGTTTCAGCAAGAACTTCACTACAGAACACCTTGGCAATGCCACACTCAGGTGCATACTCCTCGATACCTTTGAGATACTTTTCGTAATAGTTCTGGGTACCTTTATCAATGGTTGCCAGTTTATCATCGAGCATTCCAGCAAATCTGTATACAAGGGATTCAGATGCATAGATCTTTGCTGTAAGATCAGCAATTTTTTCAGAAATGGCCCCAAACTTGGCAATTGGTGTATTAAATTGCTTGCGTTCATTGGCGTATTTAACACCATCCACCAAGGCCATCTTTGCAGCACCAGTCACACCAGCACCCAGCTTAAAGCGGCCAATATTGAGAACGTTAAACGCAATTTTATGACCTTTTCCCTTCTCGCCAAGGAGGTTTTCAACAGGCACCTTACAATTTTCCAGAATGATCTGGGTAGTGGAGGAGCCTTTGATACCCATCTTTTTCTCTTCAGGACCGACAACGAGGCCTTCAAAAGATCTCTCCACCAGAAAAGCGGTGAAATGTTCCTTATCTATCTTGGCAAAAACAGTGTACAGCTCTGCAAAACCACCATTGGTGATGAATTGCTTGGTACCGTTAAGAACATAGTGACTTCCATCGTCTGAGAGCACCGCTGTAGCCTGGGCTCCCAGCGCATCACTACCCGAACCAGGCTCGGTGAGGCAATAGGCGGCAATCCACTCACCGGAGGTGACTTTTTCTAAATACTGCTCTTTCTGCGCATCAGTACCGAAATATATGAGAGGAAGAATACCAATACCAGTGTGAGCCGTGTAGGTGACAGACCATGGACCGGCGCACGAGATCTTCTCAGCCACCAGCATGGAAGAGACCTTATCCAGCTCCAAACCACCAAATTTCTCTGGTGCATCCATCATCAAAAGTCCTAATTCCCCACATTTCTGCATACCTTCAACAACCAGGTCAAAGTTCTGCTTTTCGATCTCTTCCAAGTGGGGATTGATTTCATTTTCGACAAATTGCGTGGTGGTTTCACCGATCTGTCGTTGTTCATCTGTGAAATCTTCCGGTGTGAAAACATCTTCGCAGGGAGTCTCAGCAATCAGGTACTCGCCACCTTTTAAAATTTTTTCAGCCATTATAGTCACCTCAAATTGAGTAATTGATTAATCTACCGATACCCCTTACAATCTTTCAAAGACACCAGCCGCGCCCATTCCGCCACCAATACACATGGAAACCATGCCATACCTGAGTTTTCTTCTTCCCATCTCATGGAGAAGAGAGGTGGTCAGTTTGGCACCGGTACATCCAAGGGGGTGACCCAGGGCAATTGCGCCACCGTTGACGTTGATAATGTCACGGTTCAGACCAAGGGTTTTGATTACTGCGAGCGCCTGGGCGGCAAAAGCTTCATTCAGCTCAAAAAGTTCAATATCTTCCTGCTTGAGACCTGCCAGTTTAAGGGCGGCCGGGATCGCTGTAATTGGACCAATACCCATCACTTCCGGTGGAACGCCATTGGCTGAAAATGCAAGAAACCTGGCCATGGGGGATTTGCTTATTTTTTCCAAATATTCTTCTGAAACCACCATCGCAACAGCAGCACCATCAGTCATTTGAGACGAATTGCCAGCCGTAACAGGACCACCCACCTTAAAAGCGGGACGGAGTTTAGCCAGTGTATCCACCGTCGTACCGGGGCGTACTCCATCATCAACGGTTACCATCTCTTTTATTTTTTTCATCTTGCCGTTCACAAGACTATCTTTTTCCGTCTCCACCGGGATAATTTCATCGGCGAAGGTACCGTTCTCTATCGCTGCTGCAGCCTTGGCGTTACTTGCCGCTGCGAAGGTGTCCATCATCTCCCGGTCTATTCCATACTGTTCAGCAACCAGTTCCGCCGTAACTCCCATGGAAGAAAAAGCCTCTGGCCAATTGACCATCATCCCGGGATTAGCACTGTACTTCAACCCACCAAGGGGTACACAGGACATAGACTCCACACCACCGGCAACAATACAGTCAGCAAAGCCGCACATAACACGCTCTGCCGCCATGGCGATAGTCTGCAGTCCCGAGGAACAAAAGCGATTAATTGTCTGTCCGGGAACCTCTACTGGCAGGCCCGCTTTCATCGCTGCGACACGACCAACGTTCATGCCCTGCTCGGCTTCGGGAAATGCGCAGCCGAGATAGACATCGTCTACGGTTGCAGGATCAATCTCAGTACGTTCTACCAGTCCTTTTATGGCTATTGCTGCCAGATCATCTGGCCGCATATCCTTTAATTTGCCTTTATTTGCGCGGCAACCTGGTGTTCTATAACTTGCCAGAATATATGCTTTTTTCATATCTATTCTCCCTGATGGGTAAGAGTAATTTCGGTACTGTCGTCTATCGTGGTTAGTTGCGTAACGGCTTACCTGTCTTCAGCATATGCTGAATACGCTGGGCTGTTTTCTTGTTTCCACAAAGTTTGAGGAAACTCTCACGTTCGAGTTGCAACAGGTATTCTTCACTGATCATAGTGCCGGGATTCACATCCCCACCGCACATAACCTGGGCAATCATGGTTCCCATTTCAGCTTCGTACTCAGTAATAAATTTACCCATCTGCATATTCCACAACTGGCTCTTGATCGCAGCAGCAATACCGCGTCCAGGTGCCGGAAGATTCTCTGCACATTTCTTAGGTCTGTAATTCACCGAAAGCGCCAGGGCCTTCTGCTTGGCATCACCTATCAGTTTATCGATATCCATGCTGATAGAGTCACCATTTCTCATATAATCCATATTATAGAGTTCAGCGGCCCCCATGGAAACCTTAGCCATGGCAATCTGCTCGAAGTTTTTAATAATAAACGGCTGCACATCCGTTTTGTACTGCGCTGCAAGTTGAATTGCCCGCATGGACATCTCCTTGGTACCACCGCCAGCCGGCAGCAATCCAACTCCGATCTCTACAAGGCCCATATAGGTTTCGGCGTAGGCGTTAACCGCATCAGAATGGAGACAGTATTCAGCACCGCCACCAAGGGCCATGCCAAAAGGAGCCGTAACCACAGGGACTTTTGCGTATTTCACTGCCATGGTTGCTTTCTGAAAAGACCTGATCGCCATATTGATATCTTCATAGGCCCCTTCTGCAAGAGCCACCGCTACCATCATCAGGTTTGCACCCACCGAGAAATTGGCACCATGGTTACCGATAACCAGGCCAACACCCTCTCCCTCAGCGCGTTTAATCGCTTTATGGGTGTAGGCAAGAATATCACCACTGATAGCATTCATCTTTGAATGAAACTCAAAACCAAAAATGCCGTCACCGAGATCAACAATTGAGCAGTTTGCGTTCTTCTCAACAACATTGCCTGTCTTTTTAAGGATATCGATCTGGATTTGTCCCTCTTTAACAGGAACAGGTACATATTCTTTTTTCAGCAGATCAAAATATTCCTTCTGTCCGTTTTCACTAAAGCGGTAGAACGTTTCGACACCCTGCAGACAATCCGGAACCTTAACCCCATCTTTTTCCGCCCGCTTAACAAAGGCTGCAACCCCGATTGCATCAAACATCTCAAAGGGACCAATCTCCCAGTTAAAACCCCAACGCATTGCATTATCTATATTTACAACGTCATCGGCGATCTCTGGAATACGGTTCACTGTGTAGATCAGGGTGTCACGGATCGATTTCCAGGCAAATTCTGCGCCTTTATCACTCGCTCCGAGAACCATCTTCACCTTCTGCGCCGGATCATCTACCTGTTTGACGTTTTGCACCGATGCAAATTTCGGCTTTGCCAATGGCTTATAGTCACCGCTGTTATGATCGTAGAAGAAAATCTGCTTCTTGCCGTCGATCATCTCTTTCTTGTAGAACCCCTGCTTTGTTTTATTACCGAGCTGGCCGTTTTCAATCATCTGTTTCATAAAATCAGGCAACTTGAAAACCGCTCGTTCTTCATCATCTGGAAGCAGATCGTACGAGTTGGTTCCAACGTGGGCCAGTACATCCAACCCCACCAGGTCAGCAGTTCGAAAGGCCGCACTCTTGGGACGCGCCGTGGCTGGCCCGGCAACGGCGTCAACTTCTTCCACACTCATTTCCATTTCAACCATATGCTCAATACCTTTATATATGGCATAGGTACCAATTCGGTTGGCAATAAAGTTGGTGGTATCTTTAGCGTATACTATCCCTTTACCCAGCCTGTCTGCGATAAAGTCTGCGAGTCCTGTCATGACCTCAGGGTCAGTATCAGTGCAGGGAACAATCTCCATCAAACGCATATAGCGTGGTGGATTAAAGAAATGTGTTGCGAGAAAATTTTTCTTTACCTCAGGTGGTAAAACCGCAGCCATCTCATTTACCGACAAGCCACTGGTGTTTGTTGAGAGGATCGCCCCCGGAGCCAGATTGGGGACAATCTTTTTCAACAGATCAAGCTTGATAGGCATATACTCGATAACAACTTCAATGATCCAGTCGCACTGTTTAAGTTTTCCTAAATCATCCTCCAGATTGCCTACCTCAATCTGAGCCGCATACTCTTTGAGATATAATGGAGCAGGCTTCATTTTCAACAACCCCTGCAGACCATTTGCAGCGATACGATTCCTCACAGCGGGACTCTCAAGAGTTAACCCTTTGGCTTCTTCCTTCTTGTCCAATTCTTTAGGAACGATATCAAGTAAAAGGACTTCCAAACCAGCATTGGCCAGATGAGCTGCAATTGTCGCCCCCATGACTCCGGCGCCAAGTACGGCTACTCGATTAATCTGCCTCATGTTATCTCTCCATTAGTTTTTGTTCTGCTGGGCAATTATTCCATTGCCCTTAGCTTCATAAAGTTCATCCACAATACCTTTATACTTCTCGTAGATAACCTTACGTTTCATTTTTAACGTCGGGGTTAGTTCGCCACCCTCAATGGAAAATTCCCTTGGAACAATGGCAAAATATTTGATGGTTTTATACGAAGGAAAGTTCTGATTTAGAGAATCAATTCGTTCCGCATATAATTCTTTAATTTTGCGGTTGTTCACCAGCTCATCTATGTCGATATAGCTGATTTTCTTTTCTCTGGCCAGGTTGATGATCCGTTCAATATTTGGGGTAAGGAGTGCAGTCAGATAGGGTTTACAATCTCCAAAAACAATTGCCTGAGAAATGTATTTATCCAACTTCAACTCATTTTCTATTGGTTGTGGAGCAATATTTTTGCCACCTGCAGTAACAATAAGCTCTTTCTTACGGTCAATAATATAGACAAACCCTTCGTCATCAATACGGGCAATATCGCCGGTTTTAAACCAGCCATCCTCTATAGCTTCTGCGGTTGCCTTCTCATTCTTATAATACCCCTTCATCAGCTGTGGCCCTTTGACCAGCAATTCCCCATCTGCCGCAAGCTGTACTTCTGTATCACGGAGGACTTTTCCTACGGAATCAAAGCGTACTTCCCCAACACTGCTGATTGTCACCGCGGGGCTTGTTTCAGTTAGGCCATAGCCGGTAAAGACCGGAATACCTATAATCCACATGAATTCATTGATCGTTTTGTCAAGCGGAGCCCCCCCACAAACAAAAAATCGAAGCTTTCCACCAAAACGGTCTCTAATTTTCTTAAAAATCAGCCGATCGTAGAATTTGTATTGAAAATTGAGCCAGCCAAGTGGCTCATTTTTAACGTATTTCCTGTTAACATAGTCTCGACCAACCTCGACAGCTCTGTGAAAAAGCTTTCTCCTCAATTGCGGCATCTGATGGACATTCTCATACACTCTGGAATATATTTTTTCAAAAAGCCTCGGTACAGAGACCACCGAAGTTGGTCTGATTTCAACCATATTTTCCATTACCGCCGCTACATTTTCGGCAAAAGCGATATGATTTCCACCCAGAAGAGTGACATAATAGCCCCCCGTTCTTTCCAGTACATGACTCAGTGGCAAAAAACTGAGAGTTGTCATCTCGTCCTGGGGTATACCCAACTGCGTCGCCCCATAGTCTGCGTTGATCATCACATTTTTCTGAGTAAGCAGTACCCCTTTCGGCTTGCCTGTCGTACCGGAAGTGTAGATAATAGTGAGGATATCGTTTTGGGTAATTTTTTCGATCTGATCTTCTATCAGACTCTTATCTTTCTTAGAAAGTGGTGTACCTGCCTCAGAGAGTTGGTATTGGGTGTACACAGGAAAAGAGAGATCGCCCATGAACCTTTCGTAAGCAACCACCAACTCAACCCCAGGCAGTTCATCTTTTACCTCGAGTAATTTCTCATACTGCCCCTTGGTGGAGCAAAATACAATTTTCGCCCCACAGTGGTTAATAATATAAGCTGCCTGCTTGCCGGTATTAGTTGCATATATTGGTACTGTGATACCACCACCACTCTGGATTCCAAAGTCTGAAATTGCCCAACCGAGGCGATTTTCTGAAAAAATTGCGACCTTATCTCCCGGCTTCATCCCGAATTTTCGCAATCCACGGGCCAGCTTCAGAACTCGTTCATAAAACTCTTCGTAGGTAAGAGAGAGAAAAACCCCTCTCTTTTTATAGCTGATCGCGGTTTTCGTACTGTATTTTATTGCATTTTCTTTCAGTACTGCCGGGATTGACTGATATGACAATATGTTCATTCCGACCTTCTCCCCAGTGATATCAAACTGACCGTTTACCATAACGTTTACGTTAAATTAACCTATACCTCAGCTATCTACCTCACCTTAACGTTTAAGTCAACATCAAAAATTTCAAAAAATCGAAGATCCTTTCTCTGCTCAAAAGAGACCTGCCAAAAAATGTTTACCTATAAAGAATGGTACAACAATGAGATAAAACTAGTCCAGAACTCTTTTAAACTGACACATTGATCTTACTGTCAGTTATCTTCTCACCTGCATTCTGCGCTAGCCACTTCCTCTTTTACGTTAAAGGTGGCTCAACTCAACAGGTAAGGAAAAGCTTGGCAGCTGGCCACAGGGGAAATGGTTGCGTCAATGCAAGCACAGAAACGTGACTTTAAGTGGTATGTATTAAAACTCGTGAGAAATCAGGATAAAGCATGGACTTCATACCTTCCATAGCTCCGCTGGTGGTCATGCTTAGCCAGCAATAACAATTAGAGAATCTACGTTTTTCAACGTATCAACCAAAAAAAATGATAGTACCTTAGAAATTAATTTCTGCGTTTTTGTGGCAGAGATAAGCGTAGACTTCGAAATGAATTTCGTGAAGGTACTTATCCAAGCATTTTAGAAAGTTCCGATCTATTCATCTATAAAATCTCCATTGAAAATGGAGGTTTTATAGATGAATAAGAACTGAAAATATAATCATCAGGCAAAGCTATATTTTAAATTGCTCCACCAAATGTTTAAGGCTTTCAGAGAGTCTTGACAGCTCCTGTGCACTACTATTTACCTGTATACTGCCATCTGTCATCTCATTTGCCGCCTGACTTACCTCCACAACATCCTCGGCAATAGTGGTGGCTACAGTGGAACTTTGAGCGACATTCTCATTTACATCCTGGATACCCTGGGCTGCCTGGTTGACATTGCCGGAAATCTCTTTTGTGGAGGCTGACTGCTCTTCAATAGCGGTGGCAATGGTCCCAACAATCTCATTAATATCAGAAATAACTGTTTGAATTTTGTTTATCTCCGTCACTGTACTCTTTGTCGATCCCTGTATTCCCTCAAGCTTTAAGCGGATGTCCTGTGTGGCAACTGCAGTCTGCTTTGCAAGTTCTTTGATTTCATTGGCAACCACCGCAAACCCTTTACCCGCTTCCCCTGCGCGTGCAGCCTCTATGGTGGCATTCAGTGCCAAAAGATTTGTCTGCTCGGAAATCTCGTTGATGGTTTCGGTGACCTTGCCAACATCGGATGCAGCTTGACCAAGCTCTCCTACCCTCCCCGAAACCTCTTGAGCAAGAGTTACCGCATCTTCAGTAATGGACCTTCCTTTTTCGGTGTTTCCTGCAATCTCATTGATGGTGGCGCTCATTTCCTCCGATGCTGCGGCTACCATCTGAATATTAACGTAGGCTTGCTCAGACCCGGCTGCCACACTACTCATGTTGACACTCATTTCCTCCGCTGCCGCTGCTACCTGATTAGACTTTCCGGAGGTCTGTTCCGCACCCGATGCCATTTGCTGGGAAATTGCAGAAAGCTCCGTTGAAGAAGAAGAGATGGTATCCACCCCCCCGGTGATTTCCTGGAACATTTGTCTCAGGTTTACAGCCATACTGTTCAAGGCAGCAGCCAGTGTACCTATTTCATCCTTTTGATCTATGTCCAACTTCCGGGTCAGGTCACCGCTGGACATGATGCGGGCAAATTCAACACCTTTAGCAACCGGCCCGGTAATACCCTTTGCAATGAAAAAAGAGGCCCACGCGCCAATTATAACAGCAGCGATTGAAAGCACAACATTCCATAATACTGCCTTGTCTATCCCCACTTTCATCTCGTTGTCCACCCTGAGATACTCACTATGGTAATTTTCCCGGATATCATCTAAAATCTTCTGGGTATCGGCCAGTGCAGGGAGTGTTTCATTGTTAAAAACTTGTTGGGTTCCAATCTCCTGGGTCAGAGATGCATCAATCCATCCCATTGTCTTTTTGTATTTTTCTTCAAGAATATCCAGAATTGGCAGGGTGTCATTCTGATATATTCCCATGGCACCATCCGTGTCATTACTGTTAAGATACGATATGACTTTTTTCGCGGATTCATGCAGTTGTATATGGGGTTCTTCCCATCCCTTCAGCAACTCCGCAAATTTGGGGTTCATTGGCTTAAAAGAGTGGTACCACTTACCAAAGGCACATGTTTTAGGATCCAAACCTCCAGTGAATTCTCTTCCAGTCAGAATCGACTGGCTCAGTTGTTTTGACCAGACGAGATGATCAATCCAACGGTCAGCCAAAATACCGTCAATAGCTCTGTCAAAGGGAACATAGGTTTCATTTATTTTTATCGCCGACTGATGCAATCTGCGGTGAGATTCTTTTATGGCCTCAATCAGAGAACCAAGCTCGCGATTTTCAACTGCCAGTTTTGTGGCTCCTTCACCGTAAAGCCACTTCCCGAAACCGCACTTATGTTCATCGGTTTCAAGATCAACCGAATGGACATCTTTCTTGAAAACCAGGGTACTTAAGGTTGATACCCAGTTCAGGTGATCAATTGTCTTCATAAGTACGAACTGATTTCCGCTGGACATCTCCTGGGTCTCATGCACCAGATAAGCGACCTTAGTGAATCCAAAGTAGGTGTAAATGGCTATTCCAGCGAGCAGCATGAGTACCGAGCCAAAACCCACAGCTAATTTTTTTGCGATTGACAAGTTTTTCCACAACATAATTTTCTCCAATGGATTCAAGAGCCCGTTGATTTAATGCCTTTTCGCCCAATCTCTTCGTTAAACCAAAAATTTTATCCTCCGGTAAGCAAGGCACGAGACTCCGAGATATCAACTATATGCCTGTGGTAAAATTTTTTGTTTGCCTCGATATTGAACAAAAATGCTATTAAATCAACAGACTCATTCAAGAAATCTATTTAAAAATTGTTTTTTGCGTTGTTACCCCATTGTTTGATAGCGACCTCAATTAATTCATAGTCCTTTTCATCGCTGACAACTAAATCCCACCAATAACAGAAGAGCAACACGCCGACCCGCAGATAAGGTGGAAACACAAATTGCAATATTGATACATTTCTGGACATAATGTAAAAGTAACCGTTCACCGCCCCCTTCAAAAGACTGCGTAACCAGAGTCCGTAACCGTTCGTCCAGTGCTCCAGGTTCGTTCAAGCTGGTCTCCTGGCTATAGTTGGTTATGCCAGGAGGCCTGATCGGACGAAAATGGGTGCTGGTGAACGGTTACATGTAAAGAAGAGACCTCAATCCCCTTAACTATCCTAACTATAAATGTTAGAGACTTACTCCTGAAAACCTGTCATAACAAACAAGTAGTGAAACTATATGGTACACAATATAGATATGGGAGTCAAAATGAATGCCCAGGCTAACCCCGGTATACGGTAAGTAAGACAGGACTCAGTGTAGCATCCCTAGGAATAAGTACCTTCATAAAATTGAACATTACACCTATCGAACAAATATGAAAATCAGCAAAAAAAGCCTAGACCTTGCGGTTGCAAAAAAGATCATTTCCACGAACCAGGCAGATGAACTCTATACATTTTTCAGATCTCTACCTGCAACAGGCCCAAGTTTCGATTTCACCCATGTCCTTTACTATCTCGGCGGTCTAGTCGCCATAGGGGCAATGACTCTGTTCATGAACCTTGGCTGGGAGAATTTTGGAGGAGTAGGAATTCTATCTATCTCCATAGTATATGGGATTCTTGGCTTGACGCTTACCAATACTTTTAAGAACAGAGGTTATGCAATTCCGGCAGGAATCTGTGCAACTTTTGTCGTTGTTATGACCCCCTTAGCTATTTATGGACTTCAGCAATTGATGGGGTGGTGGCCAGATGACACAACCTACAAACAATATCATAGACTTATCAAGTGGCACTGGCTCTTTCTAGAACTTGGGACACTAGCCTCCGGCGCTACAATCGCCTGGATCTACAAATACCCATTTCTGCAGATGCCTATTGCCGTGACACTATGGTATCTATCCATGGATCTGGCGGCAATGATAGCAGGGGGACGGCCCGGTTTGGAATTGCGAGCACAGGTATCAATGTACTTTGGCCTGGCAAATATATTATTTGCATTTCTAGTTGATATTCGCTCTGGCAAAACAGGGGATTATGCTTTCTGGCTTTATCTCTTTGGTGTTCTTGCCTTTTGGGGTGGAATGACCTCCCAGCAGTCAGACAGTGAGATTGCAAAATTCATTTATTTTTCTATCAATATTTTATTAATAGGTTGCGGGGTTGTCATTATTAGGCGGGTATTTGTCATCTTTGGCGCCATTGGCTGCTCACTCTACCTTGGCCATCTTGCATCGGAAGTGTTCAAAGATAGCTGGCTATTCCCGGTCGCTTTAACCGCCATTGGCCTCGTTATTATCTGCTCTGGTATTCTCTGGCAAAAAAATGAAGAAGAGATCACCCGTAATATGAGATCTTTTCTGCCCAACAAATTAAGCACATTTCTGCAAGATAAATCATAGCAATGTTAGCCAAGAAGCTTGGCTTTCATACTCTATATTTACGGAGTAAACCACTACAGCTCTTTACTCCTTGATCGAATAATTCTATCAATTCTCTCAACATAGTTGTCAGGGAAATAATATCCTTAAACTTCAAATACCTCTCAATAAATGAATTAAAATCTATATCAGGGGCAGCAAAATACACCTCACCAATTCGCAGCCTGTCTTTCAACTCCTTAACGGAGAGCTCAGGGTGAACATCCCGCAGGTATGCAAGTCCAGGCCCGACGACCATCGCGCCAGCACTGTAGGTCTCTCAAAGGGCAATCGGTTTGTTGCAAATAAAGTGTAGAAGAGTATTTGAGGTGTAGTGTCATTAATTGCCCACAGAAACTTATCAGTAAATATTGCCTTTTCTTTTCTTGCTACTGTTTGTATCATTTTAGGGGGAAAAGTTTTTCACTGGTTATTGATAATTTTTTCGGAAGCCATCTATGAGCCCGTTGATTTAATGCCTTTTCGCCCAATCTCTTCGTTAAATCAAAAATTTTATCCTCCGGTAAGCAAGGCACGAGACTCCGAGATATCAGTTATATGCCTGTGGTAAAATTTTTTATTAGCCTCGATATTGAACAAAAATGCTATTAAATCAACAGGCTCATCTATTTTTAGTATTTTTGAATGTTAGGGGGAATTATGGACCAGGGTGCATTAATCACGAAGATGAGAGCTTCTCTTGCCAAATGCTGCAACGCTTTACTCATATTTCTTGTAGCTGTCATGCTCAACAGCTGCAAGAACAGGGAAGAAATAGTGACGCCTGAACCTATCAAACCAGTTAAACTTTTGACTGTTCAGGCCGGTGTTAAACAGCTGGGCATGTCGCTCCCAGGACGGGTTCGGGCTGCAAAACGATCGGAACTTTCGTTCAAAGTATCAGGGCCCCTTGAAAAACTGCCCATTGACGAGGGACAGGTTGTCAAAAAAGGGGATTTAATAGCTCAGATTCTCCCCCGGGATTTCCAGACTGCCATTAATGAAGCAAAGGCACGTGAGCTAGAAGCAGAACAGCAATACCAGCGGTACAAGGAACTCTATGCAAAACGGCAGGTATCCAAATCCGACTTTGATCGGTACCGAGCATCCAGAGATGTTTCCAGAGCACAACTCGAAGATGCAAATAATGCTTTGAAAGACACCACTTTAGTCGCACCTTTTGACGGGGTTATAGCCAAAAGATACGTTGAAAATTTTGAAAAAATCCAAGTAAAACAGCCGATTGCCTATCTTCAACTAATCAGTCAACTTGAGATTCTCATTGATGTACCCGAGCTTATGATGGCCCAGTTCAAACAAAGTGGAACCGTGGAGGTCTTTGCAGAATTTGATGCAGCAGTGGGGAGTCAATTTCCATTGATTGTTAAAGAATTCTCCACTGATGCCGACCCTGCCACTCAGACTTACCAGGTTGTCCTGACCATGGATCAGCCCACAGAGGCCAACATTCTTCCTGGTATGACATCAAAAGTGACGGCCTCTACAGGGGAAGGCTATGACGCTGGGAGCAGTATCCTCATACCTGCTATTGCGGTGCTCAACGATGCGGACAATCAGGACTATATTTACCTGTTTGATAGGGACACAAAAACAGCGAAGAAAAAACCTGTCAGCATTGGCCCCCTTGAAGGTTCTAAAAATGTATTGGTCAAAGAAGGACTGAAAGGAGGGGAAGAAATCATCATTGCCGGAATTACCAAGTTAAAAGACGGGATGAAAGTCCGACCCTGGGAAAGTCAGCGAGAGGGAAAATAGCCCATGAATATCGCTGAAATCTCCATCAAAAAATCCGTCATCACCTGGACAGTAACTGTGGTGGTACTTGTCTTGGGATATCTTTCCTACCAGAGCCTCCCACGATTAGAAGATCCGGAATTTGCGATTAAAGATGCCGTCATTGTAACACCTTATCCGGGTGCCTCGCCTGAAGAAGTGGAAAAAGAAGTCACCGAGAAAATTGAAAAGGCGATGCAGGAATTGGGGCAATTGAAACGGGTGGAATCATATTCTTCCCGTGGTATGTCCGTGGTCAAGGTAAAAATCAAGGATAATTACGACAAAACCGCACTGCCGTCAGTATGGGATGAGATGCGCAGAAAGGTGCTGGATGTGATGGCCGAGCTGCCTCCAGGAGCTGGCCCACCTATCGTCAACGATGATTTTGGTGACGTGTTTGGCGTCTATTTTGCCCTGACCGGGCGCGGCTACACCTTCGCAGAGTTAAAAGACATTGCCGAACTACTTAAGCGTGAGCTTCTCGTTGTCACTGATGTGAAAAAGATCACTTTCTTTGGTGAACAGAGTGAAGCCATTTACGTCGAAATGTCGCGAACCAAGATGGCTTCGCTAGGCATCACTAAACAGGAAATCTTTGATGCTCTGCAGGCTAAAAACCTTCCAGTCAGTGCCGGTAACATCAAAATTGGCCCTGAATATATGGCTATCAAGCCCACAGGAGAATTCAAGTCAGAAAAGGATTTTGCTGGCCTTTTCATCGCCTCCAAAGATGGCAAGCTTATCTACCTTCGCGATGTAGCAACGGTCGTACGTGATTATGTTGATCCACCTGCCAAAATTCTCAGAATAAATGGACAACATGCAATCGGAATTGCCATTTCTACGATTGGTGGCGGTAACGCGGTGACCATGGGTGATGGTGTCATCGAAAGAATTGATGAACTCCAGGGTGAAATCCCACTCGGGATGGAACTGATTGAGATTGCCATGCAATCAAAGGCAGTTACCAAAGCCGTTAATTCGTTTGTTATAAATCTTCTGGAAGCAGTTGGTATAGTTGTCCTTGTCCTGCTTTTCTTTATGGGACTACGTTCAGGTTTAATTATTGGCTTTATTCTGCTGCTGACAATCGCGGCTACTTTCATGGTAATGGGCTACTTCCAGATCACACTTGAACGTATCTCTCTTGGGGCATTGATTATCGCACTTGGTATGCTGGTGGACAACGCAATTGTCGTAGTTGACGGGATGAAAGTCCGTATGGAGCGGGGAGTCGATGGGCTCAAAGCTGCCAGCGAAGTGGTAGCCCAAAACTCCATTCCTCTCTTTGGCGCAACCGTTGTTGCCGTTCTGGCCTTTGCCTCAATTGGCGGCATGGACAACTCAACAGGTGAATATTGCCGGTCTCTCTACTATGTCATTTTAATTTCTCTGTCTTTGTCCTGGCTAACCGCAGTTACTGTTACTCCATTAATTACCAAGTCGTTTGTGCTGGGGAAAAAATCCAGGCAACAAGGCGGCGAGTCAAAGGACCCGTACGGTGGTAAATTCTATAAACTGTATCGTGATGTATTAAAAGTTGCAATTCGCATGCGGGTTGTCACAATAATCATTGTCTGCAGTATGTTTGGCCTTTCCCTCTATGGCTTTGGCTTTGTCAGTAACCAGTTTTTCCCAAACTCGACAACACCCCAGTTTATGGTCGAGATTCAGTTCCGTGAAGGCAATCATATTCGAGAAACAGAAAAGAGTGTTGCCGAAATGGAAGAGTACCTCCTCAATCTCGATGGAGTCACACAAGTTGCGTCGGCTGTGGGTGCCGGGCACCCACGGTTCTTGCTGGTTTACTCTGTTCCGGTCGATGCCTCTACCAACTATACCAATATTCTGGTATCCGTAGAAGATTACAGTATAATTGCCGAGATGCTTCCGCAGGTTCAAAGCGATCTAGAAGAAATGTTCCCAGATGCGACAGTGAATACCAAGAAATTCCTGTTAGGTCCTGGCGAGGGCGGAAAAATCCAGCTGCGCATAAACGGGCCCGATCCCGCTGAGTTACGCAGAATGGGCGATGAAGTTCTGGCTGTAATCGCCGAGGACCCTATCTCCCAGGCAATCAGGACCGAATGGGGAGAGAAGATGAAATTGCCGCAACCGATCATTGCTGAAGATCGTGCCCGTACACTTGGTATTGATCGGCCTATGATCGCGACCGCCATTGAATCAAACTTTTCCGGAACCACCACCGGTATTTACCGGGAGGGTATCGACCTGATACCGATCATTGCCAGGGCCCCCCTCAGGGAGCGCAGCAGGATGGAAGATCTTGAGGAGTTACAGATTTACAGCCCTTCCGCCCAAAAAGAAGTTCCGATTTTACAGGTAATTAACGGCGTAGAAACCACCTGGGAAAATTCCCGCGTATCCCGTTGGCACCGCCGCCCCTTTATCAAGATTCATGCTGATGCGCGTGAAGGGTTACCCTCTGAACTTTTTGCCCGCCTTAAGCCAAAGATAGAGCAAACTCTGGGGGCGGATTTGGCAACCTATAGCGGAAAATCATTAAAAGAAGGACAGATATATACTGCCAATACAATTCCCGTTAAATATGATGACATTATCCCGCTCAAAGGGAGACCTGGTTATTTTATGGCATGGGGTGGTGAAGCGGAAGATTCGTCCGATTCAACATCACAGCTGGCAGCAAATATCCCATTGTATTTTGGGATGATGATCCTGGTTGTTATCTTTCTTTTCAATGCCTTTCGACAACCCCTGATTATCTGGCTTACGGTTCCTCTATCCATTATAGGTGTTACAGCCGGACTACTCCTGCTTAACCAGCCGTTTGGCTTTATGGCATTGCTTGGACTGATGAGCCTCTCAGGTATGCTCATCAAAAATGCGATCGTTCTCATTGACCAGATCGACCTCAATATAAAAGAGGGAATGCCTGGCCTTGAAGCAATTATTGAATCCGGTGTCTCCAGGATGCAGCCTGTGATGATGGCGGCTCTGACCACGATGATGGGGATGATCCCCCTCTTTCAGGACGCCTTTTTCATTGCCATGGCTGTGACTATCGTCTTCGGTCTTGGTTTTGCAACCGTGCTGACCCTGGTTTTTGTACCAGTTCTCTATGCGACTTTTTTTAAGATATCATCCACATGAAACAGCAACCCAGGAGCTCTCGGATGCGAACCCGTCTTTTCTCTTTTTTAGCAACGTCCTGTTTACTGGTTTTCTCACTCACGCAGGCTGTTTATGCTGAGGTAACGCATCTAAGCGGTGATTCTTCATTGGTGCGGTTTAATATTGGTATCGTGACTGATGGACCGATAAAACCTAATATTATAGACCTTTTTAAAACAGAAATTCTAAAGATGTCTGAAGGTAATTTTCTCGTGAGCTTTCCAGAGACAATGACCCTGGAGGCCGACTCTACCGTGGCCGGTGTTAATCGTCATATTGACACCTTACTCAATAATCCTGAAACTGATCTTATTATTACCCTTGGGCCAATCGGCTCGACTGAGTCTTTTAAGCGCCCCGCTCTGGTTAAACCTGTCGTGGCTCCATTTGTGTTTGATGCAGAGATGCAGCAGGCACCGCAAGATGGCGTTGGCAGCGGCGTGGACAATTTATTTTATCTCAACATTAAGATTCCAGTTGATCAAGAGCTGGTGGCCTTTAGAAAACTCGTTCCATTCGAGAGTCTTGGTATTCTCATTGACGAGCGTGACATCAATGGTGTGCCTGCTATTAAAAAAATTGTTAGATCTGCGGGGTATGAACATTCCATTGATGTGCACTTGATACCAGTGGGCACCTCAGCACACGATGCAATCGTTCAGATTCCCACTGACACAAAAGCCGTCATGGTCGGCCCGCTCTGGCAACTCCCTGATAAAGAGCTTGAGATTTTAAGTCAAAAATTCATCGAAAAAAAGATTGCTGCCTTCGCGATGGCGACATTTAATTATGTCAAAGCTGGTTTTTTTGCGACAACGATGCAGGAACAATCCATGGAGCAGTCAGCCCGGCAGATAGCGATCACCATTCAGGAGATCCTGCTCGGAGAAGACCCATCAAAGTTACCAGTACTCTTTTCTCGAGGTCAGAAATTGACCATCAATATGGCAACTGCTCGGGCCATCAATATTTATCCCAGTCTTGACTACATGACAGGGGCTAATTTGATTAATGAAGAGCGGGATGATATTGAGCGGCGCATAACTCTGCAAGAAGTGGTCGCGGAAGCATTGCAAGAAAACCTGGATCTGGCAGTTGCCGAGAGGGAAGTGCGGGGAGGAGCTTATGCAGTAAAGGAAGCGAGATCTACTCTATTGCCTCAAGTTGTGATTGGAGCTGGAGCTACTACTATTGACAATGATCGTGCCTCACTCTCCCGGGGGACTACACCTGAAAACGCGTTGACCGGTAGAGTTTCTATCTCGCAGCAAATATACTCCGAAAGCAGTTGGGCAGGCTATAGTGTGGAAAAAAACCTGCAGACAGGTCGAGAATTTAGCCTAGACAGGGTAAAGCTGGATATCATTTATGAGTCATCAACTGCGTATCTTAATGTGCTGCGACGTAAAACAGTTGAACAACTGCAAAAAGACAATTTGCAGCTCACCCAGGCAAATCTGGAGCGGGCCCAGATTCGCTTGAGCACCGGTATCGCTGGCCCAGATGAACTCTATCGCTGGGAGACCAAGTTTTCCAATGATCGTCAAGTTGTGTTACGGGCGGAGTCTGCGACAATTGGTGCGATGCAGGCGTTAAACAGGATTCTAAACCGTCCTCTGATGGAGGAATTTATTGCACTGGAGACCGACCTGAGCGATCCTCTCTTAATTGGTGGTAATCGATTGTTCTATGAACTCATCCATAACCCTTTACACTTCTTGAAATTTAATGAGTTTGCCATGGAGGAAGGATTAAAGGTTTCACCCGAACTCAAAGTCCTTGATTCGGCTATTGCAGCACAGGAACGTCTGATCCTTAAATCAAAACGGGACTATTGGGTACCGACCTTGTCCATTGATGGAAATCTTGATTATCTCGTTTCAGACAGTGGGGAAGGTCAACGGAACGAGGATGTCACTGGTCTTGATGATACTGATTGGCAAGTTGGGGTCTTTGCTCACCTGCCTCTTTTTGAGGGTGGTAGAAAAGGAGCAACAGTCAGCAGGAACAAAGAACAGCTAAACCAGCTCCAGACTGAATGGATGGCAACGAAAGAGCGAATCGGCCAGCGGATTCTCCTATCCCTGAACTATACCAGGGCCTCCTATCCATCAATCAACCTATCACGGGATGCTGTCGATGCAGCACGACGCAATCTGCAGCTGGTGACCGACTCGTATGTGCAGGGGATAAAGTCTATCATTGACCTGCTTGATGCGCAGAATCAGGCTTTAAACGCTGAGCTTGACGCAGCCAACGCAGTCTACAATTTTCTTATTGATTTTATGGGAGTGCAGCGGAACATTGGTACATTTTTCACATTCCAACCCTCTGAATCTCGTGAATTGTGGATTGAGAAGGTGAAAGAGTATCTAAAGGTGGCAAAATAGGTCTGTCTTTCGAACTCTTGTTGACATGAGAAGAGAAAGTAGCAGGAAACTCACAACCATAATATCTAACACCCCACAAGGGGGTATAAGTGCCTCGAAGGTCTCACTATGTTCACTATCTGGTGATAACTCTAAGTTTATGATTTCAAAGCGATCTCATAATTTCTTGTTTTTTATTACAGCTTCTATGGAGTAAGGCACTAAAGACATGATATGAAATTTGAAGATATTAGGAGCCAGGTAAGAGGGGTTCCATATGTCATGGACGACATGGCACATGACCTATACCATTTTATTCTCAGAACCAGGCCAGCTCATTGCCTCGAACTCGGGTTTGGACATGGGGCGTCCAGCTGTTATATAGCGGCGGCACTGGATGAAATTGGTTCGGGCCATCTCACTGCTGTCGATCTTCTCCCGGCTAAAGAATGGCAAAAGCCCTCCATTGAAGAACTGCTCAAGAAAACAGGTTTAACCAAGCGGGTAAGTGTGCGGCGGGAAAACACAAGCTATACCTGGTTTCTTAAGAAAAAAATTATTGAGCAGACCGAAAACAATTCCTGCACGCCTTTTTTTGATTTCTGTTTTCTTGATGGCGCAAAAAACTGGACAATAGATTCGTCCGCCTTTTTCCTTGTTGATAAGCTGCTTAATGAAAAAGGCTGGATCGTTTTCGACGATCTGCAGTGGACCTACGAGAGTAAATTGAGAGAAGGAAAGAGAAAAAGCGATGGCGTATATATGCTCGACATGGGGCAAGATGAACTGGAACAACCTCATGTCGAGCTGATCTTTCAGCTTCTGGTCATGCAGCACCCTGAGTACTCAAATTTTCTGATACAAGATAATTGGTGGGGATGGGCACAGAAGAATTCCGACGGCCCAAAAAAACTTACATTTCAGCTCAGGGAAGCCTACAAGATGCGCCTTGCTGCGTGGGAGGAAAAACATAACAGGCGTCACCGCGCACCGTTTGAGCCCTTTGAGTCGTAATGACTCCCTTAGCCATTTATGGATTTCAGCAAGCGATGGGGTTGTGGCCGGATGACAACTCGACAGCTATCATTTCATACTCTCTATTTATGAAGTAAGGCGCTACAACTCTTCACTCTGAGAGCGGATAATCCTATCAATCCTCTTAACATAGTTGTCAGGGAAATAATATCCAATTGTACCATGATCTGTCTGATATTCTTCAAGCCCTCTCTCAAGAGGAGCTGCATTAAAAAACAAGAGCAATAACAAGTCATTACTCACCCAGGGATGATTATACCAGGAATCGTGGGCACCCCCCAGTTTCAGAGCCTTCGAATCCCCAACATTCAGTACGTCTAGATAGGGGGTTTTTAAAGCCTTCACCAGGATTTCACGATCTTGCTCTGTAATATCCTCAATATTCGGCCTGCCAAGCCGGGACACACCATTTTTAAACGATGCAAGCCTCAATACAGAATCAAATCGATTTAAATTAATTGTAGTGCGAAAAACAATATCCTTAAATTTCAAATACCTCTCAGCAAATGAATTAAAATCTATATCAGGGGCAGCAAAATACACCTCACCAATTCGCAGTTTGGCTTTCAACTCCTGGACGGAGAGTTCAGGGTGCACATCCCGCAGATATGCAAGTCCAGGCCCTGCGACCTGTGCACCAGCACTGTATGCGACAATATTTATGTTTCTCGCTGTTGTATGATTCGCCAGGATTTCAATCAACCGCGCAAACGCAGGGACTGTATTTGCAGCGTGCAGCACATCTGTCTTATATCTGAAAATATTTTCAGCCGAGGGCCAGGAAAAAGTCAAAACTACAGAATTGTGCCCTGTAAAGTGAAATATCTGGGCTCCCTGGGCGGTTGCTCTGTAAAAATTACTATTTGCTCCATGGACATAGAGAAGAATATCTTTACTGAAAGTCCGATCAAGAAGACCATTAATCTGCTTAAAAAAACCCTCCCCACTGGAGGATGTACGACTGAGATCAGCTTCATCATGGTAGGAAGTCCTGTTTCGGACATGTATCTGTCTGATAAGAAGATCCCTGTCCCTTTTTTCCGCCACAGACTGTCGGTGCAGCTCTTCCCAGCTCATGCCATCATCACCGACACTGTGGACAACATACCCAAGTTTCAAAGTATCAGATGGAAATATTGTGTATCCTGTCGCCCCACTCGGTCTCTCAAAGGGCAACCTGTTTGTTGCAAATAAAGTGTAGAGTAAGTTTCCATCCTTATTTTCTTTTGTAAGATCAAAAAATTTTTCAGATGTCCTGATGCTCACCGGCGGAGGCATAAGATACACCTTCGGTTGGCAACCGGAGATCATGAAAAAAGTTGCCAAAAGCAAGAAAAAATAGGTTTTGTCAACTCTGCCAAACATCAACATTATACCCCCCTCAAAATCTTCACTTGGAATACCAGTCACTGCCGGAAGCTGAATCCATAGGTTCTTTTACATGTTTAAAACATCCATGTTTAAGAAAATATCCGGTTTCAAACTGCACGTATCTCGAATCCATAATGTAGGGATGACTCTCGTTTACAATCAGAAAATCACTCATTCCCGTAACTTTTGCCCTTTCTATGGAAACCTTACCGTCATCGAGTCCGGGGATGATTTTTGCGAACAGGTGATCAAAAAAAGCATGCTGATTCCCGGTAATGACTCCTACAGGGTAGTCTACCGCTCCAAGTTGATTGGGAACCGAATCCTCCCGGGTGGACAGTTGCTGGCCAGCGGGTCCCATAAGCCACCGGAACAACAACCAGTCCTTGATGGCATCAACGACTTCACTCCCTCTGTTCGGAGGGCTCAACATAACAACGCGTCCGAGTTTTTCAGGTTTGTTCCCGGTCAACGCTTTGCGTAAAATAATCCCGCCCAGAGAATGTGTAACGAAATGAACAGTGGTGGGACTAAACTGCTCACATTTCTCCAGTGCAACGGGGTACCTGGAATCAACTATGGCCTCAATAGTTTTTCGGGTGGAAGGATAGCCAATATTAACAGTGTGATACCCAGACATAGTCAAACTATTTTGCATTGCCGACATTGAGCTATATGATCTCCCCATTCCATGGAGCAACACCACACATTCTTCCCGTCTGTTTTTTTGCTCCGGCTCCTGAATAGAAATATAGCTACTCGTACACCCCTGAAAAGCTATTACAGCCCAGCCCAAAAAACAGAACACCAGCAATCTCTGCGCAATTCCCTTCACTCTATTTAATTCCAAGTTTGTCCATAAGTTCTGCTGCCACCTCTGAAATCTCTTTATTTCCGACGTTTACTTTATAGTCTGCAGCGTTTTTATATAGTGGAAGGCGTGCTTCATACAGTTTTCTTGCTTCTTCTAAGTTTTGCAGAAGGGGCCTTTTTTTTATTTTTTTCGAACCATTTGGATGGTTTTCGATTGCACTGATGATATCCTCAACAGAAGAATGTAGATAAACCACCTTACCAAGTTTTTTAATATTTTTTACCATATAAAATCCACCTCCCGTGGAAACAATGGTATTGGAAACGTTTTTTTCTAACCAAGTTGCTACTTTTTGTTCCATTTGCCGAAAGGCTGCCTCCCCCTGTAATTGAAAGATCTTGCGTATTTTCATTTTAGTAAGCGACTCAATCATATCATCAGTATCTACCGCAAATCGGCCAGTCAACCGGGCAAGCTCTCGCCCCGTCCTTCCCTTCCCTACTCCCATAAATCCTACAAGAATGATATTTTTTTTCATCGACAATCCTCTGGTTTTCTAATTACGATTTTTTTCATTCTGCCATACCCTTCCAAGCAAACAGCAAACGAAAACTCTAAGTCACCAAATGCAACTTTTTTGTTTCATTTCGACAAAACAACAACCCAGGCATCCAAAATAACCTTTTATTTAAAGATAGTTACAACAACGCATCATAATTGTTGCAACCATGACAACCACCGTAATTCAATCGCCATTTAAAGGAGTATGGCAGAAAACAGGCCAACTCCAGCATATGTACTTGCTTTCGCACAGCCAAATATGCAACACTTTTGATGCACTAAAAAAACAATCCCCAGGCAGCACCAGAAACAAATCCATTTTCAAAAACTGTATCTTACTAATATGTCAAAACATATTCGACAAAGAAACAATCGGCACAGTACATGCTATAACAGAGCCATGATGAGGGACAGATGAAAATTAACCATACACCACACATTATCACCACCATCCTGCTGCTACTTCTTGGCAGTTCAGGGAATGCATGGGCTCTGCAATCGCACAGTGCTCCAGAGGGGGTCTATGTCCACCAGATGGCACATTTACTTTTTATGGGAGCCCTTGGCTATCTCTACTGGCACACCAGAAAATCTCCCATCATAAACAGCAAAGGATGGAAATATCTGCAAATATTCTGCGGATTCCTTATCTGTTGGAACCTGCTTGCATTCACAGGCCACGAAGCCTTTGAACAACTCTCTCCTGCCGATTTCATTGACAAGGGTAGCTGGAGAGAACAACTCGCTGCTCCGGTCTCATTTTTTAAGGTTCTCTATTATATTACAAAGATGGATCATTTCCTCAATGTTCCAGCACTCTTTGCACTTGTTATCAGTCTTAGAACATTTTATGTCGAAGCGTTGCTGGAGGAAGAGAAATGACAGGTATCCCACTCCTTCCTGCAGTCACTGTGGAGTTTTTCGGCTCCGCCCTTGCCATCCTTTTTTCTTTTTTTGCCCTGCGCTATGCATGGGCGCTCGTCAGGCTACAACCCAACAATTTCATTTGGGGATTTCTTTTCTATTTCTGTGTTGCCATGGCCGCTTTTTCCCTTTCAAGGGGAGTAGGCCACATGATTCGCATTATCCTGGTCTATTCAGATAACGCTGCCACCTGGAGACAACTTTCTCCATTTTCTGGTGGCTTCAACACCATGTTGATGATCTCCGCCGCAGCTGTAACCATCTACTACCACAAAGGCTTACAGGCGTATAAGGCAATCAGATCAGAGGCGAAAAAGCTCGCTGATGTCAATATACAACTTGAAGCGAGTGCCGGGCAACTCCAGCAGTTAAACAGTCATCTTGAGGATATTGTAGAGGAAAGAACCAGAAATCTTTCTGAATCAGAGAAAAAATTCAGAAATTTTTTCGAAAACTCCAAAGATATCATCTACTTTTGCGACATCAACGGCAATATCACCAATATCAACACTAGTGGCATAGAACTCCTCGGTTTTAAGGAACCTCTTGAAACTGTAAATTTCCATGAGCTGTTTGATGACTCCAGAGATCTAGAAAAATACCTCTCAGAACTGCGCGAAAACGGCTTTGTCAGCGATCTCGAGATGGAATGTAAAGGAAACAATGGCAACGCCAGACATATTCTCCTCACAGCAAATTCCATTTACACCCAGGAAGGCGAAGTAATCGGCTGCGAAGGAATCGGTAAGGATATGACACGGCTGAGAACCATGACCGAACAACTGATAAACCATGAAAAAATGGCCTCCGTTGGCCAGATGGCGGCCGGTGTTGCCCACGAGATCAACACACCACTTGGTATCATTCTGGGCTACACCCAGCTCATGATGGACGATTTCGAAGAGCAATCAGAAGCTCATACCAGTCTGCAGGTAGTTGAGCGCCAAACCAAGGCCTGTCGTCGAATCGTCGCTGACCTCCTTAAGTTTTCCAGACAGGCTGACAGTGCCAAGACACCCCTCAACCTCAATGAAATTATACAAGAGGTTCTCGCGGTTACAGAACATAGTCTGAATATTAATCAGGTTAAGGTAATTCGCAATTTCAGCTCTGAACTTCCCAGGATCATAGGTGATTCGGAAAAGCTTCACCAGGTACTCATCAACCTTTTTAATAATGCCCAATATGCCATGGACGAAGGTGGAGAGATAACTATCACCACTGAAAAACAACTGAATGAAGTGCGTATCTCCGTGCAAGACTCCGGCTCAGGGATTTCCGATGATATCAAAAACAAGATCTTTGATCCATTCTTTACCACCAAGGATGTTGGCAAGGGAACCGGTCTTGGCTTATCCGTCACCTACGGCATCATCCAGGACCATGACGGGCGCATAGAGGTGGAGAGCCCAATCCTTGACATTCAATCACAAAAAACCTTGAAGGGAACCGCATTCCATATCTGGCTCCCTGCAATTAGCAGCTCAAAAGACAGCAGAGAGGAGCTTTAACACCATGGCTGAGATACTCGTATTAGATGATGTACTGGACGCAGTGATTCTCATTAAAAAAATCCTCACCAGACAGGGGCACAATGTCCAGACTTTTACCGAAGAAGAAGATGCCATTAGTCACGCCGGCAAAAACCATATTGACCTTGCCATTCTTGATATCAAGCTCAAAAAAATGAGTGGTATTCAGGTACTGGAGCAACTTAAACAGATTCGTCCCGCAATCAAGGTGATCATGCTCACGGGCTATCCGACAATTGAGACAGCACGGGAAGCAATTGATCTTGGTGCCGGTGAATATTGTGTAAAGCCAATTGACAAGCAGGAATTAGAGGAAAAAGTCGCCGGAATTTTAACAAAATAATCATAATAATCACACTATCAGAAGAATAGTCCATAACAGCAACCAAACAGGAGAGTTGAATGAAAAAATCAGTTTACTCCATTTGCGGGATGTGCACAGTCCGTTGCCCAATCCTGGTGGAGTCAGAAGACAATAAGGTCACCTGGATTGAAGGAAATCCATACCAGCTTGATGGTGCCCTCTGCGCCAAAGGTAGTGCCGGGGTTGCACTTCTAAACGACACGGAACGTCCCCAATCCCCACTGATACGTGTTGGCGCGCGAGGTGCAGGACGCTGGAGAGCGGCTAGCTGGGATGAAGCATTTGACTATATTTCAGACAAACTGCAGAGCATAAAAAAAGATTTTGGCCCTGAATCCGTTGTTCTCTCATCCAGGGGCGGCCCCTGGCAGGGAATGTACAAAGCGTTTATCCATGCCTACGGTTCTCCAAACTACACCAACCACGACTGCACCTGCGGTCGCAATACACACCATGCGTCCCTTTCAATTAACGGGGTTGGCAGAAAAGGTTTTGCTTATGACATTAAAAATGCAAAGCATCTGGTCCTCTTTGGCCGGGATATGTTTTCCGCCCTGCGAATTGCTGAGAACAACCAGACCCTCGACATGCTGGAAAAAGGTGGTCGTCTCACCTATGTAGATGTTCGCCAGACAATGACCGGCGTAAAAGCGACCCGTTTTTTCCAGGTTCGCCCCGGAACTGATTATGCCCTAGCGCTCGGAGTTATCCACACTGTTATCAAAAAGGGATATTACGATAAAGATTTTGTTAAACGTTATGTCAGCGGCTTTGATGAACTCTGTTCTTTCATAGAGGAATACACCCCGGCCTGGGCAGCAAAAGAATGTAACGTCAAAGAAAAAGATATCATCGCCTTTGTTGAAGAAATCGGCCAGGACCGGCCGAACGTGATTTTTCATCCGGGTTGGAATCTGGCTCGGTATAAGGATTCATTCTACTCCAGCAGGGCAATGCACATCCTCAACGTCTTAATGGGTAACATTGAGCTGAAGGGTGGTCTGTTTATCCCCAAAGGAGCTGGCGACTGCGATAAAAAAGGTATTCGCTCCATCGATTGCGGTAAACCAGACATCAAACGTGGTGACGGGGTTGGCTGGGAACACAACCATTTTGATAAAGGGCCCGGCCTTGCCCACCTCTTCTTCGATCATATGCTAAAAGAAGATCCGTATCCGATCAAGGCCTGGATCGCCATGCGCCACGATCCTTTCAGCGGCATGCCTGACCCTGAACAACAAAAGCTTGCCATGGATAAATGTGACCTGCTGGTCTCCATTGATACCAACTACAGTGAGTTTGGCTGGTATAGTGACATAATCCTGCCCGAATCAACCTATCTTGAGCGTGATACCCCGATCGTCCAACAGAAAGGACTCAAACCGCGGCTTGCTCTGCGTAGAAAGGCGGTTGAACCTAAATATGACACCAAGGCTTCCTGGGAAATTTTCAGCGAACTCGCCAGCCGTCTCGGCCTCGAGGAGACCTTTCCGTTCAAAACCATTGAAGATCTCTGGGAGTGGCAGCTTGAACCCACCGGCTACAGCATGACTGATTTCGAGGAGAAAGGCTTTGTTGAGATGACAGACTCACCGATCTTCTACGACAGGGAAAAACTCGATGGTCAGTTCAAGACTCCAAGTGGAAAGATTGAAATTGTCAGTGAAAAACTTAAGCAAACAGGTCTGCCATCCTTAAAACCATTTGAAGCCCCTGAAGCTCCTGAAAAAGGGATGTTCCGCCTGATCTACGGAAAGGTAGCTGTCCACACCCAGGGACATACCATCAATAATCCGCTCCTCTCAGAGCTGATGCCGACAAATACCCTATGGATACATACCAAACAGGCAAAAAAGCTTGGTATCGAAAGTGGAGATCTGGTGGAAGTTGCTTCAGCGGACAAATCCTATAATGGTACTGTCGCAGCCCATGTGACCGATCATATCCACCCCGAAGCTGTCTTTACAGTTCACGGTTTTGGTCGCGATATCCCCCGTCAGACCCGTAGCTTTATGGCCGGGCTCTCGGACCAGAAACTGATGGTTGGTAAACTCGACGATTGGGATCAGGCCGGTGGCGGCGTTAATCTCTGTGAAGTTTTTGTACATGTGAAAAAGAGTATCCGTAATACCGGGAGGAGAATCGAACTGTGAAAAAATATATGATCCATCTCAACACCCGCAGATGCGTTGCCTGCCACGGCTGCGAGGTGCATTGCAAAGTAAACAAGAACCTGCCTGTTGGCCCGTTCCTCTGCGAAGTGAGCTGTACCCCTCTGCAGAAAATTGGCGGAGTGCCACGATTTGAGTTCACCTTTAACAGCTGCCGTCACTGTGACGATCCGCTCTGTGCTCCAGTCTGCCCTACAGGAGCGATGGTTCAGCGCCAGGACGGCATTGTCTATATCGATGGGGAAAAATGTATCGGTTGCATGGCATGTACCAAGGCCTGTCCCTGGGATATTCCGGTGAAGAACCCGGATGATGGCAAAGCTGTCAAATGTGATATGTGCATGGACCGTCTTGACGAAGGCAAAAAACCAGCCTGTGTCGCCAAGTGTACGACCCACGCCCTGAAACTTGTAGAGTTACAGCCAGCGTAATATCAAGACAGACGAAAACACCCCGCCTATCCAGCGGGGTTAGATGATTCGAATTTCAGTTCCAATTACAGGTATAGCAACTATAGCAGGGATATGACCAGTTCATCCAGACAGAAAGAGAGCGACTATCTTGAGGTTTTCCAGGAAGTCACCCGGCTCATCAGCAGTATCCATGACCCCCAGCAGGTGATGGATCTTGTGGTCCAGCGACTGCCCCAGCTCATGGAAGTTGACGCCGCGACCATACGATTGTTCGACACAGGAACCAACAGTTTCATTCTTGGTGCCTCCTGTGGAGTATCTGATGAGTATCTCTCCAGGGCTACTATCGATTCAAAGGAGGTTATGGCCAGCCTTATGAGCGGTCGCCCTGCAACAAAGACCAACTTTGCGCAAACCTGTACCCACGAAAGCTGTACCCTGGTGACCCGGGAAGGTGTGAAGAGCACCATGTCCCTGCCAATCATGAACAAAGGAGAGGTTACTGGAATACTGCGGTTATTGACAAAAGTATCTAAAGAGTTTTCCGAAACAGAAATCAATTTTGCCATGTCACTTGCGGAACAGGTAGGCATGGCTATCTGCAATAGCAGAATGTTTCAGGAGATGCAAAACCAGGTGGATTTTCTCTCAGAACTGCGAAATATTTCGCAACTGGTAAACTCCACCCTGGAATTGGATGATATCCTGGGCACTATTGTCGATAAACTGCCAAAGTTGCTTGAGGTTAAAGGGTGCACCATCAGACTTTTGCATCCGGCAACCAACCGGCTGGACCTCGTCGCAGCATCGGGTCTATCTGATACCTACCTGAAAAGGGGTAGTATTAACCGCGAAGACTCAATCTTCAGGGTACTCAAGGGAGAACCGGTTTCAATCTACGATGCGACCAACGATCCCAGGGTCAATTACCATGATGCGATCCGTGAAGAGGGTATCAAATCCATCTTAGTCGTTCCGATCAGAAATGGATCGGAGATCATCGGCGTCCTGCGGCTCCTCACCGACGAACACCACTGCTTCTCCGCAAGTGAAATTAACTTTGCCGTTACCATGGCTGAAGAAAGTGGTAATGCCATTGAGAAGGCGCGTACCTACCGCAAAATAACCCTGCTTTTTAACCAGATAGAAGAGCATGAAAGATTCTTACAAACAATTCTCGACTCTCTCTGGTTACAGCTTCTAGTCGTTACTCCAGACCAGCGTGTCATCATGGTCAACCGCAATTTTCTTGAAACCAGGAAAATGAGGGAGACAGAAATCCTTGGCCAGGCCTACCACAAAATTACTCCCTGGCGACAAACTAAGAAAGCCGACTGCCCGGTAAACAGGGTATTTGTAGAACAAAAAGCCATCACAATTCTTGACTTCATCGAGGCTGGGGCAGGGGAAGAGTCAACATGGTATGAGCGACATCTTACGCCAATTTTTGGCGGGGATCACAAGGTTGATTTTGTCATTGAAGCTGTCAAGGACATCACCAATCAACGCCTCCTTGAGCAGGAGCAAATGGCCCGGGTAAAGCTCGAAGGAGTCATCGAAATGGCAGGGACAGCGGCCCACGAACTGAACAGCCCGCTCTTTGCGGCACTTGGTACGGCGCAACTTCTCCGGGACGACCTCACTTCAGTTGAGATGATTGATGAAATGGACACAATTATCCGCAACCTGAAAGTGCTGGGCGACCTCACCCGTGATATGGCTGAAGTGACCGGGTTTGAGGAGAGAGAATATGTTGGAGATACGAAAATAGTCACACTGACCCGATAAAGGGAAAATAAGTCTGGATAAGTGCCTTCATAAAAAGCAACAAATAAGCGAAGACTTCGAATGAATTTCTAAGGCACTAAAAATCAAGAGGTTCAAAATGATAGAGATTGCCATGAGTGGAGCACAGATAACAATGGAAAAAATTAAGCAGTTTATGGCCTCCCCCATTGGGGTTTTTCTCTATGCCCTGGTAACAGGGATTGCAGGTATCATGATCCTATTAGGGTTTGTCTCAATGATACTCTCTCCGTCTATTCTTCCCTTGGCTCTACCCGCTATTGTGGCCTTTAACGGTGCCGCAGGGGGCTATAGCCTTGTTGAAAAACGAGAAACTGCATTTCCCTTTCCCAAGGTATCACTGATTGCAATAGCTGCGATGTTAAGCCTTGCTGGCTGTAGCGGCCTCATACTTTTTTGTCCCTGGGAACCGCTGCTCGATGGGAATCGATATCTCATCACCGGCCTGACAACCCTGACTATGGCATTTGTTGGAGCCTGGATCGCAAAGAAAAGTAAAAGTCTAGCCCCGTAAGAGGGGAAATAAGACGGGATAACTGCCTTCACAAAATTCATTCATAAAAAACAATAGATAAGGGAAGATTTCGAAGGAATTTTAAAGGCACTAAATAAACCTTCATAATCAAAAATCAATGAGAGGAGGAATATACCGTAGAGTAATTTAACAACAGTAAGAGGCAATTTAACCACTAAACATAAGGAGAAAACAGCATGAAAGCAGTGCGAAATCCATTTATCACAGTTGCAAGTATCGCCATCTTTCTTTTGGCAAGCTCCAGTCTCTCTTTTGCTGAGACCAAAGTCACTAGCAATGGCAGCGTCGGTGACACTGTCACCATTGAGGGAACCATTGAACCTGGACAGGAGTTGTATCTGACTGTTGCCCAACAGGACGAGTTCAAGCCTTCAGATGCAACCATGCCCCATGAGAAGAAAAAATTTGCCAAAACTACCAAGAAAAAAGGTTTTGGTATGGACGCCTCCATTCCACCTCTCTATTACGTCCTTACCACTAATCCTGAAGCCTTTGGTAAGAGAGTGGACGACACCAGATTTGGTGGACCATCCGTATTTTTGGGTAAAGGCCGAACCAAAGGGCTCTACTCCACCTACAGTTATCTGCTCAATAAAGACTTTAATGGTATAGACGACGACGCAAAAGCCGGCCTTGGTCCTATTAAAAGTGAAGATCAGTGGAAATTTCTCAAATGGGCCAATGAATCCAAATACGGTATCAATACCATCGTTAAAGAAGGTAACCGTGTAGGAAAAATTGTTATCTTTTCAAGGACGATACTTGCCGACGAATCCAGTAAAAACTACTGGGATGAAGGAACCAAGATCAATCTGGATAAGGCCACCGGTAAATTTACCGCGACCTTTGAATCCTACCGCCACACTCCACCGGACACCAAATTTGATGTCTATGTAAATGGTGCTAAAGAGACGGATTTTTCTCTCACCGGAAAAGGCTTTTGGCTGACCAAGGGCTACCGTTACATGAATCCACTCTGGATTGTCATTGGTGCAATTGCAGTTGGTACCTACTTCTCCATGATCGGTGCTGCCGGTGGTATGCTGATGGCCGCCTTCCAGGTGCTTGTTGTTAACACCATGGGTCCAGTGGGTGTCAACGCGGCAAACGTTCTTAAGCCTTCTAATATGGCACTGACCCTTTTCTCCCCACTTGGATCATTTTACCGTTTTGCAGTAGTGGAAAGACGTGTTGCCTGGCCTGTTGGTATCTCTTTTGGTGTAGGTATCTTTATCGGTTCCATCTGGCTCGGTAAGTATGTTTCAGCTATGCTGCCAATGGCGGCTTACAAAGAATGGCTTGCAGTTCTGGTTGTCATCATGGGAATTAAGACCCTTACTGAGATGACCCCGAAGGCGATGAACAAGCGTAAAAACATCAAGGCGATGACCCAGAAGTTTAACGCTGCCGTTAAAAAAGCCAAAGAAACTGGCGAAGCCATGGAAATGGGTTCCATCGAACCAGTTAAAACCGGACTCACCGATTACCGTTTCAAGTTCTGGGGAGAAGAATTCACCATTAATCCTCTGCTGTTCGCTTTTCTTGGAATTATAATCGGTATCGTCTCCCGTTCATTTGGTATCGGTGGTGGCTTCCTCCTGGTACCTGCGATGACCACACTTGGTGCACTGCCAATGTACGTTGCAGTACCTATATCCTTGATCGGAACCTGTTTTTCCAGTATCGGTTCTTTCCTCGGCTATGTAATGATCGGTTACTGGCCTGACTGGGTACTCGCCGGTGCTATCGTCATCGGTGGCTTTGCAGGCGGTATGCTTGGTAGCCGCGCACAGAAACTCTTCAGCGAAATGCAACTGAAGGTTGTACTCGCGATCACCCTGTTCTTCCTGTTCTTCCGTTTCTTCAAAATTGAAGTGTGGATCTAAGAGCTTAACCAGTTAGGACTAACCCGATAATCGGGAAGATTGCCGGGAAGCAAGCCGGAGGGGAGTTACCCTCCGGCTTCTATACAATGATTTGAAAGAGAGTTATTTCAATGGATGCAGTTCTTGATACAATTTGGGAATATATGGCCGCGGGATTTCACCATCTTGCCGAGACATTTTACGCTACTTTGCAAAACCTACACTTTCTTGGGCCGATTGTATTGATCACCCTGCTCGCCTTGTGCACGGTTGCTGTCACAAAGCTTCTCAGCAGATTGATCAATACAAAACGTTACACTGAGCTCGAAAAAAAGTTCCACTACTGGTCAGGGTTACGTGACCAGGCAATGCAATGTGAAGACCGTGAAAAGGGTAAAAGAATGGCCCGTAATATCGACCAGGCAGAACTAAACAAGGCCTATTACGACTATTTTTTCGAAGGTTTCATGCTTGGCATAGCACGAAGAATAATTCCAATATTTTTCATGTTCGCCTTTATAAATGAGTATTACAGATCCGAGAATCTGCTGACAATATTCGGCAGGGGATATGTTCTGCAAATACCGACCAGCGGAGGGGAACCTCTCTTGATAGGTGCTGTCTTCTGGTACATTATCTCTCTATTATTTGGTTATCTGTTCTGGTTTTTTGCTGCGAAATTTTTCTCGGCCAGCCGTACAGTGCAAACTGACGTCCTGCCAACAATGGCAAAACCGCTTAAGGATGTTAATTACTAACACCTTGTCTTGGCCTCCGATAGACGAGGCGTAAGTCGGGACAAGTACCTTCAGAACCGGAGGGGGAAATGCAGCTCAACTCACTATTTAAACACTGGAGCTACAGAATAATTGCGCCCGGTACCCTCCTGCGCGAAAAATATGAGGCGCTCAAACGATTACTCAGTTTTGATATCAGCTGCCATGAAGAGATGGCGGAGTTTCAAGAACTGCTCCATGATGGCCATCGTGAAGATTTTGCCCGTATCCGCAAACGCTTCACGCTCTTTTCTGAGCAGGTCGCCGGTATGATCGACTCCCTGGATGCCATGGATCCGGGTACCTATTCATCCCTAAAAAATTATCATAAAAAATTTGATTTCTACACTCGTTTTTTACTCGCACCACCCGCAATTGAATTTGCCCCACCCTTCGTTTTCCCTTTAGAAATAATCTCTCTTGAAGATAAACAGATAGGCAATAAGGCAAAACATCTTGCTCTGTTAAAAAAAAACCTTGGCACCACTATACCTGACGGTTTTGCCATTTCCACCAGCGGCTACCACTATTTTATTGAATATAACGACCTTCGATCCACAATTGAAGAACTGCTCGCCGAACTCGATATCAACTCCTCCAGCTCATTAAAGCGAATTTCCAAACAGCTTATTGAAATTATACGTAAGGCCGAAATTCCACCAGATATCGAAGAGGCCCTTAGCACAGGCTATGATACCCTGAAACAACAGATAAACATTGCTCCGAAGGTTGCGGTACGCTCCAGCGCCATAAATGAAGATGGTGACTGCTCCTTTGCCGGACAGTATAAAACAATACTCAACGTTGAGCGCTCTGGCATCGGTGCAGCATACCGCGAGATTCTCGCCTCTAAATATTCTCCGGAATCCCTTTTTTACCGTATCAGCCAGGGACTTGGGGATGAAGAAACTGCAATGTCTGTTTTGGTTCAGGTGATGGTTGCAGCGAAGAGCAGCGGTGTTCTGTACACCACAGGCGTAACACAAAAAGATAAAGAACTCGACCATATGCATCTACACCTCACCCGGGGGCTCGGTGAACAACTGGTCTCTGGAGCAGTAAATCCTGATTGTTACATTTTAAAACGAGGAACCACTCCCGTCCTTATCGAAAAAGAATGCACGGTCCCAATTATAACTGATGACAAGGCTGTGGAGATTGCAGCAGTGGGCCTTCAGATAGAAAAAGCCTTTGCTGCAGCTCCCCAGGATATTGAATGGGCAATAGACAGTGCTGACAATCTTTTCATCCTCCAGGCAAGAGAGTTGCACATATCAACCACTATTGAAAAAGAAGTGCCAGCGTCTCTTGATGGCTACCCTGTACTATTAGATGGCTGTGAGTGTGCGTCTCCAGGGATAGCTGCAGGAGTTGTCTGCCGTGTAAACAGCGAAAACGACCTTGAGAACATCCCCCCTGGAGCCGTCCTTGTTACCCGTGATTCCCCACCACATTTTGTAAAAGTTATTAACCGGGTTGCCGCAATTCTCGCAGAACGTGGCAGTCGTGCCAGTCATTTTGCCACGGTGGCCAGGGAATTTGGCGTACCTTTTCTCGCGGGAATCGAAGGCGCCCAGCAACTCTTTGACGCTGAAAAAATGGTAACGGTCGATGGCAATAGCGGAATGGTATACCAGGGGCAAGTCGATCCACTGCTGGAACAGAACAAAAAACCTTCCCAGATTGGCCCATACCACCGCATCCTCGAGGAGGCATTAAAATTCATTACACCTCTTGAGCTCACTGACCCCGCTGGAGATAACTTCAGCCCGGAAGGGTGTCGTTCCATGCATGATATTATCCGCTTCTGTCATGAGAAAGCACTCCTCTCCATGTTCACAACCGGCAAACCGGGAACAGGGCGAGGAGCACTGCGCCTTTCTGCTGATATACCTCTTGACGTTTTTCTATTTGATGTGGGTGGCGGCATTGGAGCTGAGGTGAAAAAGAATCAGAGTGTGCCCCTTAAAACGGTTGTCTCTGCCCCTTTCCAGGCACTATGGAAGGGTTTAAGTCACCGGGACGTACAATGGAAACAGAAACCTTTTGACTGGGATGCCTACGACAAAATCGAACTCGCAGGTGGGGTCCCACCTAAAAAAGACAGTTTTGCCTTTGCCAGTTATGCGGTTATCAGTGCCGACTATCTCCATTTTAATATTCGATTCGGCTACCATTTCACCATAGTCGATGTACTATGTGGAGAGAACAGTGCAGAAAATCACTGCATGCTGCGTTTTGCCGGGGGTGGTGCAGATTTCGAACACTTAACCCTCAGGATTGATTTTCTTACCGGGGTGCTTGAACGACTGGAATTTTCTGTTGTAAAAAAAGGTGATTTGCTGGAGGCCAAACTCCCTGGTCTAAAAAAAGATCTCATGATTGAAAAACTTGATATGCTTGGCCGCCTCCTTGGTGCCAGTAAACTGATGGACATGGTACTGGACAGTGAGGAGATGGTTGCCAGCTGTGTTGAAGATTTTTACAATGGCCGTTATTCATTTTCCCAGGAAGGATAAAATTTTTTATGTCTAGCTATCTCCTCACCTGGGTGAGCAAAAATATTGCCGTGGGCCATGCCCCGATGTCCTATGCCGAACTCGACAACATCAAAGAACAGGGAATAGATGCCATCGTCAACCTCTGTGAAGAATTTTGCGATCTCCACGAATTGGAGGAAAATTCTGGTTTTGAGGTCTTCTATCTACCCATCCCGGATGAACATGCTCCCAAAATGGAGGAGATGGAAGAAGGACTGGCGTGGCTTGATGAGGCCATTTATCTCGGTAAAAAAGTGCTCGTTCACTGTCATCACGGGGTGGGCCGAACCGGCACTTTCGTAACAGCGTACCTGCTTCGCCGTGGCCTCGGAATGAAGAAGGCAGAGAAATTATTAAAGAAAACCCAGGCCAACCCTACTAATTTTTCCCAGTGGTGGCTGCTGAGAAAGTTTGGTAAAAAAGAAGGCCAGCTCAAAAGTATTGAAGCCACCCCTGATAACCGCAACAGTGCAGATCTCAGCGTATTTTATGCGCGCTACGAACAACTGTTGCGAAAAATTGATTCCATAGTAAAAGCTGCGCCTGCAGGCCAGACAGAGCAAGAGTGCCAAACGCTCTGTAAAAACAGTTTTTCCCTGGCCCCCATCGAGGCCATCTATCTCAACGAGAGAGTGAACATAAGCTTATCGGCAAAACAGAGAAAAAATGTTATCAATAAAGCCGCAGCAAATGGACAGCCTGGCGTAGATATCTGCCCTCTTAACCAAGGGGATAAATGCTTACTGCCACAGTACAGACCTATCCAGTGTCGCCTTAATGGAATAGAGTTGAGCGAAGAACAGATGGCTGAAGTGAGTGAGGAACTGAGTAATCTCTCCAGTGAGATTTTCCACGCCCTCTTTGATCTGGACAGCACCATCCCTCCACCTTCCGTTGGTCGGTCGGAGGCAATCTCAGGAAAATTTATCCAGACGTATTTCCAGTACCTTGCAGCCCAAAAAACAATCAATGACAAAGACCAGAGTTAATTCAGAGACTACAGATGACAAACTGGTTCTGGTTGTGGATGATGAACCTGACATGCTCTCCATGTTAAAACTTGTCATAGGCAAGAAATGTGACTGCGAGGTTATTACAGCACCATCCGGGGCCGCGACTCTCAAATTACTGGAAGAATACAGCCCGGACGTCATTGTTTCGGATATAAAGATGCCCGACCTCGACGGACTTGAGTTACTCAAGCGGATACGAGAACACGATCCGACAATATCTGTTGTTATTATGACCGGATACGGCACTATCGCGATGGCCGTACAGGCATTAAAAGACGGAGCCTACGATTTTTTACAAAAACCCTTCGACAAAGACCATATCATACGTATTATCAGGAACTGCCTCGAACGAACGGCTCTGCTTCGCACTAACCTGCAACTCAAAGAAAAGCTTAACACCCTCTCGCTACCCGATGGTTTTGTCGGCCAAAGCCCGCCACTTAAAAAAGTACTCGATCTGCTCGCCCGTGTTGCCGACACCGATGCCACCGTACTTATCCGTGGTGAAAGTGGTACAGGTAAAGAAGTGGCAGCAAGAGCACTGCACAACCTGAGCAACCGCAAGCGTAAACCAATGATCACTGTAAACTGTCCGGCGCTTCCGGAAAACGTTCTTGAAAGTGAACTCTTTGGTTATTGCAAAGGAGCCTTTACCGGGGCAAACCAGGAGAAGAAAGGTCTCTTTCAGGAAGCCCACGGTTCAACAATTCTCCTGGATGAAATTGCTGATATTCCGGTCACTATCCAGACGAAGCTACTGCGGGTCCTGCAGGAAAAAGAGATTCAGCCCCTGGGCCAAAACAGAACCATTAAGGTCGATGTACGGGTCGTTGCCTCAACAAACCAGGATCTGGAGGCTAAAATTCGAGCTGGGGAATTTCGTGAAGATCTCTTTTACAGGCTCAATGTGGTTACCGCTGTCATGCCGAACCTTGCTGAAATGAAAGAAGATATACCTCTTCTTGTTCACCATTTTCTGTCACGGTTTAAAAAAAGATACCAGCGTGAAAATCTTCAAATTTCTACCAATGTTCTGCAATTTCTTTACCAGCGAAAATGGCAGGGAAATGTACGGGAATTACAAAACAACATAAAGCGCCTGGTTCTTCTAGCTGATGGCTCAACTATCAACAGCAGCAATTTTGATGAATTCCAACAGTCAACAGAACCCACCAACCCAGGGTCCGACCCTACAGATTCTAGAGATCTCTACTCAGCTACCTATAACGATGCTAAAGCAGAAATACTTAAAAGATTCTCGGTGGACTATCTCTCCAACCTGCTCACCAATCATGGCGGCAACGTGACCAATGCAGCACGGGGTTGTGGTCTTGAACGCCAGGCCCTGCAACGCCTTTTGCGCCGCTACGGCCTCGTCTCATCATCTTTCAAAAAGAAGTAAGGTAGCCTGAGTATTGCTGAGCATTTTGTCGAAAGAACAAATTGCTCATGAAAAATTCGGGCTAGCGCTTCCAGCCTTTAAGCCCCCACAACAACGACACCAACCCCAGGGTTGAGAGCCCGGCAGCCCCCCAGGAAACAGCTTTAATACCACCAAGTTCCCAGACATAACTCCCTATCAATACCCCCAGCATCCGTCCAACTCCCGAGGTGGCATAAAATCCTGCCATCATAGTTGCTCGTGCACCCGGCATGAGTTCTGTACTGAGGGAAAAACTAGTGACGATAGTCGTTTCAAAAAAGAGAAAAACGAGAAACATCCCGACCATGGCAGAAGAAAGAGAAACACCGATAAAGGGAAGTAAAAAATAGGCTACAATTACCAGACTCAAGCTGACAACCAAAGTTCTCTTCAACCCCAGCCGATCCGAGAATATGGCGGTGATTGACTCTCCTAACAGTTCAGCCCCACCGATTGCTACAGTACTGAAGCCCAGCATCACAAGACTTACCATAAACTGCTGTTCAAACCAGATACCATAGACAACGAAAAGACAGTCATTTGCAATGGAAATCCAGAAGCCAAAGGCAAGCATTCCGGCTGCGGCTCGAATCTGAAATAACTTAAGGATTGAGGAGAAAAAACCGGTTCTCTGGCCGTCAGGTTTTTTTTCACTGTTATCTTCGGGAATAATCTTTGCAATTAGCAGCCAACTTACCCCGCCAAGGAGACCAAGAACAAAAAAAGAGGCGCGAAGACCCAGATGATCAATAATAAGCCCAAGTGCTGGAATACCTATGAGGGTGGAACCCGCCCAGGCAGTTTCAACTGCCCCAATCGCTCTGCCACGGCGTTCGAAAGGGACATAACTCCCGATAAACGACTGTATGGCAGGATCGAAAAGAGTCTTACCAAAACTTGCCAGGATAAGGCCAGTGAAAACAAACCAGTACTGCGGTACAATGCCGCAAAGGAGCATACCAACTGCAAGTAGCGCCAGCCCTGAACGCATCATGAAACGATTGCCAATTCGGTCGGCAGCAGGACCACTGAAAAGCCCGAGCAAAGAACTAAACTGACCCGCGGCTATAATCGTTGTAACTGCTGCAAGAGGAACTTCAAGGCCCCTGCTGAGAGCTGGAGCAAAGGGATAGACAAAGCGTCGACCGGTGTTGAGCAGCAATTTAAAAAAGAACACTGCGAGTAACTGCTTTGCCAGAGGAGGTTTCATGTTTTACCTAAATCTTGCATATGTAACAGCCTTCTTCACCTATTCATGATCAAACACATAACCCAGCGAACGCCTGCTTATAAAATAGACAGGTTTTTTAGGGTTGTCTTCAAAATAACGCCTAAAACGGACGATGTAATTATCTACAGTACGGGTGGAGGTGCCCTTACTGTAACCCCAGCCAATTTCAAGCAATGTACTCCGAGACAACGGCTTGCCCTTGTTGACAACAAAAAGCTTCAATACTTTAATCTCCTGCTCGGTGAGTTGTATTTCCCCTGCCTTACATTCAGCCCGGCCAGTATTGAAATCGACACTGTTTACACCAAAGCGATACCAGCCATGATCAGTTGAACTTACAGCAGTTGTGTCTCTTCGTTCACGCTGCCATTGATCCCTGGTCAAAAGTCTTTTAACCCGCAATAAAAACTCTTCCAGGCTAAACGGCTTTGTCATATAATCATCAGCCCCATCAATAAACCCGTCAACCCTGTCCGATGAATCAACCTTGGCCGACAGGATCAGGACAGGAAGCCTCTCATCCTCCAGACGAATACTCTTAAGAATCTGCATACCGTCAATACCGGGCAGCATCAAATCAAGCACAATCAACTGGGGACTCCACTCTTTCCAGGCCCTAAGCCCCTCAATACCGTTATCCGCAATCTTCACCTCATGCCCCTGAAGACTGAGATTCAACTCAATTCCTTCTGCTATATGAAGATCATCTTCAATAATTAAGATTCGCTTCTTCTCGGTTATTTCCATTTGCTCATCTCACTTGCAGAATTATATGGGATTCTTCCTGGGTAATGAAATTGTAAACCGTGCCCCCTTACCTATCCCATCACTCTCTGCTGTCACCTTACCTTTATGGAATTTGATCACCTGTTCAACCATATACAGCCCCAATCCGGTACCCCCGGCATGGCTCCAGTCCGCCCGTTCAATTTGAAAAAACTTTTTAAATATCTTCTTCACCTGGGACTTTTCAAAACCAATTCCATTATCCAAAAAACAGATGTGTACATTTTTTTCCGTTTGACTGAATGTTATGGTGATCCGGGGACGATCGTTTTCATTATGTCTGATACCGTTGGATAACAGATTCATTAACAACATCTGAAAAAGGGAGATATTAATCGAACAGAAGTAATGCTGTCCCTGTTCTTTCTTCATCTGAATTTCGCTCCCCCGAAACAGTTGCTCATTTTCTTTATAAAAACCTTCCACCAACTCCACAAGATCAACGACAACAATCTTACCGCCATATATCTTTGCCTCAACACGGGCCAGATCAAGAATACCATTGATATTTCCCGTGAGTCTTTCAACATCAGCAAGCATATATTCCAGATATTTCAGCTGCTTTTCCCGGGGTAATTCGTGTTTAAGAAAAGTCTCCAGATAGAGCCTCAGGGAGGTAGTCGGAGTCTTCAGTTCATGGGTAAAACTGTTAATAAATTTATGTTGTGATCTATAGAGTGCCAGGGTCTTCCTCTGGTAAACAAATATCATAAAAATACCAATGAGGATAATTCCCACCAGAATCGAAAGAATCATAATCACCACCCAGGTCTGCCAGGCGACAAACTGCTGTGGGTCCACATTAGTCTTCTCTATTACCGCTTTCAGACCAGCACTTACCTCTACATACCAGTAAATATATAAGAACAGAGAGAGCCCAAGGGCAATTATGGAAAAGATAAAAATAGCAATTGGATGGAGAAACCAGAGGGAGCGTCTCATTTCTTAGGGGAGTTTTGTAAAAGAATTGTCATTTAAAACACCAGCCTATCTCTAACTAAATTAATACCTTACAATCACATTATACACTTCAAAGATTCTTTCATCTACAGAGGTAACATAATGACCAGCGACCATCCAGTACATCACCTCGGCACCAGAGCCCGAGTACTCCTCACCAGCGTTTTTGGGCCCTATGCCCAGGACGATGAATATGGAAGCAGCACCATAAATCCAATGGAATTGTACCACAATCAGGTGACCCGCGCACAAGGGGTTTTTTCCTTGAGAATGTTTCACCGTTCTTTTGGACTATTACTGATTAAGGAAAATATCGATGGACCGTGCACCCTGCTGGACTTTCCTGAGCTGGATTATTTTATCAAGGTTCTTCAGAGCAACACCTACGATATCATCGGCCTCAGTTCCATCATCCCCAATATGAACAAAGCGAGGAAAATGTGTGAACTCATCCGTACCTATCAGCCCCGGGCGACCATTGTTGTAGGCGGACACATCAGCAATATGGAGGGAATTGAGGAGATCATTGACACTGATTTTCTCGTACGTGGAGATGGGGTTGAATGGTTTCGTAAGTATCTCGGTCAGGACAGCAGCAAGCCCGTAAAACATCCGGCTGTGGCTTCGGCTTTTGGCACGCGTATCCTGGGGCACACCCTTGCTGACAAAACCGGCGACACTGCGGCTATCGTTGTTCCCTCGGTGGGCTGCCCGCTGGGTTGCAATTTCTGCTCAACCTCGGCTCTCTTTGGCGGCAAGGGAAATTTTAAAAATTTTTATGACAGTGGCGAAGAACTGTTCGAGGTAATGGCGGATCTTGAAGAAAAACTTAAAGTATCGTCTTTTTTCATCCTGGACGAGAACTTCCTGCTCCATAAAAAAAGGGCTCTAGGCCTCCTTGAACAGATGAAGGCGCAGAACAAAAGCTGGGCACTGTTTGTCTTCAGCTCCGCCAAAGTTTTACGATCCTACAAGATAGAACAATTGGTTGAATTAGGGATCACCTGGGTCTGGATGGGGCTTGAGGGAGAAAACAGTCAATATAATAAGCTTGCAGGTATTGACACCAGGACCTTGATTAAGGATTTCCAGGACCACGGCATCAGAATTCTTGGTTCTTCCATCATCGGGCTTGAAGAGCACACACCAGAAAACATTGCTCAGGTTATAGATTACGCGGTTTCCCATGACACTGATTTTCATCAGTTTATGCTCTACACCGCAAACCAGGGTACCCCCCTCTACACCGAGCTAAAAGAAAAGGGAACACTGCTACCTCCCGAAGAGTTCAAAGTCTCAGATAGCCATGGTCAATACCGATTCAACCATCGACATCCACATATCCCGCCCGGCGATGAAGAAAATATTCTTATAGACGCCTTCACCCAGGACTTTGCCACCAATGGACCCAGCCTGTACCGCCTCATCCAGACTATTTTAAAAGGGTGGAAACGTTACCACTCCCACCCGGACCCGCGCATACAGCAGCGATATCAAATCGACGTCAAACCACTGCGAACTCTATACGCGGGGGCTGTCTGGGCCATGAAAAAATGGTATAGAGATGACAAGATTCTGTGCGAGAAACTGGGTGTTCTCCTCAAGGATATATATACAACCTTAGGGTTGCAGCCACGCCTGGTAGCCCCCTTAGCTGGCCGCTACATCTACCTGGCAATGAAAAGAGAAGAAAAACGCATTGCCGCCGGATGGAGCCTGGAACCCAAAACATTTTTTGAAAAAAATAGGGCTGCAGCAGATGGAGAGACCAGCACGTATACCAGTCCAACACCTGAAAGAAAATCAGTCATTTCTGACCCCGATAAACGGAAAACAAGTTGGGAATCAGTACAGTACCCTCTTGAGGGGTGTAACTGCTTTGACCCAATTATGTCCTGCCATAAAAAACGCAGAAAACAATTAATCAGACACTAACTCTGGTAAACGGGAAGTAACAGACGGGGCCTCCACCAAGAGGCCCCATCTGGCAAAACCCCAGGAACTAGCTCGCCACCAGGATTTCACCAATTTTTTCAGAAAGTACTGACAACTCAAATGGCTTCTGAATAAAGCCGTCACAGCCCATTTCCATAATATTTTTTCCTGCCCATCAAGACTATAACCGCTGGAAAGAAGGACCTTAATCTTTGGGTTTATCTCACGTAATTTTTTATAGACGTCTTCCCCACTAAGTTCAGGCATAATCATATCAAGCACAACCAGAATCGATTTTCAGCCATATTCTTGCGATAAATAGAATGGTCTCCTTACCTTTTTGGGGCTCTTCCGACTCAAGTGTACTTTTGCTATGACTGCCTGTTTTATATTGCTCTGCATATAACGATTTATGCCAAATGGCTCATTTTTTTTTGAGTTAGAGAACCTTTCAGTTTGCATGCTCTTATCCTTCCCTCTTTCTGAAGCAAAAAAAATTTAACCCGAAAATGAAAACTTCCGTCATTTCAAAGCATAGTTAACATTCGAAAACAGAGAATTCTACATTGTCCTCAAAGAGGAATTTCAAACGGAGATAAATTGTAGTCCGGGTTGTTTTTGTATCAAAACAATTCAGATCTCAATTTCAGGAGATTGGTATCTTCCCTAATGCTAGCCAAAACAACTCGCTGGCCATTGACAAATTTGCAATTATATTCAATACATTAAAATTTCATTTTCCGAATTTACTGTTCCTTTACAATCCAACAACGGAGGTAAGCCTATAACATTTGGTTAACAGAGTTTCTGAAATGTAATTTGACACATCGTTTTTTATAAGTTTATATTAACTTCGAGATCAGTAGAAATAGCAATTTTTGCTACCATCTTTTATGAAAAAAGTTGGGAAAATAAGGGTTGGGTTACCTTCATTAGAAATTTCAAAATACATTTGAACCACGTCGTTTGCTCCTTGAAACTGATGACTAAAGAGCACTGAACTCCGGGTCAGATAGTCTGGGATTTACCTTTAAACTTCTTTTTTGTAGATGATATTGTCTCGAGTGTTCTTTTTTTCCGATGTGAAAAAATCAATCGTATGAAAACCTGAAAAAGTGAGGAAACCATGAAGAAACTATTAAGTTTGTTAGTTATCCTATCAGTTTCATTTGCAACCTGTGTGATCGCTCAAGAAAAAATTGTTCGGATGGGCACTGAGGGATATTACCCACCTTTTAACTATTTCGACAGCGCGGGTAAGGTCAAAGGGTTCGACATCGATATTGGCAATGCGCTCTGTACCGAGATGAAAGTGAAATGTGAATGGGTCATGACTGATTGGGACGGCATTATTCCCGCGCTAAATTCCAATAAGTTTGACACCATCCTCGCGTCAATGTCAATAACAGACAAACGCAGCAAAGTTGTGAGTTTCACAAAACCCTACTACTTTAACTCCATACAATTCGTTGCACAGAAGGAAAGCGGTCTCATTTCTACAATGCCGGCTGACCTCAAGGGTAAAATTGTCGGAACTCAGTCAGGAACCACCGAGGTCGAAGTACTTGAAAAGTATTTCCCCGACTGTGAGTTGCGTCTATATCAAAAACTAGATGATGCACTACTGGATATGAGTACAGGTCGTATTGATCTGGCTATCGCAAGCCAATTGGTTTTAGGAAAATGGCTGGCAAAAGACGAAGGTAAGTGTTGTGATTTTGTTGGCCCCAGTTTCGCGACCGATGGAAACAAAGGCACAGGCATCGCGGTTCGAAAGGAAGACGAAGAATTGCGCAAGGCGTTGAACGAAGCGATTACGGTGATCATGGCCAATGGTACGTATGAGAAGATCCGCAGTCAGTATTTCGATTTCGACATCATGGTACAGCCGGTAGTGGCAAATGAGATGTTTAAGTAAGGATGGATAGTAACATAGATGAGCCCGTTGATTTAATGCCTTTTCGCCCAATCTCTTCGTTAAACAAAAATGCTATTAAATCAACAAACTCATAGATGGTCAAATTATTTAGTAAGGTAAAATAGTGGAACTACTCTCACTGCTTACTTATGGCGATACAGGCTGGGGTGACGAACTATTTCGAGGCCTACTTGTAACACTCGCACTTGCTGTTAGCACAGCGCCATGTGCTTTTATTTTATCATTTCTGATTGGTTGGGCAAAACATTCTGACAACCAGCTCGTGCGACGTGCAGCCTATGGCTATACGACGATTTTTCGCTGTCTACCTGAATTATTAACGATACTGATCATCTACTATCAGCTCCAGTCACTGATAAATTATTTCGTCCACTTCTTTTTCCCTGCTACCAATATCTCTTTGAACGCCTTTGCAGCGGGTGTGGTAGCTTTGACGTTGGTTTTTAGTGCTTTGGGAAGTGAAGTGGTCAGATCAGCCTACCAGTCAGTCGACAATGGTCAATTTGAAGCTGCCGCTTCACTCGGGCTTAGGCGCAGGCTTATTTTTTTCAAGATCATTTTGCCCCAGATGTGGCGTCATTGTATTCCTGCCTTCGGTAATCTGTGGCTCATACTGCTGAAGGACACGTCGCTAATTTCCGTCATCGCCGTTAGTGATTTGGTCAGATACTCCAATATGGCAATTGCCACTACAAGAAAACCATTTTTTTTCTACACGATCGTGGCGATCATTTTTGTCATGCTTTCTTTAATATCTGGACGTATACAAATGGTGCTGGAGCGCCGTGTGAATAATTTTTTAGAAGGGAGTTAATGACCATGCTATCCCATCTGACTAGTAACCTTGATATCTGGGTCGAAGGCCTCACGAATACCGTCATGCTTACCGTACTCGGTATTGTGATAGGTTTTTTTGTGGCGATTCCGATTGCACTCGCGCTTCTCAAAAATAATAAAACTGTATCGCACATTGCTTACGGTTATGTCTATATTATGCGCGGTACGCCACTGTTGATCCAAGTTTTTATTATCTACTATGGTCTTGGACAATTTCATCAGGAGCTGAAAGACATCGGGCTTTGGTGGTTTTTCCGCGATCCGTTCAATTGTGGGGTTACTGCTTTTGTTTTAAATTCAGCAGCGTACCAGGCTGAGATTTTACGTGGTGGGATTCAAGCTGTTCCGGCTGGGGTGGTAGAGGGAGGATCATCACTGGGCTTATCCCGTTTTCTTGTTTTAAAGAAAATTGTCATGCCGATCATGCTTGCACGGATGCTCCCAGCTTTTGGTAACGAGTTTGTGCTATTGCTTAAGGCCTCCGCTATTGCCAGCATTATCACAGTACGTGATGTCATGGGACAAGCCAGACTCCTTTATGCCGAAACATTTGATCTTTCTGTTTTTTATATTGCTGCAGTCAACTATCTACTTATCGTTCTGCTGATAGAGGCACTCTGGCGAAAGCTAGAAAATCGCAATCTCTGGCTGCAGTACAGTGGCTGTTGATAGAACTATGGCAAAGGATGACAGACTATTCAGTGCAATTGCAAAGCTCTATAGTACATACAAAATGGTGTTTTCTAAAAGCTCGCAATGTATCATTTGTGTATAAATCATTAAACACCTTTAAATGGATAAAAAAACCTAACCCGACTAGTCGGAATATTTTTGAGAATCGCTGGATAAGTGCCTTGGTGGTAAAAGTAAGCTCTCGATTTCATAAAGAGTTCCTGAGTTTCTTGTTTTTTATGACAGTAATTCAGGAGTAAGGCACTAATACTTTGAAAACCTGGCTTTTAAAATATACCTCGGTCCATTTATTTAAAATGCCGCTCAGTACAGGAGTTGAATTCAATGACTAATGACTTTAAAATAGCCTGCGCCCAAATCTGGTCACTCCGTGTTCCATTGGCTGAACCTTACCATTTATCCAAACTTTACGGCACATTGACGCATAGCGATACAGTGATCATTCGTTTAACATTGGCCAACGGCGTTGTCGGTTGGGGGGAGGCTGATCCTGGCGGTATTGAATGTGATGGAGAGACGATCGACTCAGTCGTGCAAACTATTGAGAATCGTGCCCGCCTTATGCTTGGCCAATGTGTTGGTGACTGGGTTGAATCAGGTAAAGGGCGCGATTTCCACGGACCCGCTGCTGCTGCCATCGACGTCGCATGTTATGATGCGTTTGGACGCGCTACTCAGAGACCGGTTTGTCAACTGTTGGGGGAACAGTGCCACGATCAAATTCCACTTTTGTGGCCGACTTCTTGCGGGAGTGCCGACAATGACCTTGCTGTTATCGCCGACTATTATGATCGTGGATTTTACACATATATGCTGAAAATGGGTGACAAGCCTATAGCCGAAGATATTACTCGTATCAAAGCGGTAATTGCACAATTACCTGATAATGTACGAGTGATGGTCGATGCTAATCAGGGGTGGTCGTACGAAGAAGCAATACTATTTTCCCGCGAAACGGAATTGCTCCCTTTGATTCTAATTGAGCAACCCGTTGCAGCTGCTGATTACGAGGGACTGCATAGGGTGCGTAAAGTTGCCGGATGTCCTATTTCTGTAGATGAATCAATTCAAAATTTCAGCGAAACAGACCTCATTTTGGACGCCGAGGCAGCTGATATCTTCAGCATCAAAATTTCAAAAAATGGCGGACTGGCAAACAGTCACGCCATCGCCACAAAGGTAGGTCGTGCCGGGAAACAAGTACTCATGAACTGCATGATTGAACTTGGTATCACCCAGGCCGCATCATTGCATCTAGGTTGTACGCTGGATAATCTTGTGGATTGTGGCCATGCCTATATGTCGACACAGCGTATGGCTGATGATGTTACCGATTTTTCCGATTGGATCAAAGAAGGTATCGTGACTCTACCAAATGCACCGGGTCTTGGCGTGAATGTTTCAGTAGATAAGATAAAGCAATACCAGATAGGCGAGTTTCACGTCAGCTAGGTTATTTCATCTTGAAAAGTTGTGATTTATTCAAGTTACTGTTTTTAGAACCGATGAACCCCATTTCAATAAATGGCTGATGGCCATAATAACAGTACTTTTCTTCCAATAAATCAATATCGTTACGACTATATTGATATCTCAATGCGGCGTGAGGGTGAGTATCGACTTACTTTGACTGCCAAAGTCGTTGTTACCAAACACTCGATTTCTTTTCATTTTGTAATAGTAGCAGAATTTTTTAATCAGAGACCTATGTCAATTATTAGTTGGGGGATTTTTAATCGGGAGGGCTTGCCATACGCCCTTTTCCCTCAGATCGATAATTGAAATTTCCTAACTCGAATAAATCGGAACTTTTTCAAATGCTTGGATAAGTACCTTATAAATTACCCTTGAGAAAAAAATGACTACCCAACCTCAACAGCAGCAGAAACCAACCCATTGGGCCATTATCGGTGGTGGCAACGGCGGGCAATCAGTCGCGGGACATTTGGCCAATATGGGTTTTTATGTCCGGCTCTTCGACATTATCCCTTCAACCATTAACCAACAAATGGGAATCCATTTGGATGGTGAAGTCGAAGGATTCGGAAAACTGAAACTAGCCTCCACAGACCTTGATAAAGTTGTCACCGGTGCTGATATTGGTTTGAACGATTTTTAAACCAACTTTTCCCTCTGCGTGATCATTTAAAACCTGATTTCGTAATAAACTCAAATGAAAAACGAATCAACCTGTCCCTGTTACGAGGAAATGGGACCGCTTAAAAAACTCAATAAACAATCAAAAGATCAAGTAATGAAAATAAAAAACATAAGCGTATGGAAAGAGAATCTTGCTCTTACCCGTCCCTATACTATTGCCTATGAGACTATTGATTCCGTTCAAAACATGTTTGTTTTATTGGAAGCAGAAAATGGCAGTGTTGGAATTGGTGCTGGCTCTCCAGCTGAAGATGTAACAGATGAAAGCATTGAAGCGTGTGAAAATGCCCTGACAAACAACCTTGACATAATTCTGAGGAATCAAGATATTTTCTGTATCCCTTCTCTTTTAAGTCAGCTCAACAACTCCATGGCTTCCACCCCTGCTGCGCTTGCGGCTGCGGACATTGCACTGCATGATCTATTGGCCAATGTCATTGGGATACCATTGGTTGATGTCCTAGGTCGGGTACATGACTCCATGCCAACTTCAATTACCATCGGTATAAAGCCAGTGGATGAAACACTTGAAGAGGCAGATGAATACTGGGAGAAAGGTTTTAAGATTCTCAAAGTAAAAACCGGGCTTGATGTGGACGAAGATATTGAACGTATGATTCTATTACGTAAAAAATTTGGGGCAGAAGCTATTTTAAGAGTTGATGCTAACCAGGGATATTCCGTGACAGATTATAAACGATTTCTTGAACAAACCAAAAAAGTGAATATAGAATTTGTTGAGCAGCCGCTTAATGCGCTACAGCTCAATGAAATGCGATCCTTTGATGAGTGGATTCGAAAACTGACAATGGCTGATGAAAGTATTCTAAATCCTCAAAATGCCTTAAAATGCCTTTATCCACCTCATCCATTTGGTATTTTTAATATTAAACTGATGAAATGCGGAGGAATCGCACCTGGTCTTGAAATTGCGCGTATGGCCCAGTACGAAGGAATCAAATTGATGTGGGGTTGCATGGATGAAAGCATTGTCAGTATCACTGCTGCATTACATGCAGCTTTTGCATCCCCTGCAACCAGATATCTTGATCTAGATGGAAGTTTTGATCTGGCCAATGACTTGGTAAAAGGAGGATTCATTATTGAAAACGGTTGGTTACGGATAGCAGATCACCCCGGATTGGGAGTAAAAAGGATATAATCATGATTAAAGACACATTAATGGGTACGGCCATAATTCTAACGGACAGAAACCTTGAAAAAGACCATTGCAAAACTGCCCACGGACTAATTCGCGGAACTGAACGCTTTGATATTCAAGGTGTAATTGATCCTGAAAATGCAGGCTGCGATGCAGGTGAAGTTTTAGACGGAATTTATCGTGACATCCCAGTATTTTCCACCATTTCCGCTTTTATTGAAGCCACGGGCAATAAACCTGATTATGCCCTTATCGGCGTTGCCCTTTCTGGTGGTAAACTTGATGAAAAATGGCAAAAATATCTATTGAATATAGTTAACCTGGGTATTTCAGTAGTCAATGGCTTGCACACGCTGCTGGATGACCTTCCAGCCTTTCGTGAAGCTGCCAGAAAAAATAATGTAGAAATCATTGATATTCGCCAGCCCAAGCCTTTTGATCAACTCAAATCCTGGTCTGGACAAATTTTTGAAATGACCATTCCCCGTCTGGCTGTATTGGGAACTGATTGCGCCATTGGGAAAAGAACCACCTGCAGCATGATAGCACAAGCCTGTCTAAAAGAAGAGATTTATGCCGAAATGGTCTACACCGGCCAGACTGGATGGTTTCAAGGTTATCGCCATGGATTTATTTTTGATGCCACTTTGAATGATTTTGTTTCAGGAGAATTGGAAGCTGCCATTATTGAATGCGAACAAGAATCCTCCCCTGATCTTATTTTGATTGAAGGTCAGTCCAGCCTGAGAAATCCCATTGGGCCATGTGGTTCAGAAATCATTGTTTCAGGTAATGTTAAAGGCATTATTCTCCAACATGCTCCGTTCAGAACATTGTTTGACAGCACTGAAAAAACAGGTTGTCTAGTACCTGGCCTGAAAGATGAGATAAACCTGATCCAAATGTATGGCAGCAAAGTTCTTGCCATAACTCTAAATGGTACTGGTGGTACTGCTGACGAGCTGTTGGAGTATGCCAAAAATATACAGAAAACAATTGGGCTACCGGCAATATGTCCTTTAGAAAATGGTGTATCCAGACTTTTGCCGATTATTCATCAATTTATCCAAAACCATGATAAATATACATCGACTACTGAGCTAAAAGACTTTTAAGGTTATTTTGAGTAGGTGCATCCTTGCATTCTTTAATGCAAATCGTTTTTTGGCTGTGTACGGAAAAAACCAACCAGGGCATTGTTAAACAAGTTGCGATATTTTTCCTAGCTTTTCTTCAAATTCTCTATAGACGGTTTTCTGTCTATAGCTATAGCGGTTTGGTGGGAAATTGAAATTTCCCCTGGAAACTATATCGTTTAAACAATCACCTGAAAGTACTGCTATTTCCACAACCTACACTGTATATTATTTTATCCAAACCATATCAGGAATTGTGTTCGTACACCTTACTTGACAACCATTCAGACCAAAGCTCAATCCCTTCTCCAGTCCTGCTTGACAACGGAAATATATTAATATTTTTATTGAGTTTTCTTACCCGTTTTTCAAGGAGGTCCAAATCAAAATCGGTGAGAGATGTCTGTAGATAATCAATCTTGTTGACGATGAGGGCATCACATTTAGAAAACATAAGAGGGTATTTTAAGGGTTTATCATCCCCTTCAGGCACACTTAAAATCATGACATCTATCGTGGCCCCTGTGTCAAACTCTGCAGGACAGACGAGGTTGCCGACATTTTCAATAAATATCAGATCAAGACCACGACTATCCAGAGCCCCCAATCCCTGCTGTACCATTGGTACGTCAAGATGGCAAAACCCACCGGTCTGTAATTGTATTGCGGGAATTCCGGAATCCACAATACGCTCAGCATCGACAGAGGAATCAATATCCGCTTCGATGACCGCCATACGAAGCTCGTGTTTCATCTGGGCCGTGGTCTGCAACAGCAGGCTTGTTTTTCCCGCACCGGGAGAGGACATCAGGTTAACAAGAAAGGTTTTTTCTTCTTTTAGTTTTCCCCTCAGTTGGCCGGCCAACTGGTCGTTGTCCGACTGAATAGCTTCCTTTACTTTTATAAGCTTCACAGTATCTTTTCTGTCACTGGTAATTCATGCATATGTTTTACTTGTCAGGTTTATAAAGCCAACATCTATATAGTATGCCCCAACACCCAGAAATGCAGGTTTCATAATTTACCCCGTTCTTTTGCCATTTTCAGATAGGCCTGATAGATAAATCTCGGAGGGACATATTTACCAGCAGCATCTTTTGCAACAAGCTCGATGGCCTCTGTAGCACAATCAGGAATACAAACTCCACATCCTATGCAGCGATCAAGGTTTATAATTGCACTACCGTCCATGGTAATGGCATCCATATGGCAACGCTCTTCGCATGTACCGCATTCCACACACTCCTCTTCGTTCACCACCGCAAAATAACTACTGTGTACTTCTGCAGCAGGGTTTTCCAGTTTTTTCACGTTTTTGAGAATCTGACAGGAACAACCCGCATATGCTTGGTGTCCGTTTTAGTCCACACCTCATCCATTATGTGGGGCAAATACTCATTCACATCCTTGACCAGTTCAGGATCGAGGTCATTGAGATGGTACTCCCAGATACCAACCACAAACATGGCAGCAGAATACATCACAGTATCGTCTTTGTAGCTTCTGAAGATCAATCCTTTTCCGGCCCATATCTTCAAGACTTGTCGCAAGTTCTGCTGACTGCAATCCCGTACGGTTACTTATGCCCTCCACACTCTCCGGTTTCATGATCAGCCGCCGGCCAATATCCGCCTCTTGTTCGGTAAACAATCTACGTAGAATTCTCAGTTCAACACCGCTTTCAGTAGCGGGGTAACCACCCGGAAGGTTGTCAAGATGTACGGCAAGTTTTTGATATATATCACTCATCTCTATCTCCTTTGGCAAGAGCTGATTATAACAGGTTTCCAGCGCTCCTGAATCCATAAAGCGCAGACATCTTTTGATGTCTTAAAAGATGCCTGCTGTGATTACAAAGTATTACCGCGTATATTCTCTCAATAATCCCAAACCAATATCAAACCCTACGATACGGAAGATAGGTTGGTTTCCACATACACGCCTCCACATACTCGGCCAGTTCCTTTGTATGCAGCTCATGGTCTACATCATCTTTAATTTCTTCTTTTATCACTTCAATAGCAACATAAAGGGAGACTTCCTGCAAATCTTTTATTTTAGGAAAAACAGTACCAGCTTCAAGGTCTTCTTCAGCAACACAGTCCGCCAGCGCATAGGACGCGGTGGTAAACATATTGACCGTTACCGTCTGTATTTTTGTCAAAATAGCAGCAAGACCAACCCCTGGAAAAATAAAGACATTATTTCCCTGTCCAATTCGAAAGAGTTGTTCTCCATAGGTCACATCATTAAACGGACTTCCTGTAGCCACGATGGCCTTTCCATTACTCCATGCATACAAATCCTCAGGTAACGCCTCACAGCTACTGGTCGGATTGGATAAGGGAAAAACTATAGGTCGCTCGGTATAGCTGAGCATTTTTTTAATGTGCCCCTCTTTAAATGAGGAACCAACGCCACAGGTGCCAAGAAGAACAGTAACCTCTACATTATTTATAACTTCCGTCAGCGAAGCTTTGCCTTCTTCGGCCACATCCCAGCCCGTTGCTATCGATAGTGGTTTTGCATACGATTTTTTATATTCATCCAGATCCGCTCTGTCCTCAAACACCAACCCTCTGGAATCGAGGATGAATATTTTATCCTGTGCCTCTTTCAGCTCCAAACCCTCTCTAACCAGCCCGGCACAGATCTGATCCGCCACCCCGACGCCACCAGCTCCAGCCCCATAGACCAGATACGTCTGATCCGATAATTTTTCTTTTTTGATTTTTACCCCATTAATAATACCGGCGAGAACTACTGCTCCTGTTCCCTGAATATCATCGTTAAAAGAGGGCAACTGATCCACATATCTATGTAAATTATTGAAGGCGTTAGATTTACTGAAGTCTTCCCACTGCAGCAAAGCTCTGGGAAAATATCGTTTGACCTGGGCTACAAACTTCTCAATAAACAGATCATACTCCTTACCGGATATACGTTTCTGTTGTATTCCAAGGTACATCGGATCATTCAACAATTCATCATTATTGGTTCCAATATCAAGAGCAATTGGCAAACAACAGGCGGGATGGATACCAGCACCCAAAGTATACAGGGAAAGTTTGCCGATCGGAATCCCCATCCCTCCAACCCCCTGATCCCCTATGCCAAGAATTCCCTGACTATCTGTCACAACAATAATTTTAATATCCTGAGAAGGAAAGTGATGCACCATTTCCCCCATGCTCTCTACATTTTCCGGAGTTATATACATCCCTCGAGGTTTCTGGTACCTGTGACTAAATTCCTGACAGGCCCTGCCAACTGTAGGTGTATAGATTATTGGTGCCATCTCTTCCACATGCTGAGCTACCAGTGCATAGAAGAGAGTTTCATTACGATCCTGAAGCGACCTGAGAAAGATATATTTTTGAATATCATCTTCAATATTCAAATACCCCTGATAAACCCTATCCAACTGATCCTCAAAGCTCTGGACCCTTGGGGGAACAAGTCCATCCAGATGAAAGGCCGCACGCTCTTCCTCACTGAAAGCAGTACCTTTGTTAAGGATTCGGTCATTTAATAAATCCACACCAACAAGGGAAACCGGCCGAAATTCATTCCCTTCAAAATCTTGCCACTTTAAATACTGTTCAATTGACATACATCTTCCTCTATTATTTGTAGCTATAGGCTTAACGGCAGATATTGCCGATAATTTATCTTCCTCATCCGGTGCCCTAGATTCCAATCAAGGTACCGTAGACCCTAGGAGCTGGTCCAATATAGAAACTGACTCATAATCAGTTGAGTCAGCAGATGGGTGAGATATCATGGAGGCAAAGATAAGACAAGTCGATAATTTTGATCTGGATAGGGAATAACACTGATACGTAACCCGAATAAATCGGAATTTTTCAAAATGCTTGGATAAGTACCTTGGAGGTTTCTTTTAGTCTTTAATTTCAATTAAGGTCTCCAGATTTCTTGTTTTAAATTACAGTTTTTCTGGAGTAAGGTACTAAAGGCATTTTACAGAACAATATCAACCAGTATGGTTCCAGCGTGACTCTTTGAAGGGACTGGAAAACAATTTGTAAAACCCAACCAAAGGCGCTACAATCAATTTTCTTTACCTAGTGTCTGTCAAACAGGATATTAATCCAGGAGAAAGCATGGTCACCTCAATCATCCTTATGAACGTTGAAAGATTGAAAATAAACGATGTAGCAGAACAACTTGAAGCAACGCCAGGAATTTCAGAGGTGTATTCAGTGAGTGGCAACTATGACCTGATCGCTGTCGTTCGAGTTGCCACAAACAACGATTTAGCGACTCTGGTTACGGAAAAAATGCATTCAATAGACGCAATCCTGAAAACGGAAACGATGCTCGCATTTAAGGCCTATTCCCGGCATGATCTGGAGTCTATGTTTTCTATTGGCATGTAAACCAGCTATCATTCAGGAAACGCACCTAACTAATAGAATCCACCCTCCCGAATCAAATGAGAATTTATGCCTATGCATGACCAGGCTCACATTCAACAGTTACCGACCCACCCTGCTTTTCAATAATGTACCGGGCAAATGCAAAGCCCACACCACGTGTCCGCGAGGAGTTAGCCTCCGGGATACAAGAGCAAGTTTGGTTCTTGACAAGAAAAAAACTTCAAAGGTCCAACCATGCAGACTGATCTACAACAGATACCATCTCCACTTATGCAGCTCAAGGATGTCCACCGAACCTTTCTTATGGGAGAGGTGAAAGTTCCAGTACTACGGGGTGTTAACCTTGATATATACCAGGATGAGCTTCTTATTATCCTCGGAGAATCAGGCTCAGGAAAAAGCACCCTGCTCAACATGATAGGGGGAATCGATCAACCAACCGAGGGAACCATTACCTTCCTGGACCAGGAAATCACATCCCTACCGGAAAAGAAACTTACCAATTTCAGAAGGAACCGGATTGGCTTTGTCTTCCAGTTCTATAACCTGATCCCGACACTCACCGCCCTTGAAAATGTTGCCGTTGCAACTGAAATCGCAAAAGATCCAATTGATGCAGCCGAGACACTGGAACTCGTAGGCCTGGCCGATCGCCTCGACCATTTCCCATCCCAACTCTCAGGTGGTCAGCAGCAACGGGTTGCCATTGCAAGGGCTCTGGCCAAACGCCCAAAGTTAATGCTCTGCGATGAACCAACCGGCGCTCTTGATCAGGAGACAACAGAGATGGTGCTTGGGCTGCTGCAGAAAATCAACAAACAGACTGGCACTAGTATGGTGATGATAACCCACTCCCCTTCAATGATTGATATGGCGGATCGCTCAGCCGTTATCACTGATGGCAGGATAACAGATATCCGTCAAACCAGAGAGCCCATATCCCCAGAGAAAATCAGGTGATCACCTCAATTCTTGACAGAAAACTTACGCGGGATGCAAAGCAGAGCTGGATATTGATCGCTGCAGTCAGTGCTATTATTGCCGTGGGTATAGGCAGCTTTATCTCCATGATGTCAGCGTACAGAAACCTGGAGCAGACTAAAAACCACTACTATGGCAGCTGCAGGTTGGCTGATTTCTGGATTGATGTAAAAAAGGTGCCGGAGCAGGAGGTAGCCCGCCTTGCCGCAACAACAGGAATTTCAGAGATCCGCAGTCGAATCCAGTTTCGAGTTATGCTCGACTTCCCAGACGCAGACAAACCAATTGGTTCTCTGTTAATCTCACTGCCAGACAGTCCCAAACCGGTCATTAACAACATCATCATGCAGCAAGGTTCTTACTTCACCCCAGGCAGAAATAACGAGGTCATTGTTTCGGATAAATTTGCTTCAGCCAGGGGCATAAGGCCTGGGGACAGCCTCACTGCTATCCTCAACAACAAGCGAACGGAGCTTCTGGTTGTCGGCACTGCAATTTCTGCAGAATTTGTCTACATGACATCCCCGGGCAGCATGCTTGATGAGCCGGGGACATACGGTCTGATGTGGATCAAAAGAAGCTTTGCTGAAGATAGTTTTGGCTTTCAGGGCAGCAGCAACTCTATTGTTGGCCTTTTTTCAAAAATCAACAGTGAAGAACAGAAACAACTCCTGCGTTCACTGTCAAAAAGATTAACTGACTATGGTGTCTTCTCAGCCATTCCCCGGTCGCAGCAGTTCTCCCCCCTTGTACTGGAAGGGGAGATGACGCAATTAAGGTCAATGGCAATAACCATGCCCTCGTTTTTCCTTGTTGTAGCCGCCCTGATTCTCAATATCATGATGACCAGGATGGCAGAGCAGCAGCGCACAACAATAGGTACCCTGAAAGCCCTGGGATATTCGAACTGGGAGTTGACTCTTCATTTTCTTAAATACTCAATAATCCCCGGCCTTCTTGGGGGAATATCCGGTTGTCTGTTCGGTTATCTCCTCGGCGCGATCATGACAGAAATGTATCTCTTCTACTTTTCCTTTCCCCATCTGTCCAACATGTTTTACCCGGAGCTTGCAGTTACCGGCATTGGCATCTCAGTCATTTTTGCCATGCTGGGAACAACAAAAGGTATCTGGAAAGTAATGCATCTTGAACCAGCGGAGGCCATGCGCAGCGCCCCACCCGCGCGAGGAGGCGCGGTATTCCTTGAAAATTTTCAACGCCTCTGGCGAGCCCTCCATACACAGTGGCAAATGATCCTGCGCGCGCTTCTGCGTAACAGGGGCAGAAGTGCTATATCCATCTTTGCTGCAACCATTGGCAGTGCAATTGTGCTGCTCACCTTTGGTTTTGTCAATTCTCTTGATGAAATGATTACAATGCAATTTGACAAGGCACTTAAAAGTGATTTCCACCTAAGTTTCAGCTCAGAGTTACCCTATGAAAGCCTGCAGGATATTGAGCGTCTCCCGGGTGTTGTAGAGGTAGAGCCTACACTGCATGTTCCATGCACCTTTAAAAAAGGCCAACGAGAAGAAAAAAACTCGGTCACCGGGATACTTCCTCACAGTACTCTCACCACCATATTTGACAAACAGAACAAAAAACTTTCCCTGCCCCATGCGGGTCTCATCATGTCAGAAAGGCTCATGGACAAATTGTCTGTCACTCCCGGAGACAGCATTGAGTTCGTGCCGATCAAAGGAGAAAAAAGGGTGATCAAGGTCAGGGTTGTACAGCCAATAACCTCCATCATTGGTATGGGTGTATACGGAGATTTCAACTGGCTCAACAGTATCCTTGGTCAGCGCCAGGTCATCAGCGAAATAAGGGTTAAAATTGCTGATGACCCAAGATTACGTCAGCAATTTATAAAAAGAATTAAAACCTTCCCCGGCATTGAAGGTATTACAGATATTCGCAGTCAAAAATCAGCAATGGTGAAACAACAGGACAGTCTAATGGGCTATGCAGCAGCTGCCCTGATTGGCTTTGCTGCAATCATTTTTCTCGGAACCATCCTCAACACCTCTCTTATTGCCATTTCAGAGCGTTTGCGCGACATTGCAACATTTCGCACAATGGGATACCACCAGTCGGAGATTGCAGCCCAGTTCTTAAAAGAAAACCTCATAATAAATCTTCTAGGGACAGCCATCGGCATACCTCTGGGTTACAGTATGCTTATTTCAACAATGGAAAGTTTTGCAACCGATGCCTACTCAATGCCGGCGGCACTGCACCAGGAAAGCATACTCTACACTGTTGTCCTGACCGTACTGTTTGTCTTTATTGCACAGCTTGTGATCCTAAAAAGGATAAAGAAGTTGAACTGGGTGGAAGCTTTAAGTCTCAAGGAATAACCAGAAAGAAATAGCCCCTGTAATCTGCAGAGGAGAAAGAGCACAAAAGTACCCTCATTTCTGAATAAAATATATTGGAGAAGATAGTGGCTGAAAAGCGCAGGAAACCCATTTGGATCTTTGCAGTTGTTAGTCTTATTGGTCTGATGATTATCATCAAAATAGTCCAGGGGATGAACAACTCCGTGGTTGTGAGTAGTGTAGTGGTGCAGGAATCCACTGTAGAGGCCTATGTAGATGAACATGCCCGTACCAGCCTGCCCCATGTGTACCATGTAACCATGCCTATGCAGGGTAGAATCCTGCCCCTCCAGGTAGCTGAGGGAGACGAGGTGAGAAAGGGCCAGCTGGTTGCAAAAATGGAGGATCTGGATTGGCGGGATGCTCTGCTTGAAGTTGAATCGATAACTACGACCTTTGAAAATTGGCTCGAAGCGTCCTCGGCCCAGCTCAAAGCCTCAAAGATACGGCTGGAATTTGACAAATGGGACTGGGAGCGCCATAAACAGCTTGCACAAAAATCCGCAATCAGTGAAAGAGAACAGCGGGATACCAAGCGAAACTACCTCGATTCCAGTGTCCAGTTTGAATCAAGTGAAGCCATGTACTATGCAACCAAAGCACTGCAGTCAATAGTTGACCTGTTGCCGGGATACGCCAATCGAAATTTTGACAGAACCACAATAACAAGCCCTGTGGCCGGAACCATCCTTAGAAGACACGTGTGGAACGAAAAAGTCATGACTGCAGGGGCTCCACTTCTTGATATCGGTAACCTTTCTGAACTTGAAGTAACAGCCGACATCCTGACAGAAGAGGCGGTTCACATCCACCCGGGAGACAAGGTGGTCATCTACGGATCGAGCCTTGAAGATAAAAGTCTACCCGGAGTAATTCGCCTCATTGAACCCAACGCCTTCACCAAGGTCTCTTCTCTTGGCGTAGAGGAACAGCGTGTTGCTGTGAAAATTGCGTTTACCGATGAAGCGAAGAAAACGATCGAAAAAGAAGGATTAAATCTAGGTCTCCAATATAGAGTGAGAGTGAAAATCATCACCGATGAAAACAAGAAGACACTGGCAGTTCCCCGGACCGCTATCTTCTATGATGCCGAAGGAGAGTGGAAACTCTACCGGGTTGAAAACGGCCGGGCAAAACTTACAGTTGTGAAAACCGGACTTACCAACGATTTGCAAGCGGAAATAATTGCAGGGCTGAAGGAAGGGGATAGTGTCATCACTGTGCCCCAATCAAACCTTGCTGACGGGGTTAAAGTCCAAAGTCTTTAAGGGGTCATTGCCCTACGGGCTTTACATCCGGGGCAGGGTGCTTTATGCTCTCCTGCCGACAACATTTTTTATAACAGCAACACCAAGAAAAGGGTTTAAGTACCTAGTTCCAGGATAAATAGGTGATAACATGGTCAAGAAGAGCGCATTTGCAGGATCAGGTAAAACGGTTGCAAAATTACAAGAGAAGAAACAGCAAGAGCAGGCAGCCGCAGAAAAAAAACATCAGCCCATGCTGAGGGCACTGGTCTGGTACAAAGAAGAGCACTACCTGCCTCTTCTATCGATTTTTGATGATAAAGAGCTACTGCCCCCCACGTACAACGATTGGCTGACCAGGGCAGAAGACAAAAAGTCAGAGGTTGAAGCCATGGGCGACCAGGTCATTAAGGTCTTTATCGACCCGGAGACCTTCCCCGCATGGTGTGAAAAAAAGAACCTGCCCAAAGATGCGAACGCACGATCACAACTGGCAATTGAGGTTGCTCAGGCCCAGTCTTTTAATATGTAGTCAGGATATAATTGCGCCGGCAACTGAACTTGCCGGTAACTCAGGCTATCCATCTTCCTCGCGTTTGCTCAAAATCAGGTTCACTACCGCAAGAATTGATGTGGAAACTATCAAGAGAAATGAGACGGCATTGATAATAGGGGTGGAGCCATCCCTCACCTGCAGATAAAGATTTATTGGGAGAGTTGTTTCAGAACCCACCAAAAACAGCGTTGTGTTAAAATTTTCAAAACTCATCAAAAAAGCCACCGCCCCACTGCCAAAAAGAGCGGGCCTTAAAAAAGGCACGGTTATATAACGAATAACCTCGAATCTCGTTGCACCTAGATTAAGCGCGGCCTCCTCCAGCGAATGATCAAATTTCTTTAGCCGTGCAGATACAACCAACAGTACAAAGGTGGCAATAAAAGAAAACTGCCCCAGTACAACCAGCCAGAAACTTGGTCGTAAAAATGGAATATCCAGACCAACAGTATCCTCAAAGAAAATGCCAAGGCTGTTTGCTGTGAGTAGAAGTGAAATCCCCAGGATAACTCCTGGGATAACCAGGGGGCTCAAGGCTAAAAAATAGAGTGGTTGCTTACCCCAGAACTCCTCCTGTTCAAAGAGAAAAGCACCCATGGTTCCCACCATCACGGATAGAGCTGAGACCCAAAATGCGGTTTGTACACTCACCCAGATAGACCTGAGATTTGAATCGTCATGAAAGAGACCAACTCTATCAGGACCAGCGGCGATAAACCAGTCCAGACTAAATCCCTTCCAGGGCAGTGAAGGGAAGTTGGAATCGTTGAAGGCAAGGATGCAGGTGATCACCAGTGGTGCAAACAAAAAAACATAAAACAAAAAGATATAGAGCCTGAACGCTGTCGAATAGCTCCTGGTCTGGGGAAGGGTACGAATCATGACAAAGCCCTCCCTAGCTGCTGTTTACTCAGCTTCAAACCAATCCAGATAATGACCGAGCTCAAAAGCAAGAGAAGAAAACCAAAGGCAGCTCCCTGGTTCCAGTTAAAACTTGCGATAAATTCATTGTAAATCTGTTCCGTAAACCAGAGCGAATTCTTACCGCCCATAAGTGTTGGCGTAAGATAATTACCCAGAGCCAGCATAAATACGACAATGGAACCGGACGTTATCCCGGGTGCTGCATACGGTATCACAATTTTCAAACAGATGGTCAACGGAGATGCCCCAAGATCATGGGCAGCCTCAATGAGGCTGTCATCCAGTCCTTCCAGGGAAGAGATAAGGGGAACTGCCATAAAAAGCATCGAGGTGTAAACCAGCCCCATCAACATGCTGATATCATTATAAAGCATCTCAATGGGCGCTGCAAGAAGCCCAGCAGAGGTAAGAAGATGATTTATGACGCCGCTTTCCCTGAGTAAAATCATCCAGCCGTAAACCCGTACCAGTTCACTGACCCAAAACGGCATTAACAGTAAAATGGTCAGAAATCCGCTCAGCCGTGGAGATACAACCTTGGTGATATAAAAGGCAACAGGAAAAGTTACTAAAAAGGTCAAGACTGTTACAGTGATTGCGTAAAGCGCGGTTCGCACAAAGGTGTACCAGTAAATCTCCTCAACAAAAAAATTCCGGTAATGCACCAGAGTCCAGACCGGATTACCCAAATCATCTTTGCCCTGAAGGGACATAAGCAAGAGCTCTATATGGGGCACTACAATCAACAATGCGAGCCAGAGAAGCACCGGGGTCAAAAAGATGAAAAGCCCAAGGCGAAAATGATTTTTCATTCTCAACTCCTGGGGTAACAGCGACAACTATTCACATGGAGTCCAGCAGAAATCACATCACCGATGGCAAGGTGGGCAAATTGCTGGTTCTGTGGCAAGGCTACGGTCAATTCAAAATCACTTTCTGCCACACTTGCCAGCAGCTTAGTATTGGAACCATCAAAAAGTACATTACAGATGGTGAGGGAAAACCTGTTGATATCCTGCAATTCCTCAGGCGGCTCCAGGATGACTGACTCCGGCCTAACGAAAAGATCCACCTCTTGTTGTATATCTGTCACCGCTATTGCCTCAAGCTGCAGATTAAAAGCTGTCATCACCATGAGAGGCGAATTTGAAGTAACTGAAACGGGAAGGATATTTGTTTCTCCGACAAACCCGGCAACAAACCTGCTTGCCGGATTGCCATAGAGATTCCTAGGGGAGTCCACTTGCTCAAAGCGTCCCTCATTCATTACAGCGACTCGATCAGACATCACCAGGGCTTCCGACTGATCGTGGGTGATATACATAAAAGTTGTACCCACATCCGCCTGTAATTTTTTTAACTCAATCTTCATCTGCTCACGCAGTTTCAAGTCGAGTGCCCCAAGGGGTTCATCAAGCAGGAGCAATGAAGGTTCCAAAACAAGTGAGCGGGCAATTGCCACCCGCTGTTTTTGTCCGCCTGAGAGTTGCGAGGTGGCTTTATGGTCATAGCCGGAGAGATCAACTCGCTCAAGTATTGCGGCGACTCTCTTCTCTATTTCAGCGCTCCCTACCCTCTGACGCTTCAAGCCAAAGGCAATATTTTCATAAACATTCATCATGGGAAAGAGCGCCAGGTTCTGAAACACCAGATTCACAGGACGTCGGTTGGGAGGCACTACACTCATATCCTTACCACGAATGTAGATCTTCCCCTCCGTTGGCTTTTGAAAGCCAGCTATCATTCGCAGCAAGGTGGTTTTTCCACAACCAGAAGGTCCAAGGATGGAAAAGAAACTCCCCTCTTCCACCTGGAAATCAAGTGTATCCACCGCAACAAAGCTACCAAAACTCTTTTTAAGATTTTGTATTTCTAAAACCGGTGCCATTTTGATTTCCAAGAGATATATCGTGCTTTATAACGCTTACTTAGCTGCTTTCACCATATCTAAGATCTTCCCTTCCAACTGTTCAATGCTCGCTCCCACAGGTGGATACCATTTGATATTATCGATATCAGCCTTGGTAAAGGACCTGTTGATATTGTCGCGCACCTCAGCATCAAGGAATTGCCCGGCATCCTTTGAGGCGGTAGCATATTTTTCTTTGTTGGAAAATACAGCTGCGTTTTCTGGCTTGAGCATAAAATTAATCCATTTATATGCACCGTCCACATTTTTAGCTTTGGCAGGAATAGCAAAGGTGTCAATCCAGCCAAGTGCACCACTTTTAGGTGCCACAAAATCGATATCAGAATTTTCTGCATGGAGCTTCCAACCACCATTATCCCAGCCCATGGCTACAGATACTTCACCACTCCGAACCATTTCAAGCAGCGCATCGCCGTTTGACCAGTAATTTTTCACATAGGGTTTTGCAGCGATCATCTTCTGTGAAACAGAGTCCATCAGCGCCTTATAGGCTACCGGGTCTGCATACTTTACAAAAGGATCATCACCACCACCAAAGGCCAGACCAATCAACGTAGGACGTTTAAGCCGATAGCTGATTCGGCCATTGTATTTTTCATCAAGAAGGGCAGAGTAGTCATTTGCTTCAGGGGCAAGCTTGGTATTAACGATCAGCCCTGACGTTCCGTAACAAAATGGAACACCATATGAGGCATCACCGACCTTGGTATTCATCTTCACAGCATCAAGCATTGATGGAATAATCTGGCCTGCTTCAATTTTACTGTAATCCATAGCCTGATATATTTTAAACTCAGCCTGTACCGATGAGATGCGATCTTGACTCGGTTGCGCCAGATCAAAACCCGCGCCACGGGTCGCGCGCAGCTTTGCAATCATCTCTTCATTATTGGTAAAAGTCAGTTCAACCTTCAAACCTGTCTCTTTTTCAAATTTATCCACCAGCGGCTGGGGTGCATACCCCTTCCAGGTTAGAATTTTCAGACTATCGGCGGCCTGTAGATTTACAGCCATTCCCATGAGTGCAACAGTTGCAAAGGTACATACTTTTTTCATGATCTTTCTCCTGGTTATAGTTTTTCATTCATCAACGTAACCCCAATAAACGGGAAATTTATAAAAAAGCACCCCATAGAAAAAACAGAACTATTCTTTAGGCACAATCAATAACACGCTGGTGGTGTAACAGTTATAGCTTGCATTTAAGCCCTGCTCAATATGTTTTTACCTTACCGCCCCTATTTTGGTTTGTTAAATAATTTCATCCTGCCTCTTGTCGACTGGTACGTTTCACAGTATAAATTTGTTAAGCGATTGCATCAATGAAAACCACCGAACGCTCTTATCGGGCAACCGACCTCTGAAATTTCAATTATTATCTTAGATAAATTAGTCAGCAACAATCCCATAAAGGTCTATTATGAAACGTTTTATTTTCACCCTTATATTACTCCTCATTCCACAGATGATATACGGAGCTCGAGCTAAGGTACGCGCCATTGCCCAGGATCCATATGCATCGGCAGTAGTCGTGGACGCTGAAAGTGGTAAAACACTGGTGAACAACAATGGCGACGCACTGGTATACCCCGCATCGGTTCTGAAATTGATGGATTTACTGGTCATCCTGGAAAAAATCGAGCAAGGCCGACTCCAACTCGACGAAATGGTTCAAGTAACAAAGGAAGCCGCCCAGATGGGTGGCTCCCAGGTATATCTCGACCCGAAGGAGCAGTTCTCGGTGGAAGATCTGCTTTACGCGCTCATGGTTCAATCCGCAAACGATGCAGCAGTAGCTCTGGCTACCCATGTAGCCGGCTCAAAAAGTGCATTTATAGCCATTATGAACAAGAGGGCTCAAGAGTTAGGCATGAAAAACACCCGTTTCCACTCTGTCCATGGCCTGCCACCGTCAAAAGGCCAGGAAGTTGACGTAACCACAGCAAATGACCTTGCCATCTTAGCCCGTGAGCTTGCAAAAAAGCCGGAAACTTTCAAATATACCAGCATAAGAGTCCGGGATTTCAGAGGCGGCGAATTTATCATGCGCACACACAACCATCTCCTGAAAAATGTATATGGCTGTGACGGCTTTAAAACCGGTTTCTTTTCCGCGGCCGGTTTTTCCATAGTGGCAACAGCTGAAAGAAACGGGGTTCGCATAATATCAATTGTACTGGGGAGCCAAAATCGTAAGGTCCGGGACGCAAAAGCAACAGAGCTACTGGAAAAGGGCTTTGCAATGATTCCACCAAAATCTACAAAGAATGTCGGTAAAAAAGAAGCAATCTCTCCTCAAACGTCAACGACAACCGATGTAAAAACGGGAGACACCTCCCCACAGCTCGAAACAGTTCAATCCAGTGTAGAAAAACTAGCTGTTGCTGTTCCTTCTGGAGTAAGCTGGAAAACATATTTTCTGGGGATAATCACCGGTATAATCCTCTACGGTGCTATCAGTTTTTTAATCTCTAGAAAAAAACGTAAGCGCTATACCAGATACTCCAGGTGATTCAGAAAGAATAGTTGGCGATTTTTTCCAGGTACATATCCCAACTTATTTTCACGGTTATCGAGGCTGGGGTTATAAGCCTCTATCCACTCTTATTCGTAGAAATGAAGGGAACTTTGGAATACCCGATTGATACCAACCATAAAACTTAAAGGTCACCACCGTACCAATTGGTGGAGGAAGCTCTCGTTCAGCATCTGAAAACCCACCACCGATCTTGAACTCCCTGCCATCCTCCAGGGCAACCAGCAGGGAACCGAGTCGCCCTTTGTTCCTGCCTTTTCCCGGCAGGTGGGCTATGACCTTTGCCTCAGCGTCTTGATAGTTTTTAACTTTCAAGATCTCCATGGAGCGTCCGGACTTGTAGTGGGCATCTGATTTTCGAACTATCAAGCCCTCACCCCCGAGACGCTCCACACGATGGAGTTCCTGTTGCATATGGTTCTGATCGCGAACTTTTATCTGCTCAACAACAAAAGCGTAAGAAGAAGGATGTTGTTCAAACCATTTCTTCGCTTTTGCAATGCGCTCTGCAAAACCGCCTGGGGTTTCCGGCACATCAAAAATTGCAAATTTCAACTGTAACCAGCCAGGATGGGAATATTCTTTGCCGACAACAGATACCGTCTTTTCAAATCTGCTTCGCCCCGCCCAAAGTTCACCTTCTATTGCAAAAGGCGGCAGATTGTGAAGAAACTCCTTTGGGGGATAGAGTCGATTTCCATTCTTGGAGTACAAGAACTCACCATCCCAATATCCCCGGACACCATCGAGTTTTTCGCTCATTAACCAACCACGAACATCAACCTGCTCCTGGTAGACATGGGGCAGCTGAAGATTTGTTGCTACACTTTGAACGGCAAAGAGAACAGACAACAATAAAGAAAAAAGCAGTAGCAAGCGGTATTTTTTCATCAGATTATCCTTTGCTTGGTCGTAAAACGATCTACTCAATCAATTCTTTGCTCTTGAAAACCTGTCACTCTTTTTAATACTCTATTGGAGTTTATCACTTACCTTAGGGGGACCAGGCCCTACTTTCAACTATTATAGGTTAGGCTTTTTCTAAAAGCTATGTTTTATCGAGTTTGCTGTTTTCGTAACCGTTCACCGCCCCCTTCAAAAGATTGCATAACCAGAGTCCGTAAACCGTTCGTCCAGTGCTCCAGGTTCGTTCAAGCTGGTCTCCTGGCTATAGTTGGCTATGTCAGGAGGCCTGATCGGACAAAAATGGGGTGCTGGTGAACGGTTACCTGTTTTCTTGTTAATTTTTATGAATACTCTTTTTGACATCGACCATGGAAGGTCTTATCAAATGAGGTGACATAGTATCAAGCAGCGACTTTTCAATATTTAAAACGATCACTGCAATCTAACATGGAGGAACATTGATGAACTGGCTTGTTGTACTTGACCCCCTGGACGGTCTAATTTCAAAAACTGATACTTCTCTTGCCCTTATAAATCAGGCGAGGCTGCAGGGAATATCTGTAGACACCGCCACCATAGACAAGCTTTTTTTTGAAACCCATGGGGCAGTACTTGCGACAGATGCAAAGGGCAAAGTAGAGTCCAGGCCTCTATCTGACTACACGCTCATTCTTATGAGAAAAGAGCCTCCCTATAATCTGGCCTTCCACTATGCGACCCAGCTGCTTTCACTCTCAGGAACAATGGTGGTCAACAGTCCGTCATCACTTCGTAATTTCAACGAAAAACTGATAGCCCTACCATTTATCGAACATATGCCTCCAACGCTTGTCAGCTCTGACCCTGATCTGATACACACCTTTGTAAAACGTCATGGAAGCTGCGTCATTAAATCTTTAGACAGTTTTCAGGGCAAATCGGTTGAAAAAATAGGGGTTGAAGACAGTGATTTGGTGATGCATTTTACAGCTCGGGGTAGCCAGCCAGCTATGGTACAGAAGTTCCTCGATAGAGTCTACGACGGTGACAAACGGGTCATTATGCTTGGAAGTAAGGTGCTGGGAGCTGCCATGCGTAAGCCTAAAAGCGGCTATCATGCAAATTTTGCAAGTAGTGACGCGCTCAAGACTGAACTTAGCCCAACTGAACTGGAGATTGTCACCAAGATTGGCCCCTGGATGGTGGAGCAGGGAATTCATTTTGCTGGCCTTGACTTTATAGGAGAGCAACTTACTGAAATCAATATAACTTGCCCAACAGGAATCGTGCAGATTTCCCAGCTTGACGGAAGGAATCTAGCTGAAGAAATTGTCGACTATTTTATCCATCTCACAAAATAACGAGCACAGTACTATGGTTGCCCTTTCAATCTCAGATTTATGTAAAACGTACGGGAGTGGTTTTGAAGCGCTCAAAGGAGTCTCCCTGGATGTTCAGAAAGGTGATTTTTTTGGCCTGCTTGGCCCAAATGGCGCTGGTAAAACCACCACCATTGGCATAGTCACCTCTTTGGTAACTAAAAGCAGCGGATCCGTTAAGGTTTTTGGCATTGATATAGATCAGGATTTTCCCGCAGCAAAACGCCTCCTAGGGGTCGTTCCCCAGGAGTATAATTTTTCTATTTTTGAGAAAGTACAGGATATTGTTATTCAGCAAGCCGGTTATTACGGCATTCCCCGCGAAAAAGCGCTGAAAAGCTCTGAAAAATACCTCAAAAGACTCGGCCTTTGGGAGAAAAGAGACAGTCCTGCCCGGGAGCTTTCAGGTGGAATGAAGCGCAGACTGATGATAGCAAGAGGTCTCGTCCACGAACCACAACTCTTGATCCTTGACGAGCCAACAGCTGGTGTCGACGTGGAACTCCGCCGCGGCATGTGGGACTTCCTCCTGGATCTCAGCAATCAGGGAAGGACTATAATCCTTACTACACACTATCTCGAAGAAGCAGAACTGCTTTGCAATAAGATAGCTATTATAAATAGTGGAACAATAATTGAAAATAGTGATAAAAAAAGTTTGCTGCGAAAGCTTGATCACGAGACCTTCATCTTCGAGACCAGAGGAACTGTGCAAGCAATCAAACCCTTCAATGGCATCGATTTCACCATTCTCGATGAAACGACCTTTGAGGTAACAAAGACTAAAGAGCAATCAATGAATATTATTTTTGAACATCTGGCCGCCCAGAACATTGTCGTAGAAAGTATGCGCAATAAGACAAACAGGCTTGAAGAGCTCTTTATGGAAATGGTGGAGCAATGACAAGTAACCTGGTATCTCTTAACTCCATCGCCCGAAAAGAGATCACTCGGATTTTTCGAATCTGGGTACAGACACTGGTTCCACCGGTGATCACCATCACACTCTATTTCATCATCTTCGGCACCTTTATTGGCTCCCAGCTTGGCAACATCGGCAATCACAACTATATGGCGTTTATTGCCCCAGGCCTTATCATGATGTCAATTATCACCAACTCCTATACCAATACGGTATCATCGTTTTTCAGTGCAAAATTTCAAGGAAATGTTGAGGAACTGCTGGTGAGCCCTACCCCGGACTGGGTTATCGTACTGGGCTACGTCATGGGTGGTATGGCACGGGGAATAAGCGTTGGAATTTTGGTTTCAGTGGTAAGTCTCTTTTTTGTCAGACTGCCGCTCTTTAATATCTTCTATGCCACCCTGTTTGCAGTCCTGACCAGCTTTGTCTTTTCACTTGCCGGGATGATCAATGGTATCTTTGCCAGAAAATTTGATGACGTTTCCATTATCCCAACTTTTGTAATCACCCCTCTCACTTACCTGGGAGGCGTTTTTTATTCCATAGCCCTGCTGCCGGAATTCTGGCAGACTGTATCCAAGGCAAATCCGATTGTATATATGATCAATGGTTTTCGTTACGGTTTCCTGGGAGTCTCTGACATTAACGTATGGACAGGTTTTGTTATGCTGATCTTCTTTGCAGTACTTCTTTTTTCAACGAACCTCTATCTTCTGAAAAAAGGCGTTGGGATACGAACCTAATTTTACTTATTTTTTTCCTGGGAATAAATCCCGTCATAACAATCAATTAATAGGCATACAATGATACAGCTATATATACGTGAGGACTGTCCTTTCTGCAAGAAAGTAGACAAAGCGGCACAGGAAATGGGGCTCAGACCGGATAAAGATTACCAGCTGATCAACGCTGCACCGCTAACTCCGGGTAGAGATGTTGTGTTGAAAGTTGGTGGAAAGGCAATGGTTCCTTTTATGATAGATGGAGATACTACAATGTATGAGAGTGACGACATTATTGCTTATTTAAAATCCACAGTGTAGTAGCAAAGCAACAGCTCCATGGAGAGTTGTTGCTTTGGTAACCGTTCACCAGCACCCCATTTTCGTCCGATCAGGCCTCCTGGCATAGCAAACTATAGACAGGAGACCAGCTTGAACGAACCTGGAGCACTGGACGAACGGTTACGGACTCTGGTTATGCAGTCTTTTGAAGGGGTCGGTGAACGGTTACTTGCTTTGGATGGTGCAGTAATCAAAGGATGTTGTTGAAAAAATTTGACGTCTCACCTTCATTTGACTTATACCTGATTGTATATAGAATTTCATCATAGCAGGTGGATGAATGAACAGAGTCCCTCTTTAAGTGCCAGTGATACTTGAGAAATATGTCTATTATTCAATATATATGCAAATTTCTTTACAAAATTTCTTTTCGCAAAACAATTCCGTTCTCTGTTCTCTTTCTCCTACTGCCATTTGTTTCGTTTTCTGAAACCACCACAGTTCAAGTAGGTATCTACAACAATGCACCCATAGTCTTTGAAGATAGTAACGGTGGGGTAGATGGACTATTCGTTGATATCCTGGAAACCATCGCCGAAAAAGAACAATGGAAACTACAGTACAGAACCGGCCACTTCGCCGAACTGCTCCAGGACCTAAAAGAAGGAAAAATCGACCTGCTTCCGGCGGTTGCTTATTCCCAGGAACGGGAACAGTTTATCGACTATAACTTTGAAACTGTGATGTCGAACTGGGCGGAGCTCTACACCCAAACTAACGATGTCATTAAATCAATGCTGGATCTCCAAGGAAAAAAGATTGCGGTAAAACAAGGAGACATTCATTTACACGCTTTGCGGAAAATGATGGATAGTTTTGATATCGAGTGCAGATTTTTTGAAACAGATGAGTACCTGACCAACTTTGAGATGCTCCGGGCAAATTATGTCGATGTGGCTGTTGTTAACCGTCTCTTTGGCATGAGAAATAAAAGTGCATTTGGCGTACAGCAGACCCAAATAATCTTTAATCCCATAGAACTCCGTTTTGCAGTACCTAAATGGACAAACACCTCTATAATTGGCACCTTAGACTCGCATCTCACCCAATTCAAAGCGGATGTGAATTCCATTTACTACAGTTCTGTTAACAGGTGGTTTGCACTTGAAACCAAGAGCTCCGTACCCAAATGGTTGCTCCATCTCCTCTATACCGTTATCGGGATTGCGCTGTTTTTATCTGCCACTGTCCTCATTTTTCAACAACAGGTGAAAAATAGAACCAAACAGCTTGAAATAACCAATGTCAAACTTAGATCTCAAGTCGAGGAGAAAGAGAAAGCGGAAGAAACCCTGAAGAAATTTGCCAGGATAGTTGAGGCCTCCAGTGATGGTATGGCCCTTGTGGATAAGCAGCATCGACACGTTCTCGCGAATCAGACCTACCGTGACACTGTACATTTCAATGAAGATCCCATTGAAGGTATCCCCCTCCAAACCCTTCTTGGATCTAGTTTTTTCAAAGAGGAGCTAGAAGAAGCGGTCACAAAATGTCTTACAGGCAAAATCGTCCACGTCCAGACAAGGCCCAGCAAAGAACACTCAAACAATAGATACTGGAATCTCACATTGAGTCCATATTACTCTGCCCCTCACGAACTTGACGGGTATGTTCTTGACATCCGTGATGTAACTGACCAGGTGAAACTCCAGAATAGATTGAAAAACTCCCAAAAGATGGAGGCCATTGGCATGCTGGCGGGAGGCGTTGCCCATGACCTGAATAATATTCTTTCAGGGCTAGTCAGCTATCCTGATATGTTGCTGATTAACAGAGCTGTCGATGACCCCATGACCAAACCTCTGCAGACAATCAAAAAATCAGGGAAAAGAGCCGCTGTAATTGTACAGGACTTACTCACACTGGCACGGCGGGGAGTTGACCATCCCACCCCTGTTAATCTCAACAACATTATACACGACTTCCTCACAAGCCCCGAACATGACGATATTATCAGAGATATTGAAGGAGTGGAGTGCATCATAGATCTTGAAGAAAACCTCACAAACATGCAGGGCTCTACAGCTCACCTTACAAAGTTGTTAATGAATCTCTTTGTCAACGGAATAGAAGCGATGACTGAAGGTGGTTCCCTCACCATCCAGACAAGAAACGCCAGCTTAATCAAAGAACAAATGGGTTATGAATTGATCCCCCCTGGTGAATACACAACCTTAGCCGTTACCGACACGGGTGTCGGCATGACCACGGCAGAACTCAACCGGGTGTTTGAGCCATTTTACACCAATAAGGTCCTTGGTCGAAGCGGCACCGGGCTTGGGATGGCTGTTGTGTGGGGATCGGTAAAAGATCATCGCGGCTATATAGATATCAAAAGTAAACCAGGGCAAGGAACCACCTTCAAGGCCTTCTTCCCCATAAGTCAAGCAACCATCCCGGAAACTGAGACCATCCCTCTCGACAACTACCAGGGCAATAACGAGAGGATTCTTGTCATCGACGATCTGGAGGAGCAGCGAACACTCGGTGCAACAATTCTAAATAGCCTGGGATACATTGCTGATGTGGCTACATCCGGGGAAGAGGCGGTAAAAAAATGCAACCACGAAGAATATGACCTGTTGATTCTTGATATGATAATGCCGGGCGGCATAGACGGACTTACGACCTTTGAACAGATTCTGGCAATCAAGCCCAATCAAAAAGCTATTATAGCAAGTGGATTCTCAGAAAATTCAAGGGTTAAAAGAGCTCAGGAGATTGGTGCAGGGAGCTATATCAAAAAGCCTTATACCATTGAAGTTCTTGCTGAAGCGATTCATCAGGAACTTGGCCCAAAATGCTCATGACCATTTACCGAAAACCGTAACTAATGCGGTGTAAACCTTAAATTGGCAATTTTGACCCATCCGTCATGCCCGAGTGTTGCTATCGGGCATCCAGGAATTTTCGCAACCGTTCACCGCCCCCTTCAAAAGACTGCATAACCAGAGTCCGTAACCGTTCGTCCAGTGCTCCAGGTTCGTTCAAGCTGGTCTCCTGGCTATAGTTGGCTATGCCAGGAGGCCTGATCGGACGAAAATGGGGTGCTGG
>JAAELB010000662.1 GCA_024227155.1 Desulfobulbaceae bacterium
ACCAGATTGATGAAACGATCGTCCATCCAAGTCCAGATGGCATCTATGGAAACAACTTTCTTGTTTGGCATAGACTTATAATGCGCAGAGGCTTCCCCTTGGAGCTTACAGCGAAGAATTTGTTTCACTTGATCTATGGTCAAGTGATTGTAATCAATCAAATCCTGTAAGTCTGACTTCCATGTACTCCAGTCCTTCCCTTTTTCAGTGCTTTCATTTTTAGCAAAAGACTCTATCATAGGAAGGAGTTGGTGAACACCTAGGTACGTCCTAGGGGACGTGCCTTGGCTGTTCCTCTGCTGAAGGTCAACCAACTGCTTAACAGACTCCCCCAAAACTTTCATGTTCTGGGACAGCTCTGATTCAGGCTCGGTTGCTTCTCTGGCTGGGGAAGAGGCGGCCATAGGAGTTAGGGCTCTCTTGCAAAAGTCCTTCCTATTCTCTTCCTGAAGGGTCTCCTTATTTGCTCTCGTGATCGCCGGGCTACCTCTTCCATAAGTGAGGAGTAATCTCCTCCAGGAATAGGGCCCGTCTCGT
>JAAELB010000663.1 GCA_024227155.1 Desulfobulbaceae bacterium
CCTGTTTGCCTGCAATCTGCTGTGCTATTGTCTGACACCAGCTATCATAAAATTCCAAGTTGTGAATCAGCCCTCTTTCATACTGGTCACTTATGGCCAAAGCAGCGGTAATAAACTCTGAGTACTCAGGCATTAATAATAGTTTTTCAAGATCCTTACCCAATGCACTACCGCAACCACATTGGCGGCTTAGCTCCAACGTGCTTATTTCCCTTTCTTTTAAACGAGCAAAAACGGACCGCTGACTGGTAACACCGTTTTGTTTTGCAATTGCTTCGACTGTTCCATTATAAACGGCTGTGGCAATAAGCTCACCCATTTTTGTGTGCCCACCAGTTACATCAATTTTAGGCCCCTGCCCTTGTACGATCAAAATATTATCTGTACCAGTGCCAGTAGCGGAATTAATTCCGGGAGTAGCTGTTGATCGAATATCGAGATCCTGCAAGGCTGCTGACTTACCTTCAACAGCACTTATAAGTGCTCTTGTCATCGCCCGTTTACTAAGTGTTGTATTTGTAAGAATTATGGTATTTATGGTACCCGGCTCTTTCTTCTTTTCACTATCGTCATCAATATCAAGCTCGTAATAAGCACCAATATCCTTGCCCATACGAACAGCATTCCCTTGTACGCCGGCGGTAACTAACGCGGTAACCTTCATATCTTTAAACTGCACAGTGGCTATGGCCAGATTATCAATATCGGCACCGGTAAAGAGCATTGAAGTATCTTTGCCTTCCAATTCAAGAGCTGAAAATGTACGCCTTTTGAGTCCCAGAAATCCTTCGTCATGGCCCAGGCCCCAGGAAGGAGGTGGAAAATAATGGTTCCCAACATTAACGATATTGGATCTCCAACCTTCTAAGGTTGAAAGAATAGTCATAGGTTCTTTCAATTTTATAAGAAGGCTTTTATTACGAAAATCAAGAATGTCACTGTAAAATTTTCCCGCTTCTAAAATGTAATCGTAATCAAGCGCAACAGATTTTCGCCCTACGACCTTTGCCGGTAAAATTATTTGCTTAGGATCAGCAAATTCTTCCCCATAGAGTCTGGCAGAAAGCCAGGAGACAAAATATCCAGTGTGAGTTGACGCCCTACAGGTGAGTTCACAAGGGAAGAAGAATATTCGGTTATTTTTTACAGCATCGACATCCCCCCAACCTGATGCAGACAAGATTGACAGAGCCTCACGATCACCGCCACAGCCATAAATGACCTGGGGGTTAAAATCCTGCCATTTTTCAATATCAGGTTCTATAACATTACCATTTTCACCAAACTGTGGAGCGATACCGCCAGCTCTTTCAATAAATTCATTTTGAAAACTATCATCTCCAGGGACCATAACCTTTTCTCGTCCCATGAGTCGAACAGTGCGCAATCGTTTTCCCTTGGGAATTTGCACGATTTTCTTTGCAATTATTGATAGTTGACGCTGTTGATCAGTAGTTATTTCTTCAGCACGATCTTCACGGTTAAAAACCTTACCAAGTAAACGTATCTGATCAAAGCTCTCCTCGATACTAGAAGCTGAGAAATTTATCAGAGTTGTATTTTTTCTAAATTTTTCAAAAACCCCTTCCTGTATTTCAGCATAGAAAATGATATCAGGATGTAGGATTTCAATCCTTTCAAGATCTGGATTAAAAAAACCGCCCACGACGGCCTTCCCAGCTGTCCCTGCAGGCCAGATATCATGATGGGTGACACCTACAAGTTCTTCATCCACTCCAAGTTGTAAAAGCATTTCTGTCACAGAAGGCACAAGAGAGACTATTCTTGCAGGTCTATCTTCAAGAGTAATTTCCTGACCACTTGAATCGGTAAACCTTATTAGAACCTCACCGGCAATACTATGTTTTATTGGCAATAGCAGAAAAATGACAAGTATCAGAATTCGTTTCATTATGTTCCCTTTTGTTTTCAAGCAGACAGATTTCCACGAGGTACGTATATGTGTGAAACATCGGTAAAATACGATGCAACAATCAATTCCAATGAAACTGAGCTATTTTTTACATAAACCACTAAAAACGTTGTCCTTAAGAATCTCCCAAAGCAGGCTAATAATTTATAGCCCTAAGAATTACAATCCCAAATTTACTTATATTTTTCAATAAAACCCGACTCAAGTGTGATGGACTTTTTACGAGTCCATCACACTCTAGAAGGATTAAAGCAATTTAATAATCCCAACGTAAACCGAGGTAAAAGCTTATACCTGGCATTGGATAGCCTTTGGCAAAGGAATAATTTTCGTCAAATAGATTTTGAACCTCGCCACGAACAGTAAAACTTCCATATTGCGCATGCTCAAGAAACTTCCAGCCAGCTGTAAGGTCAGCAACAAAAATTGAATCCAACTCATACTCAGGTGTTGGGTAAGCACCAGATTCATAATCATGAACTGTCTGATCGCTGTAATAAACAACATTAAAACGACAGAACGTACCATTACCATCACTGGTTACA
>JAAELB010000664.1 GCA_024227155.1 Desulfobulbaceae bacterium
CTATCTCCGGTAATCTGGAATTGAACTTCCAGAACGTTGCATCATTGAGGCTGTGGCGAATGTCGTGGAAAATCTGGCCGAAAAGGGAGTTCGAGCCATCATTGCCCACCCAGAGAGAAATTCTACTATCCAGTCACAACCGGAAGCGACAGAGGTTTTACGTTATTCCGGAGCGCAATTCCAGATTACCGGAGATAGTTTGATAGGGAAGTTTGGGCGGAAGACCATGAAGGTCGCGGAAAAATTAGTGATAATGGGCAATGTCCATTTTCTGGCTTCTGACAGCCATTCACCACGGTTTCGATCACCACGCAGGACAAAAGCATTAAAGAAACTGAAAAAACTTGTTGGTAAAGAGCGTGCGGAAGAAATAGCCTATGTAAACCCTAACTCGGTCTTATCGAAATTGCAAATTATTGCCCCCGGCAACTGGAACTGATGGATATTACAGATAACAGATCTATAACAAAAGAAACTGGAAAAAATTTCTTCAAACACAAGGTGTTGCTTGCGCTAATACTTGGTGTAATACACCCTGTATATTCGTCTGCTGCAGGGGATAATGCTGGTGACATAAGCACAACTGACCCCGAAATAGCTCGAATAATACAAGCATCAACCAGGAAAGCTCCCGTTGATGATACAAAGTGTGCTATCGGATTCCGATCATGCTCCAGGGCCAAAATGTGACCCCGTGGGATACAAATATATGGTAGGAAGTTTGTGGATATGGTTTGTTATGTGTTAATGCAAAAAAAGTCGAATATACCTTGTCGTCGACCAGATGGTATGTTTCTAAAGATCATAGAAAGATAAAAGGTTAAAAGTAATATTGTGAGATTATATATAGATAGTGCATCATTACGGATTGGATGTTTTCTTGTTACCATGTTTCTCTCTATTGGAACTGCCCAGGCAAAAATCAATATCGAAGCCTTGGTAACAACAGGCTGGGAATATAACACCAATTTCTGGCGTGCAGAAACAGATGAAACAGCCGTCGATACATTTTACATCAAACCTGGGGTAGCTCTGGGGTATGATACCGCTAAGAGTAAGATTGAAGCCAAATTTACCCTGGAACCTTACTGGTATAGCGACCGCGATACGCCTCAACAAGGAGTACGAGATGCCTCGGAGGATAATTTCGTCGGTTATGCTGGGCACTTTTTTGGTGAAACCCAGGCAACCGATAGATTGGCCTTGAAGCTTTCTGATCGCCTTTATCGAACCAGGGACGCAGCCCAGTCGGATACTTTCAGTAACTCGGTGTCACGAGACTTGTATACCATTAATTATCTTACCCCAAGTCTGTACTACGATTTTGGCAATAAATTCGGGCTTGGCATCAAGTATCGTAATACCATTACAGAATATTCCACTGACTTATCGGTGGACTCAAAAGAAAACAGAGGGGTGGCCGACCTGTTCTATAATTTTAACAGCCGCTCATCCCTGTTTTTGAGTTATAACGTGTGGGAGAGAAAGTATGATAAGACAATTTCTACCTATCTGTCAAATAAGCTATCCCTTAATTTTGTGAGGCAGTTTCACTATTTTTCCGTCGATGTTGGCGGTGGTTATCACCATCGTTCCTTTGATGAAGATGATCGCGACAACCTGGATCTTTTTGCCTGGCATATCATAATTGATGGGCAGAAGCCTGCGGCGCCAGCCAGATCCCCACGAGCATATATGAAACTTGTTCTCAAGCAGGATTATAACGATGCCGGTACCAATGATCAATATTATATAGCCACCCAGCTGGATGCAGAGGTGGGCTATCTCTATAAAAAGAAAATTCAGACCATTCTCAAGGCATATTTTCAGAATAGCGACTATCAGAACGACCCGGCAAACCGCAGTGACGACACCTATTCAGTCTCAGGGCTAGTCAGTTATCGTTTCTGGGAGCATGGCAAGGTTAAGTTTGAAGTTGGCTACAGGCAGAGAGAATCCAGCCTGTTCGGCAATGACTATGATGATACTTTTACCATGTTATCACTTGATTTTGGCCATGATTTCGGCAGCAAATAGAGATAACCCGGTGATGTAGGTGAATGTAAAATTAATGGACGGTGAGGGGTACAATTTGTTCCCTCTCCGTTTTTTTTAGAAACGAAGAGAGAGATAAAGAAGTTTTTAAAGGAATCTATACGTATGGAATGGAGTAAAAAATGAGTAAGGTGGGTTTGGTAAACGCACGAATTTCCCTCGTTGTGGTCTTTCTGTGTAGTATTGCTTTTGCACAATATTGTTTTGCTGCCTCGGTCTATAAGCTTGGGCCCCGTGATGTAATCAACATAACCATCTTTGCCGGAGGCGAGAAGCAGGTCGATGTCAACCTTACCGTCTCAGGTCAGGGGATGGTAAATGCCCCCTTTGTTGGGCCGATCCAGGCCGCCGGTATTGCTATAAGCACTCTGGAGAATAATATTCAAAAGCCCTTGGCCAAGGATTATTTCGTTGAGCCTCAGGTGCATGTGGTGATCAAGGAATACCTTAGCTTGCAATATTCCATTTCAGGAGCCGTTAAAAAACCAGGCAAGTATGAAATGCAGTCGGCCGCCACCATAATGGACCTTATAGCCAAAGCAGGAGGTGTGGTGTCCGGGAGAGGCAATGTGGCCTACATTCTCCGTGAAGAGGATACGGGTAGTGATGGTAATAAAAATAATGAGCCAATCAAGGTAAATCTTGTCAAACTCCTCGATGCAGGTGACATGAGCTATAACGTCGCCCTCAAATCGGGGGACGCCGTCTATGTCCCACTTTCTAAGGGACTTAAGCAGGGCGAATCTAAGGTGTATGTAAGCGGCAAGGTGAAAAAACCTGGCCTCCACGATTATCAGCCGGGTTTATCTGCTTTGAGTGTGTGCATCATGGCAGGTGGTTTTGATGAATTTGCAGCACCAAACAGGGCGGCAATTATCCGCATGGAAGGCGAAGAACAGAAAGTGATCAAAATTAATCTCGAAAAAGTTGTCGAAGGCAAGTTAGCGGATATCCCTCTCCAACCGGGAGATCGTCTGTATATCCCCGAATCATGGTTGTAAGGAGCTAAGATGGAATCCCGCGAATCGATTAAAAAGATAGAAACCATTCACCTGTCGGATTACTTCAATGTTCTCCGCAAGAGAAAGAGTGTGGTTATTGTTTTTCTCATTATAACCGTAACGGTTACCGCATTTCTTTCTTTTATGGCCAGGCCTGTTTACCAGGCGACCTCGAAGATGGTTATTGATAAAGAGCAGACGACCTCCCCCATCTCGGGGAAAATGGTGGAATATACCGATTTTCAGTCCCAGATCCTTAACTTTAATACCCACTTCACCCTGATGACCTCAAAGCCCGTTATTTTTGAACTCATCAGAAAACTCAAACTCGACGAGCCGAAACCAGGTAAGGAGACATCCCAGGCAGTAAACCCCATCAAAGAGATGCTGAAAAAGGTCAAGGCCAACCTTAAACTCCTCCTGCGAAA
>JAAELB010000665.1 GCA_024227155.1 Desulfobulbaceae bacterium
GCATAACCGAAATTTTCTTCATGCATGCCAAATGTTCCTACAATCTGCACCGCTTTTTTGGAAACTGCATCCATTGCAGGTGCATCATCCATTGCAGCAGCATCTATTCTGCCGTTAAGAACATCTTCTACGGCTAGGGGGGAGGAGCTGTAATAACGAAGCTCAAAGTTCCAGCCTTTTGCAGCAGCTTCTTTTTTTAGCCATTTGGCTTCGGATGTTCCCTGCTGAACTCCTATGATTTTTTTATCTTTCAAGAGGCTATCAATGGTAAGGGCAGAATCTTTCTTAGTTACCATTACCTGTTTGATAATCCAATAAGGTATGGAAAAATTAACCTTTTTAGCTCTTTCCTCAGTAATACTCATTCCGGAAGCGATAATATCAATCTTTTTTGTGAGCAGACTGGTGATAATACCATCCCATTCTATGGGCTGATGACTCACCTCAACCCCTATCTCCTTGGCAACCCAGTTCATAGCCTCAACATCAAAACCACTGGGCTGGCCTGTCTTATCAATGTAGGCAAATGGAGGGAAGTTTGCATCAATACCGTTAACCAGTTTGTCGGCCGCTAAAGCCTGGCTGGTGAATGCTAAGGTCAAAATACTTACGAAAAGAACCAATTTTTTGTTGAACATTTTTACCCCTTTTTTCAATTGTAAATAATTGTGATGCGTAATCGCAAAATGGTGTCAAAAACTGTTTATAGCATACAGACAATCTATATAATCTACTTGTCCCAGCTTGATCAAGTTCTTTCAGGTATCAGTCAGATTGATTTTCTGCCATCGCTTCCTTGAGCTGTGCAACCCCGACTACAACCTCCTAGGAGGCCGTCCGAGAATGGCTTTCGAAGTCTACGCTATCTGCCCAAACTCTTCGGATTTTCCGCAAAATAATGCTCGCAATATTACGTATATGGCTGTGCTTATTATGCGAAAACTTCTCGATTTTGACCAAAATCCTTATTCTCGGACAACCTCCTAGGCGTACTTGTTTGCAAGTCGCTACAGGTAGATAAATATAGCATTATCTACTGTAACGTTACGTGGTTGAGTATCGGTAATCACCAGGATTGATTTGCAATTTTTTAAGACGATACTGCAGGGTTGAACGGGGAATATCTAAAAGATGTGCCGCTCCTTTCTTACCACCTACCATACCCTGCGTTGTTTTTAATGCTTCAATAATATGGGTTCTCTCCGCCTCTTGCAGAGAATGAAAATCTTTTGCAATACTCATGTTAGAGGATGACATTGGAAATGTCCGCGCTATGCTTTGGGCATTTACATGCTCGCCAGGGTTTAAGATGAGGAGGCGTTTGACCATATTTTTCAATTCACGAATATTACCTGGCCAATCATACTGGCTCAGAATGTTGAAAACTTCATCTGTATATATTGGAGGGGGCCTGTGCATGCGTTTGGCCTCTATCGAAGTAATATTATTTAGGAGTAACGGAATATCATCGGGGCGTTCGCGTAGAGCTGGGACATTGATTGTCACTGTGTCCAGCCGGTAAAATAAATCCTGCCTGAACTCACCATTCTGTACACTCTCCAATAGGTCTTTGTTTGTCGCTGCAATGATACGTGCATCGACGGGCGTTGGTGAGCTCTCTCCAACCCGCTCAAATCTTTTTTCCTGAAGGACTTGAAGGAGCTTTGCCTGTAATTCAAGAGGCAATTCACCGATTTCATCAAGGAAAATTGTGCCCTTGTCTGCCAGTTCAAAACGGCCTAGCCTTTGCTTTTCCGCTCCTGTAAATGCGCCCTTTGCATGGCCGAAAAGTTCACTTTCAAACAGTGAAGTTGTAAGGCCGGGGCAGTTGGTCTTTACAAAAAGATGATTACTTCGCTGACTCTTTTCATGTATCAAACGTGCCAGGAAATCTTTTCCGGTTCCCGTCTCACCTGTGAGCAAGATAGTTTCATCAGTATTTGCAACTTGATCTATCATTGCAATTACCTGGAGCATAATCATGGATTTAAAAAAGAAACCATCAACCTGGTAATCGTTGCTGTTTTGAAGCAAGAATTTTTTTTCCTCCTGCAGGTGCTGATTGGTCTGTTGCAGGGAGGTGTAGGCGAGCATATTGTCAACAGCAATAGCGATCTGTTTGGAGACTGCTCCTAAAACATCTGCCAATTCGGTAAAGGAAGACGGTTTTTTACGATAGCTAAAGTGGATTGAGCCGAGGAGTTGGTCGCGCACAATCATAGGGAAAGCAAGGGTGGAAGTGAGTCCAGCTTCGACCATTGCTCCTATGGAGCTCATATCACCGTACTGGGTCAAATCGTCAAAAATAGCTGGTTGCCCTGATGATATAACAATACGGGCGATATCTCCTTTGGCGAGAGGGCGTGACTGGTGGGCAACGATTCCTCCAGGCTGGACACCGTCCGCTGAAGCAAAATATTTAATGGATTTATTTTCAGAGTTATAGAGGATAATGGCCATTCGGTCAAAGTTAAAATGTCTATGCAACTCTTGGGAAAGAGCATTGAAAAGACCCTGCTGGCTTTTGTGCGTCACGATTGTGTTATTGATCTCTAAAAGAAGCTTGTAGCGAGTTTCTGTATTCCACCGCATGATAAACTCTCCTTGCTGAATATTATTCTTTCCTATCTACAAGCAATCCGCCAACAAAACAAGCCCAATACTCAGCACTAAGACGAATATTGGGCCCCAAATTCTGTCTCAATATTGACGGCCAATCTCCTTTATGTTGTTATTACAAACAATTGGTTTGTAATTGTAATTGCGGCACAGAGGTTGCTATGTAGAGCAAAACAACAACGAGGAAAAAGATGGAAATAGAATTAAAATATGGCGAAGGAACTATCGAGATACAGATACCAGATTCTGTAGATGTGACTGTTTTGGAACCTAAAAAAGTTGAGTCTATATCTTCTGTTGAATCTTATTTACTTAAGGCTCTTATCCGGGCGTCAGAATGTCACGCAGATATTTTGCCGGGATCAAAAAAGAATCAGACTGTGGCAATTGCTATTCCTGACGAAACCAGACCCCTGCCGGTAGCAGAGATATTACCTCACCTGCTGGAGTGGTTGTTTGGCAAAATTCCAGATCTGACCCCTGAGCGTGTGTACATCATTATTGGTTGCGGACTGCACGCCAATAACGAAAGGGAAGCTGTTGACCATTTAGTACCTCATCATCTGCCAGAGGGCTGCCATATTATCGTTCAC
>JAAELB010000666.1 GCA_024227155.1 Desulfobulbaceae bacterium
AACCCAATATCAAAGCCTTGGTCAACAACTTTTTTTGATAATGATTGTGTGAACTGAGATCCACAATTTTCATTAATATTTTTCCCGTCAGGTTTATTAAAAATAAATTGTGCTTCAAAATATTTATCTTCAAATACTTTTGGAGCTGTATTGAATGCAGCCCCATTGGAGCAATCAACGATGATTTTAATTTTCTTTTTTAATAAATCAAAATTTAAAGTTGATTTTAAAAAATCTGCGTATTGTAAAACAGCATCATCAAGAATTGAAATCTTGCCTATATCTTCTGTTCCAACATAGATATCATTATTATGAATTAAACCTTCAATAAAATTCTGATCCTGGTCATCAAGTTTTTGACCTTGCCCATTAAAAATTTTAATACCATTATCCTGATATGGATTATGTGATGCTGAAATAACAATCCCTGCACCAGCATCTTCGAAATTTTTTGTAAGATATGAAACACCCGGGGTCGGTAATATTCCAGCAATTTTTGCATCAACACCTGTAGATACTATCCCAGATACAATTGCCGCTTCTAACATGTCACCGGATTGTCGTGTATCTTTTCCAATTATTATTGAATTTTTCCCATTTCTTTTTACAAGATGGCCTGCTGCCCTACCCGTTTTTAATGCAATTTCACAAGATATTGGATATTGATTTGCAACACCTCTGATACCATCAGTACCAAATAATTTTTCTGTCATAACTTTTCAACCTATATTTTAATCTTTTCAAAAATTTTATATTCAATGCTGTAAACCCACCTGCTAA
>JAAELB010000667.1 GCA_024227155.1 Desulfobulbaceae bacterium
AAGCCCTTCAGGAAGAGGATAGGAAGTTGGTTTCTCGCAAGAGAGTCTCCACTCCTATGGCCGCCTCTTCCCCAGCCAGAGAAACAACTGAGCCTGAATCAGAGCTATCTCAGAATATGAAAGTTCTGGGGGAGTCTGTACAGCAATTGGTTGATCTTCAGCAGAGGAACCACCAGGGTACGTCCCTCAGGACGTATCTGGGTGTCCACCAGCTCCTTCCCATGATAGAGTGTTTTGCTAAAAATGAAAGCACTGAAAAAGGGAAGGACTGGAGTACCTGGAAGTCTGACTTGTAGGATTTGATAGATTTCAATCATTTGACCACTGTTCAAGTGAAACAAATCCTGCGCTGTAAACTCCAAGGGGAGGCTTCTGCTCACTATAAGTCTATGCCGGATAAGAAGGCTTCCGTAGATGCCATTTGGAAATGGATGGACGATCCTTTCATTAATCTGATGCACCGGATGAATCTGGAGACGAGATTGATGAAAATGGTCCAAAGACCTGGGCAAAGTGTGGAGGATTATAAATCCTCTTTGCTAACTTGTGCCCTACGGGCTGTCCCAAAAGATCAGAAACAACAATACGAAACTCTCAGGAAGGTAGCCATAATGGGTATCAGTAAAAAGTTACAACCTCTATTGAAGTTGTTTTTGGCTGATAAATCTGATGCTAACTTCAGTGAGATCATGAACCGATTGGCGTTTATAGGGGATTCTGATCC
>JAAELB010000668.1 GCA_024227155.1 Desulfobulbaceae bacterium
CGGCACAATTGGTGCTCTGCTGGCCGGCATTGCGATGACTTGTCAGATAGTTCGGGGTGATATCATTGGACCCTTGCCAGCGTGTGGGATGGGCGCTGGCATCGGTATGGCAGGATGCGCAGGAAGTATTGGCTGAGCCTCCGGCAAAGCTAGTGGTGCCCGGTGTGCCGTGACAGGACTGGCATGCGGTCAGGTCTGCTTTGGCCGTGTTGCCGTGTAGGTCGGCGGTATCAAATGGCAGGACATGGTCCGGGGCACCCGGGCCGTTGGCATGACACCCGGTAGTACTTCCGTCGCCATTGGTAAAGGTAGCCGTAAAGCAACTGGGTGCGTTGGGGTTGGGCGCAGTACTTCCCTGTGTGACATCATGGCATACGGCGCAATTCGTACTCTGCTGTCCGGCATTGCGATGACTTGTCAGGTATGCCGGGGTGTTGTCGTTGGTCCCCTGCCAGCGTGTGGGATGGGCGCCGGCATCGGTATGACAGGACGCACAGGAAGTGTCTGTGGTACCACCGGCAAAGCTAGTGGTGCCCGGTGTGCCGTGGCAGGACTGGCAGTCCGTCAGATCGGCTTTGGCCGTGCCACCATGCAGGTCGGCAGTATCGAAAGGCAACGCATGGTCTGGCGCACCCGGACCATTTGCATGACATCCGGTAGTACTTCCGTCGCC
>JAAELB010000669.1 GCA_024227155.1 Desulfobulbaceae bacterium
GAACACGACCTGGGCCCGTTGCATGTGCGGGGATGCAGTCCGCTCCGATGCCGGGCCCAGGCCGTGAGTGAGACACTACATCATCGAACGATCATGGTTCCACCTCCCGAGTAGGTCGGCCACATGCGGTCGGCCCAGAGATCCCACCACACGTCGACCCGGCAGAAATATGGGGGATGGTCGGCCTCGGTCTGAGCGTGGTCCCTGGAGAACGCCACCACATGAGCACACCTGGCGCACAACCGCAACGACCGATCCCAATAGACCGACAACACCGACGGACGGGACCGGCACTGACAGCACGTCATACGTGCCCTCAGGGCTCGGCACGCTCGTCGAGGCACCACCTGGCGACAACCTCGACGCACGACTCGAGACCCACGGCCGGTACGCCACGGTCGATACGCCCGATGAGCGCCGACGCAGCCGCCTTCACCGCTGCGGGCAATGTGGACGAGGTCCGGGACCGCAGATCGGCGTTCTCGCCCTCCAACCGTTCGATCTCTCTGGCCAGGTACCTCTCCAGCCGTTCGAGCTCGGCTTCTAGGGCCTTGATGCGGACGCGGCCGACGGCCCTCAGCCAAAGGCCGGTTCCCTCACACTCATCGCAATCTGCGAGCGGTTGGTCTCGACCATCGCAAGTCCCGCAGATGTATTCCTCTGGGAGATACCGCTCCCACTCGGGGCATTCCTTGTCGTC
>JAAELB010000670.1 GCA_024227155.1 Desulfobulbaceae bacterium
CCACGTGTGTGTCCGTTTGTATTTATGATAGCTTGCGGTCACGTAATTGGAGAAGCCTACAAGCAACCATCGCAAAGGGTCACGTCACAAGAGGTTTCCCGGAATTCCACGCTCGACCAATCAGCGCTGCTGAAAGTGGTCACGTGGGCTACACATCAAGCAAGGTGAGAAGAATAAACATCCAACGTGTCTTTAAAAAATGCTTGACTTAGCGATACAAGACATTGGTATGCATTCTAATATGAAACATAATAAACGAGGATATATCAGGACTATTCTCCATCGATGAATTCTTTGAGGTGTGTATGGTTTTCTTGCAATTGCACATCTTCAACAGTCGCTGTCATAACTTGACCATTCCACTGAAGGAAGCATGTACATGTACTTTTGACAATTCAGTCGAGATCAAATCTTACTAAAAGTTTCATCGCAGTTTTCATTATAAAATGAAAGAAACTCTTATCAACTATTGCGATATGGGGTCCACATGTGTAGCAGCTTGTATTTATAGCTTGCTGTCAGCCGGGGAAGCCTAGAAGCAACCAATCGCAAAGCGCCATGTCACAAGATGTTCCCCAG
>JAAELB010000671.1 GCA_024227155.1 Desulfobulbaceae bacterium
AGTGATTTTGGCTAATCGAAAAAAATTCTATACAGCTTCTGAAGCAGCAGAAGAATTCGGCGTTGACCGTAGAACCATTTCCCGGTGGGTAACATCAGGCAAAATAAAGGCCATCATTACGGCTGGAGGACATCTCAGAATTTTGCGCTCCGAGATTAACGCTTTGTTGGACAAGAACGGGTTTTCTAAATGCCCGCCATCGGCAAGATCGATTTTAGTTGTCGATGATGATGAATCTGTGCGGAAAACACTGAGCCAGAGATTAGCTCGTGAAAACTTTTTGGTAGAGACTGCTTCAGATGGATTCAATGCAGGCCTAAAGGTTCGAGATACTAAACCGGATCTTGTTATTCTTGATCTGATGATGGAAGGAATTGACGGTTTTGAAGTATGCCGCTCTATCAAATCAAATGATGCGCTGAAAGAGACAAAAATTCTTATCATGACTGGATATGATACCCCTGAAAATCGAGAAAGGGCTATACGAGAAGGTGCGGATGATTATCTGGCTAAAAGTGGTTCGTTTAAGAACATATTAAAACACATAAATAAGCTATGTTCTGCATAATACTCTCATTCTGTATCTAATCGCGACCTCTTCTTGTTGAACCCTGTAGCACGCAGAGCCTTAAAATTGACCTGATTGATAATGACGAAATTAATACATCTAAATTTAACAGTTTCAGATTTGGTAAAAAAATCACTTCCAGCGCAACAATCTGAATCATTCTTTGTTCAAGAAATCGGAGGCTGTTCAAATGGCTGAAAAACCAACCTATGAAGAATTGGAACAAAAGATCAAAAAATTAGAGAAAGTTGAATCTGAGCACAACAAGGTGGCGGAGGCGTTTCAAAAGAAGACGTATGAACTTAGAGAAAGAGTTAAGGAACTGAACTGTCTTTATCACATTTCAGGTCTTATTGAAAAAGTTGATAACTCGTTAGCTGATATTTGCCAGGGTGTAGTTGATATCATTCCTCCCTCATGGCAGTATCCAGAGATTACTTGTTCCCGTATATTACTGAATGGCAAAGAGTATAAGACGGAAAATTTCAAAGAAACTATCTGGAAGCAAACAAGCAATATATATGTTTTTAAAGGACAAGAAGGGACTTTAGAAGTCTATTATTTAGAGGAAAAGTCCGAAATTGATGAAGGTCCTTTCCTTCAAGAAGAAAGAAGCCTTATCAATGCTATTGCCGGGCGGTTGGGACATATTATTGAGCAAAAACAGTCAGAGGCGGCGGTGCGGGAGAGTGAAAAAGAATACAGATCAATACTGAATAATCTCCTCATAGGCGTAGTTGTTCATGCCAGTGATACCAGTATTATGTTTAACAATCGAGAAGCAGAGAATATCCTTGGGCTGACCTATGAACAAATGTCTGGGAAAAAGGCTATTGATCCTGCCTGGAATTTTATGCGTGAAGATTCAACAATA
>JAAELB010000672.1 GCA_024227155.1 Desulfobulbaceae bacterium
CTTGCGACATCGTTGCACATCGTTGGGAAAAATTATTTGAAGGGCTTTTTAGTTTGTTTTTTTTTCTCCATTATTAAGAAAGATATATTGCTCATTTCAAGTTTGAACATAATGTATTATCAATGTGCATTGCCTAATTTATTTTAGAGCATTTAAAAATTCAAAATTTATCGCTCATATTATGAAATTACATCAAATCACATCATTTCACATCATTTCACATCATTTTTCAACAGTTTACAGGGCTTTACTGTACTATCTAGGCTTTCGGTAATAAAACTGAAACCAGTCAATACTTTTCAGGTCAAAAACCTCTCTCTATATATAATAGGGGTCAACCCAAACAATCATATTTATCCAAGGTACAACCATTATTCCTATCTCTCAAGAAACCCCACAAGCAAAATGTCTTTTATGATGTTTCTCTGTGTATTGGGATTTGTTTGTGTAGAGTCTGGTAAGCCCCCCCCCCCCCCCCCCCCCCCCCCCACCCCGCGGGCGCACAACCCCCGACTCCCCCCCCCCAGCGACCACACTACCGGGCCCCCTCTTCAGCAAAAAAAATAAAACAGAAATTAAATTTCCCATGAAAGCAGCTACTATCCGGGGGCACCTCCCCCCCCCCCCCCCCCCAATTCGGGATATGTTCGCTTAAATTAAAACAATAAAATTCTGCCAGTCAGACCAAAATTGGGA
>JAAELB010000673.1 GCA_024227155.1 Desulfobulbaceae bacterium
ACCGTTTACCCGGCTGGTTCCCTACTACTGGCAGGCTGGGATCTTCATCAATCTACCCCTTTGCTTCTCCCTGTTCCTTTTGAAAAACGATTATTCCCAGGTCTGGGTGATGTCGATACTGGTTGCCACCTTTCTGTTGACGCTGTCCGCGGACTGGATATGCGCCAACGTTCTTTTTTTCTTAGGAACTTTTCTGGCTTGGATTATTCATCTACTCACCACTGATGCACCGGTTGATCTCAGCAATTACTTGCAGGTACAGCTGGTTTCATTTTTTGCCCTTTTCATGGGTGGAGCCATTAACTACCGTCTGATGCAATATCGAAGATCACAAAGAGAGTTCGAAAAAAAAATGATGATGGTTTCCAACCAAAACAAAAATATGATTCGGCAATACAACCAGATGTTGAGCCGTTTTTTAAACAATATTATTGTCAAGCGCCTGGTAAAGCTGCAGGATGAATTCGGACTTGAGCAAGCAATCAAGGTGATAACAGAACAGAAGCGTCGGTTTTGCGCCATTATGCAGGCTGATGTTCGGAATTTCACCAAAATGCTTACTCCGGAGACAGAACACCAGGTGGCCCAACTGATTTCCAGATGTTTCGATGAGGTTACCAAAATCGGGCAGGATGTAGCCGTTATAAAACCGGTGGGGGACTGTATCTTTGTTTACAGCGACGATGAAAACGGCAAAGATTCTGCCGTTCGCAGCATTCTGGCCTTGGCACTTTTATTGGTGCGATCCGTAGAGGAACTTAACCAGACTCGTTTGCCGGAAAAAGCACCACCCATTAATTTTGGAATTGCCTTACATGCCGGGGAGGTGACTTACGGCAATCTGGCCAGCGAGACCTTCATCGATCCGACCATAATCGGTCTTAACGTTAATAAAACAGCCAGATTGGAGGAGTTAACCAAATCTAGGGTAAAAGCGGTTTCCGGACCAAACGGAATTCTGCTTTCAGAGGAATTTGCCGAACTCTGTCGGGATTATTTTGACAGAGAAGACCTGGTGCATATCAATTTGACGGCCATGGGAATCACGGTCAGGGATTTTCCATTGATTTCAACTGTCTATGCTATCACCAGGGAAACTGCTGAGACCTACTATCAATCAGTTCAGACGTATATCAGCCGCGATCCGAGTCAGGCCCACATGACCACCGATGCCGTCGATAGAAATACCTCCGATGGTGTGGACTACTACTACGATATGCAAGGGATTGGGGCGGATACTACCTGGAACATTTTAATCAATGTTTCCCGGTTTTCGAAAAATTTAGTGGGGTTGTATGCGTCAAGAAACCTGAAAGACCTGAACTACCGCATTCGGGATGGTGTTGAAAGGTGGATAGAACTGTCTACCAAAAAGTCCCCCGGAGAATTTGATGAATTCGACATCGAGGAGCGAATCATCAAAATCATCGAGGGACTTATATTATTAGATCGACCTTAATCGTATTTATTCCTGGCTAAAATGCCAGTGACAATTCAGGTTGCCGCCTTCTAGGTGCAGGCTGATATTGCTTGACTCTGGCAGCTACAGGCCAGTTCTCTCGCTGGACGATATCCTTAATTTCACGGCAAACTTCGACAACCCGGGTCAGTTGTTCTTTTGTCAGACCGCTGTTCACTGAAAAGCGGATCAACGACCGGTTTTTAGGCGTGGCCGGAGCGCAGAATGGAGACCCGAAAACACCTCTTGCTTCCAGGGCATCCCGCAATACAATCGTTTGATGTTCGGGACCAGCCACCAGCGACATGATCTGGGACTGACTCTCGGAGACGTCATAGCCCAGCCGTCTGAGTTGACCCCTTAAAAAATCGGCATTATTGTTCAGGTCATCCCGCCGGTTATTCTCTTTTTTAATAACTTCCAGGGCTGCCAAAAATCCCGCAGATTCGTGATCAAGGACCGCCGAACTGAAAATCGCCGGAAAGGACTCGTACCGTAAATATTCGATATGCCGGGCGGTGCCAGCGATGATACCGCCTCGGGCTGCAAACGCCTTGGACAGGCTTGCTGTTCTGAATTGAACCTGATCCGCCAGACCCAGTTCGTCAACCAAACCAGCGCCTTGCTTACCCATAACGCCAAGGGAATGGGATTCATCAACCACCAGAATACACCCGTATCTGGAAGAGATATTCGCAACCTCTTTCAATGGACAAATGCTGCCACTGGTGCTGTACAGGGAATCCACCAGGATGACGCCCTGTCCATACTTCTTCACCAGATTCTCCAGCGATTTAGAATTGTTGTGCCGGAATGGGCGTGGTTTGGCACCTGCACTTTTCACCCCTTCCCAGAGGGACATGTGAGCCATCATATCCAGATAAACGGGAACCTCCGGAGTGGCCAGGGACTGAACCAGGCCGGCATTTGCACACCAGCCTGATTGACTGAGCATTGAATCCTCAGTGGACAGCCAATCGGCCGCTTTGATCTCAAACTGTCTCTGAGGTGTGTCGCCTTTCTGGAAGACTGCAGAATTGACATGGCCATGTCCATAAGCCCGAAGCGACTCAATATTGGCCTTTGCGATCTCTGGATGACTGGAGATTGAGAGATAGTCGTTACTGACCAGTTGAATATCATCGTTGGCGGGAATACGCCCTTTCACAAAATGGCCACCGGAGATAGGATTTTTGGACCTTTCCACATAAGCATTGACACGATCTGCCAGGAAAGCAGGTTCCTGCTGTCGGGCACAATTCATCAATTCATTAAGAATCTTTTCTGAACTAATCATCTCTATCCTCCTTTGTTATTTAGTGCCCATCCACAAACAGCATCTTTCGGCCCAGGGCTGCGTTTTTGCTCTTTTAAGCACGCAGTGTCGATTTTCAAGCCGCAAGGCGCAACCTTCAGCGCTATCCTCGAAATAGCCCGCTATCACGGCGGTTTCAAAATTGATCACGCCTTGCCCTGAACCAAAATCTACCATTTGTGGACGAACACTAGTTATTAGCATTTGCCCCACTATCCTAAGTTGGGGACATAAACGGGCATCCGGCCCTTTAACAGAGACGCACGCATTGGAGAGGTTGGAAATTTACAGAAAAAAGCAGTATTGACAGTAAGTATGATCTATAAATCAGCTACCAATGAGGATTGGCGCGCTATTAGTAACAGAAAATCACTACACTTAATGAGTCTTTTTGTCAATTCCATAAAATATATCACTATTGTCCGGTTAAGAACTGAATAAGCTGGATATGACCAGGAGTAATTTTGTTCTTGTAATAGGTTTCTGTGAAGGCCCATGAAATAGGGGTTTTCTCAAAAAGAGTTATACGTAAAATCTGTAAAATTGTGTAGCGGCTCTGTTCAATTTAAGCGCTTCTTCATGATGGCAACTAGCACATATACGGAGATAGCAATCCAGATCTGTGTTTTTACAGCGGTTTCAGAAATACCGAAAAATTTCTTTATCCGCAGATGCTGTTTGACCCATTTAAAGAACAGTTCCACTTACCCTCGGCACTTGTCCAAATCGGCTACAGATCGGGCTTCCAATGGAAAATTGTCGGTTAAAATGTTTGGCGTTTTCCGATTTCTTTGTCGTAGTACTTTATCCGTCTAATTTTTTCAGGATAAGCAGGCGCTGATTTACTGCGGCCGGTCGTACCGTCTGATCACAAATGATGCCAGTAGACTTATCCACGGGTGCTGAGTAAAGCCTGCGTAGTTTTTGTATTCGTTTTACTTCTTAACCGGAAGAATTGTCGAATAAGGGGAGCGTGTAGACAGGCGGAGCATGGGCCAGCGGTCGTTGTTTACGCTTCAGGTGCCATAGGCCCAAATGTTTGAGGATTTTTTTTGACTTTATAATGTTTTAATGGACACTTTTCTCGAGTTACTGGTAAACTTCCAGCTCGAAAATCCTTTTGGATGGCCTGTTGTTAACAAATAAAGTTCAAAAACGCTTATTCTATTGTAGTCGTCTTCGTGCATGCCTTGCTTACTTCTGATGTTAATTCTTGTATTTGTTTCTTTTCTCTTTCTCTGTTTTGATAGCTGTTGCAATTCTTGCCCAGCCGCCGATGGTTTTACTATCTCCAACTTGATCAAGTGTGTAATCGCCATTGGGAGAAAACCCTAAAAAAGTAAATGAAGATCATTGGTGTGCTAAATTGAGTTTATAACAATAATCCATACAGATATGATGAAGCCTGCTATCACATTCAATTTTTATCCTTTACCGGAATTATTCAGTTGATTCAGTTTTCTTAAAGCAGTTTCATATTCCTTAACTGCATTTTCGTAAACATCCATCTTCTCCAACGGAATGAGAGAGTCATCTTCCCATGCGTCTTTTATTCTTTCAGCAGCATCCAGTTTTCTGACAAACTCCTGGTAGTATTCATCTCTCACTGTCCTTCTGTTAATCTCCTCAACTGATTTGGGTCCAAATAAACAATGGATAAGACCGCTTATTTTCTTTAATTTTTTAATCATCATTGTGAGCAACCCTTAATGATCTACAAATAACTATTATGATTAAGTAACAGGCCGAACAAATAGCCACTCATGGTTACCTCCCTTTTATCGCTTGCCGCAACATGTCATACTATGAGGTTTCCAAAACAATCTCAGAATGTACAAAAACTATAGAAATGCGTAAATATAAAGTCATATATTAAACCAATTAAACTTTTTGCGCAAAGCATTTAACCAATTTGATGTGAGAAACCATGTAAGGTATCTGCGGGGATATGGGTGCCTTTTTCGATCTTTTTAGATAAACCGCTACCATGTTCAACTTGAGGGTGTCGGTATAGTCCCTGATGCAGACCCATTACGACCCGCCGGTCCGGCCCGAGATCCGGCTATCAATACCATTTGTGCCTTTTGCGGCCCCACCGAAAATAGATTAGCCGAAAAACCAAGGAAAGTTGAATCCGGGGTCGCACTAAGTAATTGATAATTGGAAAATAATATCGAAT
>JAAELB010000674.1 GCA_024227155.1 Desulfobulbaceae bacterium
ACCACATCGAACTCCCGGTCCTGCATCCGGGCCAGCGCTTTCTCGCCGTCTTCGGCAACCGCGCACAAAAACCCCTCTTTCGTAAACAGTTCCTGCAGCATCTGCCGGATACCCTCGTCATCATCTACCACCAGGATGTGGTGTTGACGCGGCTCATTTTTATAGGATGAGGTCATGATCATTCCCCCGCTGCAATGAAAGTGACGGCCATGGGGCCGGGGTACAGGCGTGGTATGACAACAATTCCGGTAATACTGGCAAACTATTGGGCTGGGCACGTTGATCGTATTTCCAACGGTAACCAATGTGCCGAAACGGGTCAAGTGGAAATCCCGCTGGACGTATGTGACAGCGCAATCCCGCTGGACGTATGTGGCAGCGCAATCCCGCTGGACGTATGCGGCAGCGCAATCCCGCTGGATGAAGGCGGAGGAGCCCCGAACAAATCAGCGCGGCCGTTTGAAGGTCACGGTTCGGGTAATCTCATCGCGGACCCCGGCAACCGTAAAAATCGGCTGGCGACAGC
>JAAELB010000675.1 GCA_024227155.1 Desulfobulbaceae bacterium
GCCCTTCACCTGTAGAGTGAAAGTGGGAAATACTATTTTTCTATTGTTATTCATATGCTTATTAATGCCTCATAGCGGTCAACTGAGGATTTTAGGTTTAAAGACAGTTCAGAGAGTATTCTCTTATTTTTGCTCTTACCCGAATGGCGACTAGCACCGTAAGTAACAGCGACGACAACAAAATACATTGCCAAATCCTGAGAATGCGTATTTTTCTAACTGTGAACACCGAATTTTGCGTAGCGTGAACACTTCCCCCTTCCTTTTTTGGGCAGTGTGTTTTTACCTCAAGTGTTCACAGTGGGTCAAGTTTAGCCTGCTTTTTTCTCATCGATTCGCCCTCCAGTTTCATTTTGTAAGCGTTGTGTCAAAGTCTGGTCAAGCATTGAATTAGATGGATCTTCCCCAGTGTGCCCAAATCCTTGTGTCTGCGAATAGGCCACTGTTGCACCCGGAGAAGTTTCAGCATGCACTGAAAGCACTACGGTGTCCACTATAGGCTTACTCCACGACTCTGGAAGTGATTTTCC
>JAAELB010000676.1 GCA_024227155.1 Desulfobulbaceae bacterium
CATGATTCAATTTTCAAAATAATTAGGGGTCCTTTCCTTACCATGAAAATCCGTGATAATGAAAAAAATAATTACAAAGTTAGCTGTTGTATTGACACTGCCACAAAGGGTTGCTGCTGTTCGTGGTGCAAAAGTCTATAACGTTCTCTATAGTTCACTTGCACTATCTCATAAGTTTATTGTTCCCTTCGGGTGTTGTGAATGTGTTGCATAGATTCTGGTACGAGTAAATGACTGATTTTTACGAAAATAATTGTGAAGGATATTTTGGCAGTACTGTTGATATAGAGCCGGATTCATTTCTCTGTCCACTTACTGATGTTTTGATGCCAGGGGTAAGGGTTCTTGATATAGGATGTGGTTCAGGTCGCGATTTACGTTGGTTGTCTGAGCGTGGATTTGAACCAACGGGGTTTGAGCGGTCACCTGGTCTTGCTGCCATGGCTCGAAGACACTCACTGTGCTCTGTCATTGAGGGAGATTTTTGTAGTTATGATTTTTCAAGTCTTCAATTTGATGCACTTGTTCTTGTGGGCGCATTAGTCCATTTGTCAAGGCCAGAACTTCCAGTCATTTTGAGGACAATATGCCAATCATTAGTCCTCTCAGGTTGTGTTCTTCTCACCCTGAAAGAGGGAATTGGTAGTAAGGCGTTTAATGATGGACGAATTTTTACTCTATGGGCGAGGGAGGAGCTTGAATGGATTTTTGCAGATAATAATCTTGAGGTAGTAAGTTTCACCCGTAATGTTTCAAAACTCCGCCCGGATGATGTTTGGCTAGGGTATGTGCTGAGGTTGGTTGATGGTGAGTGAAGCAAAACATTTAACAAAAGATCTGCAAACTAGGCTGAGGGGGCTGGGGTTTGATGATATCGACGAGGTTAACACCGGATATGTTCTGATTAACAGCCAGGAGGATGTTTGCCTTATTATCGATACAACCATTTGTGATCTGAAGCACTATCCATACGTTGAATATACCAGTACCCAGAACAGTTTGATGGAAAAGCATGGTCGTGTGTTTCGTTTTCTACTTGATGAAACAATTCCCCATGAGTGGTTAGAGGATGAGATAGAGATGTTTCTTCAGGGAGAAAGTGATCCTGAAAAGATCAGGCGTTTTGGTGCAAACCGGGAAAATGCTGCGCCGGATCCCACGTTACCAGAGGCAACCTTTGAGGATTGTTTTTTAGAGGCTTTCGGGGATAATGCAAGGATGGGATTGCATCGTGAGTTTGCGTATGCAGATATGGAGGGGACTACTCGCTATATTGATTATGCTCTTTTTGGAACTGCGGAGAAATTTGCTATCGAATTAAACGGTGAAAGTTTTCATCATCCGGTCGTAATAGGTTCTCGGAAGTATCGCTCTCAACTCTTTAAACAAAACTCTCTGGTCGCCGATGGGTTTAAGGTTTTCCGCTGGTCTTTTAATGGCATGAAAGACCGAGAACGATTTGTCTTGGAGATAAGACGGTTTATAGGGGATGCTCAGCCTTTTTTGGATAAACCCATCTTCAAATCCAAACGACCTGTCTTCACCCTTAAAGATCATCAAAGAGATTCTTTGGCCGATCTGTCTGAGGCCAGAAAAGATGGGCGGAATACATTTTTGCTTGTTCTCCCAACGGGTACAGGGAAGACTGAAATCTTCATTAAAGATATTGAGCGTCTGAAAGAGCAGGATCCCAAACTGAAAGCATTGGTAATTGTACCGAGTCGGAAATTAAGGGGGCAGACACTTGCCAGGTTTCAGCTTCGGCTGCCTTTTGATCTGCAGCATGCCATCTCTGATGATGTTTTGTCTGGAGAGGCATCGGATATTTATGTGCAGACTTCAGCTTACTTGCACAGGCATTACTATAAGATTGCGCAGGATTATTTTGACTATATCGTGGTAGATGAAGCTCACCACGCGGCAGCCCATGGTCTTCGTAAGATCCTTGAACATTTCACCCCTATCCACTTGCTTGGGGTAACCGCTACTCCGGAAAGATTTGATCAGCAAAAACTAGAAGAAATTTTTGGTGAATACAGTCCTCAGTTGTCTCTAGGGGATGCTATTCAGAAAGGTCTGGTTCCACCTGTACGTTGTTTTCGGGTTAAATCCAATATAGATCTTTCAGAAGTACGATTTAATGGTCGGGAATTTGTGAAGAGTGATTTGCAGTCAACGTTGCTCGTCCCTTCCCGTGATCAACTTATCGTAGATCTTTTGCACCGTTATTTTGGTGGTGAATTCAGACATAAGCAAGGTGTCATATTTTGTGTCGATATTAAACATACCAAACGGATGGCTGATGTTTTAAATAAATCAGGGGTTACTGCGGCTGCGGTAGACGGGAAGGATCGTAAAAAAGCTGACGAGGCGCAAAAACTTTATAATCGTGGGATTACCCGTTTCCTCTGTGCCTGTGATCTATTGACCGAAGGGTGGGATTCACCGCAGACATCCATCCTGGTAATGGCTCGGCCGACCTTTTCCAAGGTTCTGTATACGCAACAACTTGGGAGGGGGTTACGGAACCATCCTGGAAAAGAAGCTCTGTATGTAATAGATGTTGTTGATAATTATGGTGCAAAGCTCCAACCACTGTCTCTGCATGCACTGTTTAAAATTCCCAATTATCTTCCATTTGCAAATCTGCTTGATCCGAATAGAGAAGATCGTCAGGATGAAATTATTGTTCTGGATGGTTTATTTGAGGGGGAGCGTAGAATTGAGCCTGTAGATATCTTTACCTTTGAGGAGATGTATGGTTCTTTTTTAAACGAGGAGCAATTGGCAAGGGAGCTGTTTGTCTCAACCGGCACTGTGCGGCAGTGGGTACGAAAAGGCAAAATCATCTCCGATGTCACATATCCATTTGGCCGCAGACAGCTTCATTTTTTTGATCCGCAGCAGGTTGAGCTCATACGTGAACAGAATGGGTTAAAAGGACATAGCGAGGAGACAAGAGTTGAAGATTTTAAGGAGTTTTTGGAAAAACGAGATTATACTTTTTCGTACAAGATAATCTTTTTGCTGAGTTTTCTGAAAACCTGTAATGCTCGAGCGGAGGCATTTTTGCCCGACCTTCTCGAGTTATATCAGCGATTCTATGTCGACTTGTTGAACAAACATGGGCAGAATGAGCGGGAGGGTTGCCCGTATAATGGGCAGGAGTATCTTAGTGATTCACATGAAATTAAACGTAGTATTCTTGCTAATCCATTTGAGAAATTTGAAAGAAAGAGATTCTTATATCACTGTAAAGATCTCAATTATATTGCGTTGGATCCAATGCTTGTGATCAATGTGAAGACGGAGCAATATAGTAAGATAGAGGACCAGCTGATTCATGATCTTAATGATTATTATGAGAAAATTGGAATATCCATTGCTGAAGAAGACTACTCTTTTCTAGTGGATAAAAAAGATAGTGAATCTTCACTCTTCTTGTGGGTTGATAACCCAACAGAAGCTCAGAAATATTCAGAACTCCTCCCTTTTTATACACTGCAAATTGCTGCCGGTAGTTTTGGGGATTCAGATATTCCTATTGAGCCGGAGTCGTGGTTTGTCGTTGAAGGATTAACGACCAGAAGATCACTTTCTTCATCAATGTTTGTGGCCCAGGTGTCAGGGAGATCAATGGAGCCCACTATCCCTGATGGCTCCTATTGTCTTTTCACATTTGAAACCGGCGGTTCCAGAAACGGGCGTATTGTACTTGCTCAAAAGTCAGACCTTGCAGATCAGGATACAGGAGCTGGGTATACTGTAAAAAAATATCGCTCAGTCAAGATGGCAGGGGATGACTCCGAGTGGCAGCATGAAAGCATATCATTGCTACCTGTGAATCCTGAGTATGAGGAAATTGTTATTCCATTGGAAGACGCTGATAGCTTTAGCGTAGTTGCCTTTTTTGTTGAGGTATTGGCGCGAAAAGATGATGTGGGATAAGGAGTACTGACCCGGAAAGGCAATGTGATCCTGTTCGTACAACTGCCGTCGCCATCTATAAAACTGATCTTTTTAAATTAAGGGGTGTATTTTTTCCGTGTTTTAAGCACTCGTATTTTCTTTCGTACGGCTTAGATGTAATACTGCACATCGTATATGTCGTTTGGTCTCGTGCTAAAAGTACCAACCTGTTTTGGATTAAAAAACCTCAATAATTCATCTTCAAGTTCAACAGAGCGTATTAGTAGTTTTTCAAGACTCATTTTCTTCCTGATTTTTTATTAATCTCAAAACGTCAAGATGGTCATAGATAATTCTTCCGAATCTCATCAACTTCATTCTCAAAATATCAAAAACCCGTTCTTGATTTTTGTTATGTGACTGATGTCTACATCATGCTGATCACATAAGCAAAAAAAACTTTCTATCAGGATACAGGTTGCATCAAAATACAGATTGTATAGCAAAGTCTCACAAATTCATCTTGAGGTATTGGATTGAAAATGAAATCACATTGCAAACAAGGACATCACCAAATTATGTATGTCGAATTTTGAGGAAATAGCTATAGTATCAATATCAATCTATTTGTTTGTAACAAATAGATTCGCCGAAATTCATTGATCTGATGAAGGAATTAGAATGGAGAAATGGAATCAAGACCTTTGCATCAAAGCATGGAATTTTGCCTCAGTGGCTCATCAAGGTCAAATGGTGCCCGGCACAGAGGTGCCATACATTAATCATGTGGGAAATGTTGCGATGGAAGCCATGGGCGCAATCGTGAATAGTGAGTGTGTAAAACGGCCTGATTTACTCATTCCGACGGCTTTGTTGCATGATGTGATCGAGGACACACGTGTCACCCATGACTCGCTGGTAGAGGAATTTGGATGTGCTGTGGCTGATGGTGTTCTGGCGTTGACGAAAAATAGTGAATTGGAATCAAAGGCTGCGATGATGCAGGACAGCATAGAGCGGATCAAAGAACAACCCAAAGAAATTTGGATGGTGAAGTTATGCGATCGAATCACGAATTTACAGCCACCTCCGTCACACTGGAATAGCAAAAAAATTGAAAAATACCGGGATGAGGCAAAGTTGATTTTAGAAGAACTTGGTCTATCTTGTGAGTATTTGGCAGATAGACTTGAGAGCAAAATCAATGATTACAGCAAATACATTAAATTACCCAAATCGTGACTCGTGTCTGACGCTGTTCACTGATCGATGTTTGATAACCTCTTTCAGTTCATCATAAATGATTGTGTCGTGGAATCTTGCAGCTTGCCTAACCACGCCAGACCGAAATTGTCGAGTATGTTAGACACAGATTTACAGGAACAGTGTTAATTTGCAGAATTGCTTAAATGGTTAACATTGCCAATACTAACATCTGCCACCGTGATATTTTGTGACTCTGTAACCTCTCATGGATAAGGTATGATCTCAGGTCGTTTTTCTATTGTTAGGCTTTGGAGGCGGCCTACTTGTTAGATTCAGGAATTATATTGCCTTAGGCGCCTTCCGTTTTCAGACCTGCCCTGCTGGTTGAGAATGCCGTGTTGCCTTACATCTTGCCTGACAAGTTTCGTGAAGTGATTATTAAACATAATCTGGAAGTAGTGTGCCACGAGAGTAAGTAAGTTTTGCTCGTAACTACACGAAAGATGAGGGTAGGTCCCTCGGAGTCGGCTTGCAGGAGCGGGCACCAAACCACCTTAAGCTGCTGTGGTAAAGAGCCATGGTGGTGAGTGTTAAGGAAAAGGCCCGGCATAAGACTGGGTCAGGTATGGAACATGGAGACGAGCGCAAGCGAACCACTGATGAGGTGTCGAAAGATTAAGGATGTCGTCAAAACTGGGACCTGTTTCTATTCCAGGATAAGTTCGGGGGGTGCCTGTTTATTGCCCGAGCGGCGGCCGGCATAAAGGTGGCGTGAACATGATCTTGGCTTTTGTGTGGAACGTGGGAACCTGTCGTTCTGATGTTAAGGGAGAAATCCAAGTGGAGGACCCACAAGGATGCGAGTACCGATGCGGAGCACAGGGGCGGATTACATCGTAGTAGTTTTGAAGCCTCTGTAATGGAGGTGGAGCGAAGGGGGTAACATGTCTGAAATTACTTATTGGTCAACCAGAGATGGGAGGAACCTCAGAGTAATGCAAAGCCTGTAGAATGGGTGGACATGAAGAGCCGTATGACATGAGAGTGTCACGTACGATTCTGTGAGAGCCTGGGGGTGAGATTCCCCCGGGCGACTCGACTCTCGCCTTTGAAAGTGCTCTATTTGCTACTGGGTTTCTTGAAGTAAATTTGATTTTAAAAACGTGCCGGAATGCTCCATTGCGGGCACGTTTTTTTAAGCATTATCACTTATGAACATATCAGGAAACATCCTGATTTGCAGTTTTTCTTAAGATGTTAACCTTGCCAGGGGATATCTTTTCTTACACACATTCAGGTCGAATAAAAAGTCAGGAAATAAGTTTACTGTCAAAACTGGACATTAAATAGTTCTATCCCCCATTTTCCTGTTTTCTACTTTCTTTCAATGGTATCATCAGTTTAAAAACCTTACATTTCCGACAAATTTTCATCTTTTCTGACCAGTCTTTTTGCACTTTTCCCTTACATATCGTCCCATTGATAAACCAGCAAACCTGTCCTGCTTTTAATTCCCATGCCGGACAATTTTGCCTGATGGCCATAGGACATTTTTTTATCACCCAACAGGGTTTAGTATTTTTATTAAGCGCCTGATTTGCTACCAGAATAAATAATACCTGTCGCTCTATATAAGTTGGAATATTCCGCCATCCCTGCTCGAAACTTTTGATAGATTTAAGAGAAATACCTATCAACTGTGCGAATTGTTTCTGCGTTTTTCCCAGATGATTCCTAATTTCAGCTAATTCCTGTTTTTCCATTCAGATCCCTCTGTAAGGGTGTTATTCTAGTGCCAAAAAACTGGCTCTTTGGGCCGGATCAGAGATAATAGATACAGCCTTTAAATGAAAACTTCTTTAGCCACTTTTACACTTTTATTTTAAGGAACAAACACTCCCTTTCAGAGAGGAAACAGTGCAGGAGCCCTGGATCTAATTATATAATGTACCACACAGTGGCTTAATAATAAAGTTTCTTTAAAAACCCTTGACAAGGGCTACGATGTAGTATTATACCGTAAATAGGACTACACTGTGGTCCTGTGTCGGATTTCTTATAAATACCCTGTACTCAGCTACTATAATTCTGATTAAACGAGAAAAATAATAATTGAAATGTGGCCCGTTGGTTAACAAAATATCTAGCAGAGGCACCCCGTAGCAAACAAACAGAGACTTCGAGTGTCCTTGGAGCACAAGCCAATTTGACCGCATCTGCAGCGTCGCTGAACCCATAACTACAGACAACCTGAGCCAAAAAAAATAGACTACTACGGAGTCGGGGATAATACCTTGATTCTTTTGGGATATTATCTACTTATTGTGGATCGCTTCTCGCGTTGGCCGCTACCCTAGCCTATGGAAAACCCTGGCTAAGCGGCGTGAAGTATACAACACAACATATTTGATGCGAAATATAGTCAAACCTGCTGCAGGGCAGAGAGGAAAAGCCGCGGATCTTAACAGATCGCCGGGTTACCTTGGCGAAAAGTAGTCAAACCTTTTTTAACGAGGAATTTATTATGTATACAAGCATAAGACGGTATGAGGGATTAGGCTCGGGCACAATTGAAGAAATAGTTAAGCTGGTCGAGGAAGGATTTGTACCTACTGTTAGCGCAGGTGTTGGATTCATTGGTTATCACCTCGTAGATGCAGAAAGCGGGGTAATCGCCACTATCAGCGTGTTCGAGACGGAGGAAGCAGCTGAAGAGTCCAACAGAGCGGCCGCAAGTTGGGTCAAAGAGGCTCTTTCTACGCTTCTCCCAAATCCACCGCAAATCACTGCTGGTGAAGTGAGGGTCGACAAGGCAGCGTAAAATAAGAGAAGGATATGTTGGCATCTTATCTGGCTGAAATCGAGTTTCCTTTTGAAGCTCATGTTGTCGAAGTTGGTTGTGGCACAGGGCATGTGTCTCGACGATTAGCAAATTGTGGTACTTTCTTGCAAGTCTCGTCTGCTAAGGCTGTTCCTGCATATCACTACCTGTTGAAGATAAACATCATATCTTGACTAAAATGGAGGGGAGGTATAATGACAAAATCAAAGAAGGATATGATTATGAAAAAGCTTTTCTTTCTACTGGTAACAATACTTATTTTATCTCCAGTCTACTCTGATTCCGCAGTGGTAGGTGATATTAACGGTGACGGTAGGATAGATACCTCTGAGGCTATTTTTGCCCTGCAGGTGGCTGCGGGACTGTACCCAGGAGTTCAAACATCCTGTTTGCTCAATGGCAAAGGGTCCTGGAGCGCGGGTACTGCATATATAGAGTGTGATGTGGTATCTTATGAAGACATTACAGGAGGGGACACATATTTTTATGTGGCTCTCACTTCACATTCCTCTCTAACCAGCCCTGATATAAACACTGCAGATTGGTCACAATTAACCCTGAAGGGGGAAAAGGGTGATACTGGAAATAATGGTTTAAATTGCTGGGATTTGAACGCTAATGGTGCCTGTGACATTGCTACTGAGGATCTGGATTCAAACAACGTTTGTGATACTGCAGACTGTCAGGCTGCATCCCACGAAATTGAAATATGTGAAACATTCTACAACCTGGACGTAACATTTCCACAGTTTTGTCAGGATTTTTGTTCAAATCAATCACCGCCAGACTACTGTACGGAAAAGATAGTTTTTGTTACAAGCTCGACTTATAATGGTAATTTAAATGGCTTGTCCGGTGCTGATGGTAGATGTCAATCACTCGCCCAAATCGCAAATCTGACAGGTACATTCAAAGCATGGTTGTCAAGTGGTGGCTCTTCTGCCAAAGACAGATTAACTCATAATACCGGGCCATATGTACTTCCAGATGGTACTGTTGTCGCGAAACATTGGGATGATTTAACAGATGGTACATTAAAGGCCAATATTAACGTAACAGAAGCGTCCAGTCCTGCGGGGAGCAGCAACTCCGTTTGGACATACACGACCACAAGTGGCAGTGCTATTGGTGGCGGGACTAATTGTAGCAACTGGACTGCCACTGGAAATGTTTTTTCCACAAAAGATGGTCGAACCGGAACACTTACCTCCAGTTCATCGGGTTGGACTGAGGCAGGCTACAGTGACTGTAGAAATGATTCCCACTTATACTGTTTTGAACAATAAATGAAAGAGTTGAATATTGTTTAGTAGTATTGTCTGTGGAAACTCCGTAGTTGTGAAGAGTCCTAATGCCCGTTTTCATAGCATCGGTTAATTTTGCCACGTCAAAGGTATGAAGATCTTATTAACTCCCCATCTATATCTTCCTACTGTAAATTCAAAGAAGGATGTGTTAACAAAACCTAACAACATATAATGCTGTTTCGATCTCTAGAAAGTCAAGAATAGCCTAACGATAAAATGGCATTTTGAAACCAAAGATGGTTCCAGATTATCAACCGAGAAACTTGCTCCATTTATGAATGATTACATGAATGAGAGTACTTTCGTGTCGGCTACCAAAATTTTGTCTAATCTGGTTCGTCTGCCGGTCACTGGTAGGGTTAGCTGCCAGCTTCCACATTGTTGTTCAGAAGTGGAGTAACTGCAAAGAAGAGATTACCAAAGATAGGGTAAATTTTGTAACTGAGTGTTGGGCTTGATATTGCCAGGTCGAAGGTAACGAATCTGGTCAATAGCTCCAACTTGAGGTGCTTCCTGTAAGTCTAATCAGTAAGTTTTTCCAAAAACCTAGCAACATATAAAAGGCTTGTTGGCCCCCTGGAAAGGAACTTTATCCTGACAAGAAAAAAAATATTCCAGTCCCAGATTATTCCAGATTATCAACCGAGAAACTTGCTCCATATTTGAATGACTTCATGAAAGATAATACTTTCGTATCGGCTACCAGAATTGCGTCTAATCTGGTCCGTCTACCGGTCAAGGTTATCCCTGATAGGGTTTGCTACCAGCTCCCACGGAATTGTTCAGAAATGTAGTAACTGCAAAGAAGAGATAACCAAAGATAGTCTCATCGTGAGATGAGTAGCAGACGCTCTACCTGCGGCCTGATGATTTGCCTAATTGCATTGTAAATGTTACTCCATTTAAAACGACTTTTCTTGTATGGTTCAGGAAAATAATGAATGCTGATCAAACCAAGTGTGGCTTATCGAAATTGGCCGGTTATTTTCCACCATTCTGATGACTGACAAAATACAGATTATCCATGACCACCAACATATTTAAAATCCTGGTTAGTCAGGTTCTAGCTAAACGATAGGAGCACTTTAGAAAAATTGAGATTGAGGTCGGCAGAATTCGATCAGTTTCTCTCTTATCGAGCTCTAATTGTATTATTCAATTTTAAAAAGTATCTAAACACTATGAATGAAAAGTGGAACAAAAGTGGAACAAACTCAAGAACATACTCAAATTATACTTTTACTTTCAAATACTTACAGAATTACGACACTAACTTCAGGGTCTAGTGGGGGTATCCTCGTGGAAGTTCGAGTCTTCTCTTCGGCACCAAATTCCAGGGTTTTCTTAAGTGATTTAAATCACTTAAGAAAACCCTTTTTTTGTTTGTGCATAGAGGTGGTACACAACCGTGAGACACGCTACCGCTATGAAGCCCAAAAATCCGACCTATTTACTAAAGTCCCGGCATGGTATTTATTACTGCCGTGTTCGTATTCCACTTTCAATCAAAAAGCAATATAATACCGCCAAGTCAGAGATCAAACGATCATTAGGAACACGTAATTATTCTGATGCTCTTAGATGTGCAAGACGTTTATGGGTTGAACTGGAAAAAACGGATTTTTACTATGAACGACAAGTTTCAAGCCTTGGGGAATGCTCAACGTGACTCTAATGAAGGCAAACGATAATTAAAGCATTTCCTTATAGCGTCCATTCAATCAAACGAAACAGGTATATTGGACGGTGAAGAAAAAGAAGCTAACCCCGTTGAACGGGAAAATAAGACGGGATAAGTGCCTTGTCGGTGAAAGTAACTTCACGATTTCATAAATAGCTCCTGAGTTTCTTGTTATTTATGACAGAAGTTCAGGAGTAAGGCACTAATTACTTCACTGATTACAATAGCACGGAGAGTGAAACCAAAATCCTGTTCAGGGGTTTGAATTCCCACCAACAAGAGCTACTTCAAAAAGAATTGGTCTCATGGGGAAATCTTACCTTTGATAAACAGAAGGCGATCTTAACAAGCCTGAAAGAAGAACTCAAACTTCCTGAATCTGTTCCTGTGTCTGCACCTGTAGTGCCTCAAAGACTTGAACCTGTACCAGATGATAGTAAAAAAGACTATCCCCCTGCTGTGTGATGCAATTGATGAATATATGTCACAATATGTCAAAAAAGCCGATCATGAGCGAAGAGATCAATTCAATGATGATGAACTGAGGTTACTATTTAACAATGAAATATACGAGAGTGGAAGGTTTAATTGAAGTAAGAGCTAACAATGAAAGAATGCTCCCAGAAAGATCCCCGTTCACCCTCAACTAAAGAGGCTCGGCTTCATCGATTATGCACATTCTGGGAAAAGGACTGCAATGTTGTTTCCAGAGCTATATAATAAATCAGGAGATCCCTACAAGAATTTTGCGAACGGCTTTAACAGAATGACTTCATCTGGCTGGAAATGGAAATTAGGGGTCAAGGGCAACACAACATTTCATTCTTTCAGACATAACGTCATAGATTTTCTAGAGAAATCAGACATACATAAACGAATCGGTGTTTCTTGATAGGTAATAAGTACGCAGGTGGGTTTGTGAGTAACTATGTTAAATCCGATGACCTTAAAGTGTTGTATCAAGGTATAAAGGTATTGTCTTACCCCTCTATTGATTGGAAGAAAATCGAGAAGAGAAGATGGTAAAGTATATGCTAATGTTTAAGGACTTACTATGACCACCACAATCACCGACATCTACAAGGGCTGGACGATCTCAGTAACTGCCAAAGACGATCAGTGTTCCCCTTTTTTAATATCACCAGCCCTTCAGGTTACACTCAGTATGTGTCTATGGGTGGTATTACAGAAGATCGGGCCATAGAAAGAGCGAGAGAAATGATTGATATGGAGATTGATTTTGCTGACGATGATTAAGCGTGTATTTGAATCTTCGCTCAATGCATCTTCTTAAAATCAAGAATTTGAACATCAAATAGATTTACATCGGAACTACCACCGTATCCCCAATATCCTCCGACTCTGCCTTTAAATGAAATAAAGTCTAGTCTGCCATTTTGTAAATCATCAATCTCAACTTGAGATTTTTTGAGAGCCGTTACCATGGCTGTTTTTTCGGTCATGTGCAATTGTGCTCTAGCTTCGAATGTTTTGATTGTTGCTTCTGATGTGCTTTCTACTGTATTCAACCTGTCATTCATGTACCAATAAGATAAAGCTAGACCAGCAGCAAAAACAATCACAATCGTCTTAGGCTGTTTTTGAAATATACTGAAAATCTCTTTCCAATTTGCACTTGAGAACATTGTTTCCCCTTGAAAAAATCCTGTGAAAAAATAGCTAAATATTTTTTCTATAATATCATATCCGACTCATACACATGCACCCCTGAAACAGGTTCGTCATGAGCAACTTTTACCATAAACTCAGCAACAGATTCAGCTTGTACAGGCCGATATTTTTTCAGCGATCCCAACATTAGCGGTTTCAGTATAGGAGTTAACCAAGCCCCGATCTTTTCACCTAAACGGAACTCTTCTCGTGATCCTAATAGTAGTGATGGTCGGATGATACGTAGACAAGGATAGTTAATTTCTTTTAAAGCCTCCTCCATCTCACCTTTAACCCGGCTATAGAATACCTTTGAGTTTTTATCAGCACCCATAGAGGAAATGACAATAAACTGTTCGGAACCCATTTTGTTCATTATCTCTGCAACCGTGACAACCAGTGAGTAATCAACCTGTTTGAAGGCTTCTTGAGATCCAGCTTTTTTGATCGTGGTTCCTAAACAGCAATAAATATCTTGAGCCTGAATGTTTGATAGCTCATGCTCAAGGTTGCTGAAGTTGGTTGCGATTGTTTTGAGTTTACGGTGCGTTTTAAGGATAGGTTTTCTGACAAGGGCAGTTACTTCTGAATAGGTTGGATCATTGAGAAGGGTCTGTAAGCAGTATCCACCTATCAGTCCTGTTCCTCCTATGATTAGTGCTTTACTGGTGGCCATTGCTTTAGAATCCTCTTCAGCTTAAATCCACTCAGGATCATTTACAGTTTTATGTGCTGGTTGTTTAGTTCCCCTGCTATTTTAGGTTCCCAATGTCCATCAAATAAAGAGAATTTTTCAGCTAGATTTACTTTTTTCAAATGTTTCACCTATTGATAAGTTAATTGAAATTACAGTTGGATCTGTAATTTATTACTCTGCTATTGCTTTAATAAGGGCGTCTCTGGCATCAGAATAGAATTGAATATCAATTTTGGTTGCCATATCATCAGAAAGCTCAAACAATTGTCTACGGCAGGCTACAGGCATCAGCAAGGCAACAGCACCTTTTTCAACAGCAATCTCGGTAATGGTAACTGCATTATGTATTGGTTCTATTGAGCCTCCTAAATTTATCTCTCCCACGATTACCAAGCCACCACGAATACTTTTTTTCAGTAAAGCAGTGCATAAGGCAATGAGAGTTGCTACCCCAAGCATTGCACCTTTCTTGGCTGCATCAAAAGCTCTCACCTGTACAGTAAACTCATGATGCCTTGGATCCTTGTCTCCAACTAGTTGCGAAGCTCGTGAATAAAGGTTTTGTTCAGCGTACCCGGCACTCTCTCTAAAAGCAGGAGGAATCGGTTTATTAAGTATTTTGACTCCTGAGCCAGGTCCTTCATTTACTTCAATTCTATACATTCCAGCATGTTCATCAGCACCACCTGGGCTAATGGACCATACCTGACCAGGCTCTAGCGGGTCTCCCCCGATGGTATTATCGCTTTGCAGCTCTGATGTTGATATGAACTTCTCAACGCCATCTTCGCCCATCACATAGCTGAAGTGAGTATTGCGAAACTCAGCAGCACCAATCCTCTTTTGTTGTTCCTTGACACGTCTTCTGGCTTCTAAAGCTATCCGCACCGCCCATTCAAGATCTTCATCAGGAATACGCTCCTCTCCACCAGGATAGAGTAGCTTTAATAAACCACTGACTGTTTTATTGACTGCATTGGTATCTCGAACACTCAGCGCACCTCCAAAGTGAACCCTGTTTTGTAGAGCTGCAACCCGACTCCCCCTGCGCAAATGACTCAAACATTCTGATAAAAAGTCACTGACTAATCCAAAATGGTCAGTAAGCATCTCTTTGTTTATCTTAGGTACATCCCAGCCTGGAAGATACGCATGTATTCGATCCATAAACGCAGTATCATCCCTCATTTCGGGAGGAAGAGGTCCAAACAAGTGTCCTATACGCTGTTGGTGCTCTACATCAACAGCAAAGTTACCAACTAAAACTAAACTTCCATCAGCCCTGATACTTTCTTTACCACGACTGAACTCCCCCGATTCCATATAACCCTTGAGGATATTCACACCGTCTTTTTGATCAAAGGATACACCTGACACTTCATCAAAACAGACAACATCGTATTGACACACCAAGCCTCGCTGCCCGGTTGTCATATTCACGAACATCCTGGCAACAGTAGCTTTACCTCCTGAAATAAGATGGGCGTATGGAGAAACCTGCTGAAATAAATGGCTCTTACCGGTTCCTCTCGGTCCCAGCTCGACCATATTATAGTTGTTTTCTACAAACGGAATCATACGTAGAAAAAAACTATTCTGAGCACGTTCATCCAGGACACTGGAGTCTAGGCCAATTGAACGGAGTAAAAAGTGCTTCCATTCTTCAGTAGAAAATTGCATTCTTGCTTCAGCTATTACCGATAGTACATCTCGACTTGAGAGCTGAATTTCCCGTAGCCTTTCTATCCCGAATGGCCGTCCATTTTTCTCCTGTGCAATTGCAGCATCATACGACAATGTGATCTCAGCATAGAAACCACCTGTAAGCATCCGTTCATGCTTATTAACCAACTCAGAACCTATACGAACATCCTTTAGCTGCAGGCTGGGTAAAGTAGCCAGGTAGGAATCAGTTTTGGCATCAAGCCTTACACTGATCAAATCAATTATTTTGACTTCGCCTTTTTCTCTTGCATGGGCTTTAAAGAGCTCTTCTTCACCGGCTTTAACTGTCCTGGATTTCAATTGCCGCTCTACAATTTCAAGACCTTCTTCTATCTCCTCATTATCGGTACTTGCACAATACAACAGATGCAACACCATTGCTGTCTATTGCTTTAATGCTCATGACAATACTCGATGATTCATTCCCAGCCTGTGATCGTACATCTAATTGCAGGCCAGCAAAGAGGCCGTCAACAGCAACTTTGCATCGTAACCCTTTCCAGACAACATCAGTGATTTGAACTTCTCCCTGCGTAGCTATAGGCTCTTTTGTTATGTGCATCTGGAGCCCTAGACACTCCTGCAGGCTCAAGCCGCCATGGGCATATTCTTCTCCACTCTTATAACAACTGATACCATTTGCCAGGGCTATATTCTGCTCAGGATTCCAAAACCAGGGATAGAGTTTTTCATGGCTGGCAGCGCCCTCCTTCAGCACAGCACAACGGCCCCATTTGTTTTCCACTAAAGATTTTGGTAGGTCCAGCTTCGGTAGTCCCCCTGGTAAAAGCAACCAGCCATGATCAGTGACAATGCGGATGGACTTCCATCCAGACGAAAACAATTGCTCGATTGTCTCATGGAGTTCCTGCAAAAAGATATCTATTTGTTTCGCTACTTTCCAACCTCTTTCGTGTCCTTCATGGTCTACATCTCCATATTCATACCAGCCTATACCTTCACCATTACCGTAATCTGTCTTTTCAAGGACCTGGATGCCTGAACCAGATAGTAACTTCTTAAAATGATATCCACCTTTCAGGGACTGTCCGCTCTCCTTAACACAGGGCTCAAAATCAGCTGTATCCTCACCTCCTGCAATAAACTCATTAACCGGGCTAACCGCTGGTTTACCCGTTGCCGTAACACTCGGTAGAGGAGCCCAGCATAATTGCTCTTCAACAAGAAGGTTATTGTCTGTGAGTAATGTGCTTAACCGTTTTGCAATGTCAAAACGTAGACCGTCAACAAAAAGAAAACAGTCTCCATGTTGTGCTGGCTGAGTAGAGCGACTCGTTAACGTTCCTCCTGGGTAACCATTTTGTTCAACAACTTGTTGTAAGTGCCTGGCAGCATCATCAAGCCATGGCTCATATACCGACTTAATTGCAGTTGTCACCACTTGCAGGTCACTGGTATTGGTTACGCATTCCAAAGCCTTTAACATTGCGTTGTCCGCCTGCCATCCGGAATGAAGATAACTGGCCTGCATATCGTAACTTCTCCAAAACTGGTGGTAAAATAACTACTGGATCCCCGATGAAAACGTTCGGGGACGACATGTACAATCAATCCCCTGTTGTCATTCTCGAGTTCTTTTATCTGGAGATAGCGTAGACTTCGATCCAAAAAGTGATTTTGTGGATGTTACCACCACTTTTTGAGTAGTTACCCAAATTATAACATATTATTCGGCTATCTTTTTGTTACGTAGATCCAATAATAGTCTCTGCCATTGCAATAACATGTGTACCTGCAGGTCAACAGTAGTTATGTTAACCCGAAGCTTTTGTTGAAAATACAGACCTTCGATACAGCAATATTAACCGATTAAACTCGCAGCGCGGCTTTTTTCCTAAACTTTATGCCAGAGGCCGCGGGGAACAAATGAGAATACTAATGGAAGAATCAGGCGATTCTTCCCCAAAAAAGTACGATATGGCAACCCTCACAGATAAGGATATTGAGGGCAGAAACTATTATTAAATCAAATTTTCTACCCATGGAATCGAAGAACTTGCATAGTGAGGAAAGAAAAACGTTAGAACGTTTTTCAAACCGCAAGACGTTGTCCTGGGTAAGCCCCAAAATGTCAGTCATGCGAACCTGTATAAAATTAGGCGATATCTTCTTCTCACCTCTCACAATCTATTTCATTTGAAAGCAGGCTGAGAATATATTGTTGTCATCTTCTCTTGTATAGCTGCAATGATCAGCCATTTGAAGGACCAGAAAAATCCCCAGACCTCCAATCGGGCGGGACTCCACTTTCTGTTCAAGCGCTGGAGAATCGTTTTCCAATGGGTTAAATGGTGGACCCCAGTCTCGCACACTAACGCAGAACATCTCATCAGCTTTCTGTCCAACATTTTGCCACGAGCAGCTGATATCGGCAGATGTCTTGGGGGTTGGGCACGAGTGATTGACTATATTGAGGAAAAGCTCTTCCACCACCAGCTCAAGTTTTGACCAGAGCCGATCAGGTACCGCTAGCTCCTTGGCCCTACGACTGACAAAGGCCTTAACTGTTGCAAGGTTATCAAAATCTGCGACTATGCTAAGGTGAACGTTTTCTGGCATCAGGCCCCAAATGCCTCTTCAACTGTGGCAGTGACGCTGAACATGCTCCCCAGACCTGATACCTGAAAGACTTCTTGTACCATTCCGTTCAGACCACAAAACTGCATGGTACACCCCGCTTTCTTGGCCTTCTTTGCCGAGGCAAGAATACTACGGAGACCAGCAGAGCTTATGTATTCGAGATCACCAAGATTCACCACCACCTTTGTCTCGCCACCTTCCATAACCTTTACAAATTCCTTTTCAAAGGCCGGGGCACTTACCGCATCCATACGACCATTAACCTGCACCAGGGTTCCAGTTTCTTTCTTATCACATATAATATTCATTTGTCTTTTCCTTCTGATTCGCTGTTTTTGCCAAGGTATTGCATGGCAAGCATAGTTATGTCGTCAGATTGCTCGGCTCCACCAGTAAATTCCTTTAAATCCCCCTCAACGCTGCCGATCATCTGCTTGGCAGATTTTCCCTGACAGTGATTCATTAATTCCACTAATCGTTCATCGGAATAGAGCTCCTGCTTGCGGTTCATGGCCTCGGTCACCCCATCCGTATAGATAAAGAGGGTGTCTCCAGGAAACATCGTCATGGATTTTGTCGTGTACTGAGTGTCTTCCATTATCCCAGCGACCAACTCGTTCAAGGGTGGAATCCACTGGACATCTTTTCCCTTGGCCATTAACAGGGGCGGATTGTGTCCCGCGCTGGCATACCGAACTTCGCCCGTGCCAATGTCCATGACTGCCAGAAAGAGGGTTACAAACATACAGGATTCATTATCCTCGGCAAGATCATTGTTCACCTTGGTTAAGACCTCGCCAGGATCAAGTGTACGTTCGGCCACCACTTTGAGCAAGGTTTTAGTCACGGCCATAAAAAAAGCTGCCGGAACGCCTTTACCAGAAACATCACCCACCAGAAAACAAAAGTTTTTCTCATCCAAGAAGAAAAAGTCATACAGGTCACCACCAACTTCTTTGGCAGGTTCTATGGACGCGTGGATGTCGAATTCCTTACGCTCTGGGAAGGCGGGAAAGAGCTTTGGCAGGATACCCATCTGGATGTCGTGGGCAATGCGCAGCTCGGACTCAATACGCTCCTTGGCCGCCGTGGTTTCTGTCAGGTTACTGATGTAGCTTTTGATACTCTCCCGCATGGCCTGGAATGCGTTGGTTAGTTCACCCACTTCATCCTTTGAAGTCGTTTCGGGCAGTACAGCTTCCAGGTTACCAGAGGCCATGTCGTTTGCTGAAACAGTGAGTTTCCTGATTGGATGAGTGATCCGGCTTGCAAGATATGTGATGAGCAGGACCAGCACCACAAAACCGAGGACTCCCAGTGTCGCCACCTGCCTGTTCAAGCGGAAGACGTCTGCCATTATCTCTTTTTGGGGAAAGACAACGCCGATGGACCATTGCTGGTGTGGGAGGGGAGAAAAGTAGAGAAAACTGTCCCCTGTGAGCGGCATGTTCTTTAGCTCCACCACCCCGGACTCCCCTGCCACCATCCTGCGCCCAATTTCACGCAACTGCGGACGATCCAGGCTTTCCGCCGCCGTAAAGATAGTTTCATTCATGACGTGATTGGTATCCGGGTGGGCGATGAAAGTGCCATAACGGGAGAGCATGAAAAC
>JAAELB010000677.1 GCA_024227155.1 Desulfobulbaceae bacterium
TGGATCAGGGATTGCCCCTGGAATTGGGGACATAACAATATACCTGACTTCGAACACATGTTCGGTCAGCCATTGTTTTTGGGTCGCCGGCACTGAAAAAAGGTTATACCCGCTTGCTGTCATGGCAGTAATGCCAGGATTAACCCCAATGGTGCATAAAAAAGATGGAAAAAAACCTCACAAAGGGTTATGGGCGTTGAAGCTAAAGCCAATCCAATCCTGGTTTCCGGATCAAACCAGCGGTGCATTCCAGGATCGGTTCGGTTTTTCTCCATCTTTTTTACCCTTAAAACAACGCGGAAAGCCGGAGGACTCCAGATCCGGCGTTGCCAAGGGTTCGCAGTAGCTCACTACGGCTTTACCCTTGGCGCCTTGGCTCTGAAGCCCTCCGACTTTTGCAACACTGGGGTCGAAATGGCCAAAAAAGAATATAAAAAGCAATAAAAAATTAGGGATAGCAATCATGCAATTGAAAAATACCACTAAAATCACAGATAAAAAATCCACGCTCGAAGATATTGACTGGGCACAACTGGACTACCTTAAAGAACTCAAGAACAACATCACCACTATTGATGACCTCAAGCAATATCTTCCGCTTAGCCCTCAAGAGGAAGCTGATCTGCGAAAGGTGGTTGATATTCATCCAATGAATATTCCGCGTTACTACCTCAACTTGATTGATATTGAAAACCCTGAGGATCCTGTGCGCAAACTCTGCATACCGGATGCACAGGAACTTGTAGTTGCCGGGACCATGGGCGAAACCACCAAGGACCCATACGGTGATGACAAACATGACAAAGGCAATGGTGTTTTACACAAATATGATTACACAGCGCTTGTGGTGACATCCGAGTACTGCGCCATGTACTGCAGGCATTGTTTCCGGAAGCGTATGGTGGGCCTTACGAATGACCTTACCGTAAAAAACTTTGAAAAGGCAGCCAGCTATATTGCCGAACATACAGAAATCACTAATGCAATTATGTCGGGAGGAGATCCACTCATGCTCCCGACCAGAGTTTTGGAAAAGATGTTGAACGCTCTAAAAGGCATTAAACATCTGAATCATGTCAGAATTGGGTCAAGAGTTCCCGTATCCTATCCAATCCGTTTATTCGATGATGACTTGATATCTTTACTAAAGGACTTCAATGCCGAGAAAACCCTCTTCATTCCGACTCATTTTAATCATGCTCAGGAGATTACACCTGTGTCGACTGAAGCCATCCGCCGGATAAGAAATGCCGGAGTTACAGTGAACAACCAGGCAGTTTTGCTTTCCGGTGTCAACGACAGTGTGGAGGCCCTGGTGGATTTAATGAACGGACTTTTGCGCATCGGTGTCAACCCTTACTATCTTTATCAGTGCATGCCTGTAGCCCGCGTAAGGCACCACTTTCAAGTACCGCTGAAAAAAGGCGTTGATATTGTCGATCAAGCCAGACGTCATTTTGATGGCTACGCAAAAAGATTCAAGTACATTATCGGGCATGATATTGGCAAACTGGAGATTTGCGGCAGAATTGGTGATAAATTGATCCTTAAACAATTGCATGCCCGTAGTGGACATGAGGAAGAAGTATCTCGCCTTCTTGTACGGCAATTGACAGGAAATGGGGGGTGGCTGGATGATTTGCCAGAAGTTACGCTATAGTCAGTAGGCAATTATTAATGAACCTGGTGCTACCGGATAAAAAATTAATCAACACAACACTTGAATAAAGAGGTTTTATAGGTAATGGATTCCAAAGCCCCTAATAGCTTAGAAGAATTAAGGCACCTGTACATCAAAATCCGCAATGATGAGCATGCAATCCGACTTACCAATCGTAATCTTGCTATCTTGGAACGTATGCTTGATGAACCTAACGAGACGGCGGCTAAATCAATATCTGAAATAGCCTCTGAAAACGATATCAATATTTCATCTATTACCCGCCTTTCGCAAAAATTGGGATTTGATGGTTTTCCGGGTCTAAAAAATCTTTTTAAGAAAAACATCAAGCAACACAGGAGTTTTTACAGTGAACAGGTAAAAAAATTTCTACAAAAAGGATACGCAGACAGTAAATCTAAAGTGCCTCTTTTGGAACGCGTGATTCAAGATGAGTGGAGCAACGTCATGCTAATGGCGGATGCTTTTGACCAACGGAGATTTGCTACCATAATCAAGCTAGTTGTCAATGCTAAGCGTATTCATATTCTGGGGCTGAGAAGCAGCTATCCCTTGGCTCATTATCTGGGCTTCTATCTAAAAATGGTCCGCGATCGCATTTCGCTTATAGGACAGGCTGGTCACACGTTGGCTGAAGATTTAGCTGTACTTAAACCGAATGATATTCTCATAGCCATCAGCCTAAATCCATATACAAAAGACACTGTTGATGCTTGCCGTATTTGCAAGAAACAGAATGTCGATGTCATTGCACTTACGGACAGTTTGTCTTCTCCCTTGGCTATCGAAACCGAAAATTTCCTAATTACCTCCGTTGAGGGCGATTATTTTTTTACTCCAGTTGTAGCCACTATCATTTGTATCGAAACATTGCTTTCTGAAATAGTTAAACAATTTGACGACAAGGCTATTGAACGCTTGAACCAAACTGAATACATTCTTGATCAATTGGGAGTTGAAATATAAAAAATATTTAATAGACAACAAACACGGCTGTAATAAGGATTTGAATATGGAAAACCAGATTGCTCTAAATCCAAACAAAATTGTACAATATCTGCAAAAACCATCCGAAGAGTTTACCAAACAAGATATCATCAAATTTGTGGAA
>JAAELB010000678.1 GCA_024227155.1 Desulfobulbaceae bacterium
AATGAACTGAATATGTTTACCCTAGTTGATACCTGTTTCATACCTGCCTAATATCCATAGTATATTGAAAATACAAGATCTCTACCTACTAACAGATACTCACAATATACGCAACTGGATTGGTATACTTCCATTCACACAACATTTATAGATTATAGTTTATGCTAAAAGCATTTAGTTCTACCCAGAAATGAATTATTTTTACACATATTTACAGAGAATTTTCACAACATAGTAAAACATCAAAAAGAAAATGCTTCATCACAACAACTGCTGAACTTTATGGGTAATCAGAAATACGTATTAACCTCTATTCAGACTTGACGTAATGCAGAGTAAGTTTATTTAACGAGCATCTGGAAAAATCGTAATCCAATCTGACAACTCATGTTAATTGGTTTCTATCAAATCTTGCCATAAGCCACCTTAGTTGCCCGAAGATGTACAGACATAATTCTGACAGATAACAGATCATCCCAACTCTTGTTAAGATAGATTGTAACCGCACGTTACAATAATTCTAAAACAAGGAGGGAAGCCATGGGGGAAAATGTGCGCACTAAATTTGGTGGAATGGATGTTCATCAAAAATCAATCTCTACCGCCATCGCCGATGCAGGTCCTGAACTGCATTTCGTCTATGAAGCTGGTCCTTGTGGTTTTGCACTCTATCGTCACTTCACCGGCAATGGGTTTTGCTGTATCGGATCTTCACCATCCATAATTCCAAAGAAGAGTGGAGTACGGATTAATTATGTGCCTGATGCAGAAGATGAAGCGATGCGTGGTTTAATCAGGAAAAAGCACCACCCATGATTCTTTTAAACATATTAGGATAGCCAATGGATCTGTTAATGAAATGATGTATAATAGAGACAGCTGGCTTGGAAGAAAACGGCATCTTTTTTAATTATTACTCAGACAAGGAAGTAATCACTTGAATCTCCCTTTTTTTCACATACTGATAATTGCCACGATTTCCCTGGGAACTCTTTTAGTATTTTCCCTACTGACTTCTAAGCACAGCAACAAATCTGCTAACTGTTTATTGAGCGGATTAATTATCTTATTCTCTTATTATTCTCTTGTTAAGATTCTTAGCAATACCAATGAAATTCTTCATTATCCGTATCTGATTCGAACATACCGTCCTGTGTTTATTCTTGCGTGTACGATGATCTATTTTTATTGTAAAGCCCTAACAACTCCCAGGTTTAAGTTTACTTATTCAGACAGTCTGCATCTCATCCCTTTTGTCCTGTACACCCTTGTCATGTCGCCATTTTTCATTTCAGATTCTGCAGCAAAAATAGATTCTTTGTCTTCGCAACCATTTACAACATCATGGGTCATAGAGCGTAGTTTCTGGGTGATTGTTTTTTTGTCCTACCTGGGTTCCTCTTACAAAAGAATTCATCTCCACCAGCAGAACATTAAGGATCTGTTTTCTAATCTTGAGAAAATCAAATTAGATTGGTTGAAAAAATTGTTACTGGCATTCGGAGTAATCTGGTTTACAGCCCTTTTCAGATTTCTTACGACACACGGTAATGTAGGGTATGAAAATAAATTGATAGTACCGTTATTGTTGTGTATGACCATTTTTCTAATCGCCTGGTATGCCTTGCGCCAGCCCGAAATATTCAGTGATCGTTGGGATGAAATTATCGGGATGCAGAACCAGAATCCTGTAGAGATAATTGCATCAATGGAAACAAGTCAGGCAGAATCGAAAAACTTCAAACAGCCCCCAAAATACGAATATTCTGGCTTGAGTGAAAGTGAGATTGCAGCACTTAAAGATAAGCTGGTCACCTACCTCAAACAGGAAAAGCCATACATCGACTCCGACTTGAAGCTCCAGAACCTGGCCGACCATCTGGGCATACCTTCATATCAACTTTCACAAATTATTAATACTGAACTTCAACAGAATTTTTATGATCTTATCAATTCACTTCGTATATCAGAGGCAACCCAGATACTCACTGACCCCTCAAAACAACACTCCAGAATTATCGACATAGCGTATGAAGTTGGCTTCAATTCAAAGTCAACGTTCAATACTGCATTTAAAAAGTACACCCAATTGACTCCTACCCAATATAAAAATTCACATCTTGTACACTCAGAAGCATAGTTACCAGACACATTTTACGTTTGGATAATCCACAACATCACTTTTCTTATCTTTATTATTTTCTTTGCATATCAGCTAGATAGTTCTTCATTAGAATTTTGTTCAATAAAATAAGTATGGATTTATTGAGTCGGTCGATAAAGATTGGAAATAATTTATATTTAAAACCGGATGTTCTATCAAATATAAATTTTTAAAGGAGAAACAAAATGAAAAGAGTTCTTTTAACAATGTTGATGATTGTGCTGATAGCATCCCCAAGTTTTGGAAGTATGGGGGGAAGAATATCACCGGATAGCCCAACTGATTTTAATGCTGGAAAAAACAAGATCCATTTTTTCAGCGAAGGGTTAAAAGTTGTTGGAAACCTATATTTGCCAGGAGACTATAAAAAAGGACAGAAATACCCTGCTGTCGTTGTTGTAGGCCCAAAAGGTTCAGTCAAGGAACAAACCGCTGGTATATATGCAAAGAAACTATCAGAGACGGGATTTCTAACACTTGTTATTGATCATAGAACATATGGTGAAAGTGAGGGGGAACCCAGGCATTATGAAAATCCTTATATGAAAGTCGAAGATGTTAAGAACGCAACCAGCTATATCGGCTCACTTGTTGATGTGGATACTAATAGAATCGGTATGCTCGGTGTTTGTAATGGTGGTGGTTTTGGAGCAGCTGCAGCAATTTACGATGGACGGGTGAAAGCCTATGCCTCTGTTTCCGGTCTTTTCGACCTTAGAAGTCAGATAATTAATGGTAAGCCGGGTGACAAGAAAAACTTACTGGACATAATGAAACAATCTGGTGAGGCAAGGCAAAAGTATTTTGAAACCGGTGAGGTCGTCTATATAAAACAAATGCCAAATGTAGATGAAAATTCAAATCAACTGCGAAAAGAGGCTTACGAATACTATTGTACAGCCAGAGGTTTATGTCCGAACTATGGTGAAAATAAAATGGCAGTGATGAGCCGGGATACACGCAGAAGTTATGATATTACAGATCAGATGGGACTATTGGCTCCACGACCGTATTTAGCTATCGCCGGTACTAAAGCACTGACGCTTGGTTTGAGTAAAATAGCTGTTAAAAAAGCTAGTGAGCCAAAAGAGCTGTGGACAATAGAAGGAGCAACCCACGTGGCTCTGTACGACATTGACAAGTATGTAGATCAGGCTATCAGTAAATTGAGGGATTTTTACAGCGTTTCTATGAAGTAGGCTACCCTTATTTTGTTATCGTCAACGTGAAATCACTTACCCAAGGGAGAGGTATCTGCACCTGGGGGCCTCTCCCTCAGTAAGAGTATATTTTTTGTTTTTCTTACTCACTTTTTCACAATCTGCATAAGGGGGCAGGTGTGAAGATAGCCATATCCATAAAGTATTTCGATCCACCGAATTGCTTCAGTATCATTCACCTTCCCGAGGTGTCGCTGAGTGGTTGAAAGGTTAAAAGGTCGGCATGCCGTAGAATAACCTTACTTACAATTTCCAAGGAAGGCGACGTGGTTGCATTACAGCGGAGGTCGTGTGGCCGTACTTCGATACTGAACAGGTGTCGGTGTGCGCCACCGGTCTCGAATTTTTTAGGGAAACGGGTGGACTGATACTTACTTTTTCCTGTTGATCTGAGTACAAACAATATATACAATACAAGGATCACCAGTAAAATTAAGCTATCATATCCACAAGAGAAGCCATAAAATGACATCAACATTATACATTGGCCTGCTCATAGCCACTCTTCTCCAAAGTACACTTCTCATAGTGGCCCTATTGACCTCAAAAAAAAGGAATGCAACGGCCAACTATCTTCTGTGCGGTATTATTGCTCTTTTTTCCTACTATGCCCTGATAAAAATATTGTGCAGTACGGAGTTGATTAACAACTTCCCGAATTTCACCCAGAGTTATCGCCCCCTCCCATTCCTGATATGGATTCTGCTCTATTATTACACCAGGGCAATGACAACGCCCGGGTTTTTTTTTCAGGCAAGGGATAGTGTTCACCTGGTTCCAGCTGTAATGTACACACTTTATTTGACTCCTTATTTCCTTTCAGATACAGCAACTAAACTGCAGACCATATCCACCCCAATCCCCCTTCATTATTATCTGGCTGTTATTTTGCAAACGGTTCTTTTATTATATTATCTGAGATTGTCATTTAATGTTCTACAAGCCCATGAACAACGTCTAAAAACAAACTTTTCAAACCTGGAAAAGCTTAAACTGGCCTGGTTGAAATATCTGCTACTTGCTTTCGGGTTCATCTGGGGAGCTGCTTTTATAAAGGCTTTTTTCCTGGCACCTTCAGCCGCAGATTTTGTTATTCCCCCTATCCTCCTCTGTCTGATTATCTATGGTATTGGTTTTGCAGCGTTGAAGCAACCTGTGATATTTTTTAATACCTTTACGGAGAAAGACAGGCAAGCTCCTCTCACCTCTCCGTTACCACCAGAGAATAATTCACAACAGGCTCAAACTATAAAATATAAATCCTCAGGATTAACTGAGGAGGATATCGCCTCCTACAAAGAACGGTTGTTGCAGTATCTGGAAAGAGAAAAAAAATACCTCAACAGTGATCTGTGTCTGAAAGATATTGCGAAAGATTTACATATCCCGTCCCATCAGCTCTCTCAGGTGATAAATACAGGGACAAATGGTAACTTCTATGACCTCATAAACAGTTACCGGATACAGGAAGCCAAACAGCAACTCACAGATCCTATCGAACAAGGTCTCTCAATTCTGGATATTGCCTATAAGGTAGGTTTTAATTCTAAGTCGGCTTTTAATAACGCCTTTAAAAGATATACTAATATGACCCCCACTCAGTATAAGAACTCTTAATACATCATTTTTCTGAAACATTTATCAACGTTTCCATCTTTCAACAGATCTGCAAAAAAAAATTCCAATTCCGACAAGTCCTGACTTGTGAAACGGGATCTCTCTTGCCGTATTGTTTTATTTTCACTACACTTAGTTGTGTAAACAATTACTACCCTTTGAGGTACTGATTAATGAAGAAGGTCGATCAATTACTCCTTCCTGATAGAATATGGCTATAAGATGCCCTAAACAAGCCGTTCAGATATAATGGAGAAATTATGAAAAAACTAACAATGGTGACACTGATCACAATCGTATCGCTCGTTCTACTTCTTAATGTCTATAATACCAGCGCAACGGGTAGCAACTGCGAGTCAGAAAAGCCACAAACAGCACAGCTACTGCTCACCTTGCCAGTAGCATACAACACCCCTGATGGTGCAACTCTAGATCTGGATGGTAACATAATACTTTCCATCCCCAACTTTAATAATGATCATTTAATAAAAGCGGGAAAGATAAAAGAAGCCTCCCCACCGGTAATGGCTAAGATTGATAAGAACAACAAAATCTCAACCTGGTATACATTCAAGCAAGAAGATATGCATCCGGAAACCGGAAAAATTGGCCCAATGGATGCTGCCTTTGGACCGGATGGCAACCTCTATATTGCCGACATGCAGATATTTTGGAGTGGCGAACATAAATCCAGGCTGCTGAGGATAAACATGAAAAACGGTCAGCCCGTTAACATGGATGTGGTCGTTGAAGGTTTTATAGTGGCAAATGGTGTGACTTGGAAGGGAAACACTTTGTTTGTCAGTGAAACCATCCTTGCCCATACCCCGGCTACCAAGGAAGGTGAAACCAAACCTCCTCTTCAAAGTGGCGTTTACGGATTCACCCTCGCTGAATTGCAAAACGGTGTGATCAAACTTACACCCTATTCAGAGGGTGCTGCAGATAAACACCTTATTGTACAGTTTGGATCGAGTAACAGGCTTGGCTTCGGTGCCGATGGAGTTACCATTGACGGCCAGGGGAATCTCTACACATCAATTGTGGAAGATGGTACTATTTACAAAACAACCTTAAATGACGACAATAAAGCCGTTTTGACAACGCACTTTGCCAGCAACAAGCACATGGTCTCGGCTGATGGCATTGTCTGGAATGCTGCGGATAATAACATCTATGTTGCCGATTTTCTAGGTAATGGTGCGCACGCAGTTGATATGCAGGGTAATGTCACAACATTACATAAAAACGGTGATACCGATGGTGCAGATGGCTCACTGGATCAGCCCTGTGAAGTAATCATACGTGGAAAAGAACTCATTCTTGTCAATATGGATATGGCATGGGCAGTACCTGCTACGCTGCAGGTCGATACTGAAGTTGATCAGCCATATACGCTTTCTGTTATAAAACTGTAAGACGTGCTTCTGTTCAAGGTATTCCAGACAGATACCACTGGAGTTAACATATCATCAAGGAGAAACAAA
>JAAELB010000679.1 GCA_024227155.1 Desulfobulbaceae bacterium
CCTGTTTCCCGTTCCCGGCCTGAAGGCCGGCGACCGGACCGTTTTTGAAAGCGATGATCTTTGCAACTGTACGGTTCTGGCAGTTCCATAGAAGCGGTTTCAAAAAGGAGACTGTATGAATAAACTGCGTAAATAAATGATCACCGGCGGCAGACGCGATTTCATATTTTAGGCCCCCTGAGACAAACCAACTCTTGACCCCGGCCATACAATCTGAGAAGTTGCCTCTTTCCCGTAATAGTGGGGAAGCGTGTGGCAACCAGACGAATACTTTTTAAGTTGCGAATACGAACAGCTGTGGTATACATAGTGGGCAAATATTTTGATCAACTGTTCTCGTTGTATAAAAATACAATTCAATACGGACTCCCTACTTAGAGCTTCCTTAAACACCAATAAAGTATTGTAAATATTGTAAATTAATGCTATCCTCAATGGGAAAAGTGAAAAGAAAATCACCGATAACCCTCAAAACCTTTGCACTTTATCCTATTAAACTATGTATAGACACAATCAAAAACAAATGGAATTTGAAGATTTCGCATTACCCTTTAGCGGCAAGCTGCGTAGC
>JAAELB010000680.1 GCA_024227155.1 Desulfobulbaceae bacterium
ATCTACTCAAAATGAAGATGCTGTCAGGCCACAGGGAATATTATCTAAGACAGCTTCAGTAAGGTACATAGCCTCTCACATACAATCTTGTACGATCCAGACATGTTTGTGACACATACAACATGATTTAACTACTTGATGTAACTGTTACACAATACTCATGTAAAACTGGAGTTCCAACATTACATTAACACGTCTGAAGAGCCATATTACGCAATCAGTGTATTATGTAGCATGAACACAATGAGTACATATATATCATGTCATTACACAAGGCTGAATACTGAACTTGGATGAAACTGTACTGAGTAACACAATCAATGTGAGACAAAACTCACACCAAGCTGTACTGAGTAACACGATCAATGTGTGACAAAACTCACACCAAGCTGTACTGAGTAACACAATCAATGTGTGACAAAACTCACACCAAGCTGGACTGAGTAACACAATCAATGTGAGACAAAACTCACACCAAGCTGTACTGAGTAACATGGACATAACCCAGAAAACACTTTATGCAACTATTATGGATTAGTCTAGTAGTAAAGCAAAATAATGCGACATAAGTCATGTACATACATCATATAACCGATGATGATATTACATGCCATTGTACACAACCAATTTGTACTATTTATGC